>PVWD01000148.1 GCA_003003615.1 filamentous cyanobacterium CCP2 | reverse complement strand
CTTTTTTACTGTTGAGTTCTTGCGCCATGTTAAATCTGCTCCGTCTCTCTTTTGGCTGCTCTTTCATCTCTCGAAATCGAGGGATTGTAGTAGTAATGAAAATGTCTACGATAAGCTATTTCATCTACATTTTTACGAGCAGTTTTACTTCTTTTACCTTAGGCAAGAACAAGTTCGATCGCGTCCTGCTGTGGGTATAACTTAAACTTGTATGCCGTAAAGCAGAGATGAGATTAAACATTCACAGACTCATCCTTCACCGTAGTGTTCCGTTGTAATTTTGCCGCGAAAAACAATGTACTGGTAAAGGTTGTAGAACAGCATAACGGGAATTAAGAAGCCGATGAAGATAATCATGATGACCAGCGAACTTGGATCGGCTGATGCTTCGTAGATGGTGATGCGAGTGGGAATGATGTAGGGAAAAACGACCAACGCTAACCCAATGAACGTCAACACAAATAGCAAAATTGTCCAAATAAAAGGAGCGCGTTCCTCCTTACGGTTCAAGCTTGATAGCAGTTGCCAAATCAACACAACTCCTGCGATCGGAATGATGGCAAAAATGTAGATCAGCGGTTCTTGAAATAGCTTTTCTCTGGCACTTTCGTAAAAAATGGGAGTGGAAATTGTAATAAAAATTGCACCAATTAAGGTAGTCCAGGCAGCAATTTTGGCTGTTCGGTAATGGGTGGTCTGCAACTCGTCGGTTGTTTTCCAAACTAAATAGGTTGAACCAATCAAAACATAACCCTGAATCAGGGTTAAAGCGACGAGTATCGTTTGCCAGCTTAACCAATCCCAGGTTCCGCCAATAAAATGTCCAGCTTCATCAACCTGAATTCCTTTTAATACTGCACCCAGCGCAAACCCTTGCCCCAAAGCTGCCATGAAACTTCCTATCCCAAAGGATAAATTCCAAACAAATTTGCGGGTGGCTTGTTCTCGAAATTCAAAGGCAACGGCACGAAAAATAAAGCCAAATACCATCAAAATAATTGGGATATAAAGGGCACTGAGAATGGTGCTATAGGCGAGGGGAAATGCCCCAAATAGCCCCCCTCCCATCAACACTAGCCAGGTTTCATTCGCATCCCAAATGTTACTCAGACTGGTCATAAGAATGCCTCGACGTTCTTCAGTTGAAGAGGTCAAAGACAAAATTCCCACTCCCAAATCGAACCCATCTAACATCACATAAAGGAAGAGAAAGAGGGCTAAGATGCCGAACCATACTTGCGGCAAAAAATATTCTAGTGTCTCCATTCCATGTCTCTCTGCATCTTGTTGGAGTGTCTTTTAGCGTCTTTTACTGCTGGGCTTCTACGGGTCGCTCGTCGGATACAAACTCGCCTGGGGCCGTTTTGATAGCAGGCTTGTTGGGGTCAGTGCCCGGTATTAGTAGGTCAAATCGGGGGCCACGACGGATGATGCGACTACCGAAATACATGTAGGCAACGAGCAGTAAGAGGTAAGTGATGGTGAAGGCCGTGAGGGATACCAGAACGTTGCTAGGAGGAATGTGAGATGCGGAGTCAACGGTGCGAATTTGGTTGTAGAGCGTCCAGGGTTGCCGTCCAACACATCTGACAATCCATCCTGTGTCGATCGCCACAAATCCCAAAGGGGCAGCAAACATCCACACCCACATCAGCCAGCGTTGCTGAGTAATATTTTCCTCTGAAAGCTTGCCCAACAGCCAGAACAGAACTGTGCCAGCCATTAACCCCGCCAGAAGGAACCCGATACCAACCATTGTGCGAAAGGCGTAGTAAATGAGACCAACGAGACGAGGGCGATCTTGAGGTTCCCACTCTTTCAAGCCGAGAACGGGTTCCGTCAGCTTCTCTTTGAGCTCCAAAATGTAGCCCAACCCATTGGGAATTGCAAGTTCCCAGTCGTTTTGCTCCGTCAGGTTATTGGGTAAAGCAAGCAGACTCCAGCTTGCAGATTGTCCGGCCGGAATCGTGTTCCACTGGGCTTCCATTGCTGCTAGTTTTGCGGGCTGGTAGTGATAAACCTGCTCTGCGCTGAGATGACCGGCATAAATTTGTAGAGGGGCGATCGCAATAGTAGCAGCAAGGGCAATTTTGAAAGACTTGGCAAAGAATCCAGTATGACGCTGTTTGAGAATATACCAGGCACTAATTCCACCAATCACAAAGAGCGATGTTTCTAATGTTGCCAGGAACATATGCAGAACGCTTTTTGCCATGAATGGATTCGCGATCGCCTGAAAGTAATCATGAACGATGAACTTACCGTCAACCATTTCTCCGCCAGCAGGTGATTGCATCCAGGAATTGGCCGTTAAAATCCACACGGTTGATAAGTTCGCGCCGATCGCCACCAGAATGGTAGAAAGATAGTGAATTGCTGGGTTCACTCGCTCCCAGCCAAACAGCATAATACCCAAAAAGGCTGCTTCCAGCATAAAGGCCCAGGATGCTTCAAACCCGATGACACTGCCAAAGAAATTGCCTGTTGCTTCAGAAAAGGGGGCCCAATTCGTACCAAACTGAAATTCCATGGGAATGCCAGTGGCAACGCCCACCCCAAAATTTAGCGCGTATAGCTTTGCCCAAAATCGAGCGTGATAATAATAGTCTGTGTTGCGAGTTTTTAACCACAAGCCTTCAATAATCACTAAATAAATTCCCACGCCTGTGGTTAGGGTGGGCCACAACATGTGGATGCTGGCAGTCAGCGCAAACTGCATCCGCGATAGCACGACCGTATCAGATACAAAATCCATCCATTATTCCCTTAATCACGTTTATTCAGCATCTCTGCATCATGAGCTATTTTTAGCCGCAGCAGCATCAGGAAGCCACTCGATTTTCGCGACCACAAAAATACTCCTGAGTTTACCAGCCTAAATGAGTAAGCCTCACGTAATACTTAACGATGATGGGAAAGCGCGGGCATCATTCTTAAGGATGATATTGGGAATTGAGCGAGCAGGCTTCAATTCTTTAAGAAATGCAAACTCAGTAAAATTCTAATTTTCAATGACAAGGACTTGGCACTGCCAAGCCCCTATAAGTGCAACTTTTCAGGTTATTTAATTTGTCATTCTAAACTGGCTGGAGATGCTTCTGTCCGTTGATATGCGGCTGCTTTTACAGGAATGACATAATTCACAAAATGATTCCCTCAAGCATCTACTCATGCGATCGTTTCTTGAGTATTTAGCACATACTCTAGCAAGCCTTCACTGGCATCTAAAAGCAAATCAATGACATAACTAAAACCATCAGAACCGCCATAGTATGGATCAGGAACTTCTCGATCGCGATGATGACGGCAAAAGTCACACATCAGCCGTACCTTATCTCGGTAAAGGCCCTGTCGATCGAGGGCTAGAATATTGCGATAGTTTTCCTTGTCCATTGCCAAGATCAGGTCAAACGCTTCAAAGTCTTGCTCCTGAAATTGGCGGGCCCTTCCCTTTAGGGTGATGCCGCGTTTTGCTGCTGCTGCTGCCATGCGTTGATCGGGCGGTTCCCCCACATGGTAGGCAGAGGTTCCGGCAGAATCACACACAATCTGGTTTTGCAAGCCTCGTTGCTCAATCAAGTGGTTCATCAGGTTTTCCGCAGAGGGCGATCGGCAGATGTTTCCAAGACAAACAAACAACAGCTTGTAGGGAGAATGAGTCATAAATGGTGTAGAAATGCTATACTCACAAAGTATGTTTGGGCATGTAGCTCAGTGGATAGAGCATCAGATTCCGGTTCTGAGGGTCGGGGGTTCGAATCCCTCCATGCTCGTAAAGGGCAAACTGAATCATATCAAGGCTAATCATAACGCTGATTTGGCGGCTTCGCAGTCTTCTTCACTGAAAATTGCGATCTTTTTAGAATAGGAGCGAAAGGTTGCGCTGTACTTCTGAGGGTGCGTGAAACTCCGGATCGTTCTGTTTACTCCCCGACAAGCCAGCGTTTGTGATGGCAGAGGTGGCAAAATTAGAGAAGCTGCTGGATTCGGAGAGGCATCTTGTCGTGACATCATCGATCGCAACAAATTTGATGAGTTTTGAAGAGTATGCCGTTTATGATGACGGGACAGAGAAACGCTTTGAACTGGTGGATGGGGTATTAGTTGAAATGAATCCACCGCTTCTAGAACATTTCCTCATTGCTAAATTGATTGAACAAGTTTTTGATGCTGAGATTAAGCGTCTTCAGCTAGCATGGCTTTGTTTTCGGGAGGCAGGGGTAAGGATCGGATTGCGTAAGTCGCGATTAACGGATGTTTGTGTTGCCACATTGGAGCAGGCTAGAGAACTGCGAGGAGCATCGGTTGTATTTGAAACACCCCCTTTGTTAGCAGTAGAAATTGTTAGTCCAGACTCGGTTAAACGTGACTATCGTTATAAGCGTACAGAGTATGCTGCACTGGGAATTCCAGAATATTGGATCGTTGACCCATTGAAATCAAAGGTGTCGGTCTTGCAGTTTAATGAGGGGCTGTATGAGGAAACCGCTTTTACAGAAGAACAGCAGATTCAGTCATCTACGTTTCCAGAGGTAAAGCTGACTGTAGCGCAAGTTTTAGCGGCCGGAGAACTGCCCCCAAATTAGGCGGGAAGGATGGGAGCATCCCATTTGTGCAAATTGATGCAAATGGATCGATTGCCGTAGCGCAGGCATCTTGTCTGCCAGTGAGAGATTTGTGATGCAAATGCAAAAGTGGGATGTATGTGGAAGGATTGTGTGTGTAGAGACTAACGGTAGACTTCAACACAAAATAAATGATGCGAGAAATATATCGGATGGCTGAGTAAATTATCCAAATAGCAGATCTTCTGATAGAGCAGGGATTTAGGCGATCGAGGTAGGCTTAACTCAATCGGAGAATAGACGATCGAACAATTTAAAAAAGCAATATGGGTGCGTTGCTGAGTCATGAAAGTCCTTCAAGATGAAATGAAATTTCTTCAAACTGAGCTTACTGAGGTGCCATCCTCCTGGACAGACTCAGACTATATTAACTTTTCAAGTGATATAGAGGCAGTCGTGCCGATCGCCTTTTTAGGAGTTTGCTGTTTCACAATTTTGTCGTATTTAGTTGCTTCCAGGAAGACGCAAGATTCGGTGTGTACAAAGGAAGGAAAATGGCTTCATCCTCAAGCATTACCTTGCCAAAGCTGCCGATTCTACACGCATAATCCCTATCTGCGCTGTGCAGTACATCCGATGACCGTCATGACTGAAGAAGCGATCGACTGCTCTGATTACCAGGTGTGAACAGCAAGAATGTGGTTAGCAAACTGCGACTAGAATTTGAATGAAATTTTACTGGAGCTGATTTAATTTTGATTCGATTTTACATAAAGGGAGAACAATAATGGCATTAGTAAAAATCAAGAAAATTAATCCAGATTATGCAAATGCTCTTGGTGAAGATAACATTGTAGACTGCGATGTTTATTCGGATGTTTCAAATGAAAAGATTGGCACTGTTGAAGATATTTTGATAGATGAAGAAAACGGCTATTTTCGTTATTTTATCCTTGACATTGGAGCCTGGATTTTAGGTAAAAAAGTTTTGTTACCTGTTGATTACGCCCGGATTAATTTTGGTGAAAAGCAAGTGTTTGCTAAGGGCTTCACCAAGGAACAGGCTGAACAATTACCCCAGTTTGATGAGTCGCTGCAAATTGATTCCAGCTATGAAGAACAGGTCAGTACCATTTATCCCCCTCGATCGATGGATACTTTAAATACTGCCGATCCCCTAGGTAATCCCGCTTCCTCCAATACCCTGGGTTCGCCCACCACCATTGATACGCTGACTTCGCTTTCTGCCCCGTCAACGCCTCCTG
The DNA here is from genome assembly GCA_003003615.1 of filamentous cyanobacterium CCP2. GTDB lineage: Bacteria > Cyanobacteriota > Cyanobacteriia > Elainellales > Elainellaceae > Egbenema. Next base: position 8,936 of record PVWD01000148.1, on the reverse strand, counting down.
ATACAACGCACTCACCAGAAGTTATTCCAAAACGAGAAGACTATCCCACAGACCAAAGGTGCAGCTAAAAACCATCATTGCGATCGAGATGTGACCTGCAATCGGAACGATCGTGGCTAAGAAAAGGCTATACATTCCAGCTTGACAAATGTACTATAACTATATTTGAAAGGCTTATTGATTGTTAGCCGTGACCGAGCTTAGCCATGATCAAAATCCTCCATCTTTCAGACATTCACATGGGCAGTGGGTTTTCCCATGGATGTATTAATCCTGAAACCGGCCTCAACACTCGCCTAGAGGACTTTGTTCATACGCTGAGTCAGTGTATCGATCGCGCCATTGCAGAACCCGTCGATTTGGTGCTGTTTGGGGGGGATGCTTTTCCTGATGCTACGCCGCCGCCGATCGTTCAGGAAGCCTTTGCCACCCAGTTTCGACGACTCGTGGATGCCCAAATTCCGACCGTGCTGTTGGTGGGTAATCACGATCAGCATTCCCAAGGGATGGGTGGAGCCAGTTTATGTATTTACCGCACATTGGGCGTACCGGGATTTGTGGTGGGCGATCGGCTGGCAACCCACCGCATTCAGACCCAAAACGGCCCCATTCAAGTGATTACGCTGCCCTGGTTAACGCGATCGGCTTTGCTCACTCGTCCTGAAACCGAAGGGCTATCCATTGCTGAAGTCGGTCATTTATTGCTCGATCGGCTCCGGGTGGCTTTGGAAGGAGAAATTCGCCGCCTTGATCCAAACCTGCCAACGGTGTTGTTGGCTCACCTGATGACGGATACAGCCCGCTTTGGAGCAGAACGGTTTTTGGCAGTGGGGAAAGGGTTTACGGTGCCAATGGCTCTGTTGGCGCGTCCTTGCTTTGACTATGTGGCCTTAGGGCATGTCCATCGGCATCAGGTGCTTTCAGAGCAGCCGCTTGTGGTGTATCCGGGTAGTATTGAGCGGGTTGATTTTAGTGAAGAAACAGAAGACAAGGGGTTTGTCCTTGTTGAGGTGGAGCGGGGACACGCTCGAATGCAGTTTCATCCGCTGGCAGTTCGGCCGTTTCGCACAGTCCGGGTGAATGTGTCGCAAGCAGATGACCCCCAGCAGGTGCTATTGCAAACCCTCTCAACAGAGCCGATCCAGGATGCGGTTGTGCGATTAATCTATCAAGTGCGATCGGAACAAATCGAGCAAATCGATCACCACGTCATCCATCAAGCCCTCGCCCCAGCCCACACCTACACCATTCATGCCGAATTAGTCAGCCAGCTTGCCCGCCCTCGCCTCCCGGAACTAGGAACCGGCAGCACCATAGACCCCCTAGAAGCCCTCAAAACCTACATCACCAACCAACCTCACCTATCCGAAATTGCCTTAGAAATGATGGAATCCGCCCATGCCCTCCTCACCCGCGATCGAGCAGATGAATGGTTTGGTGAACCAGAGTGGGAAGAATGGCAAGAAACCCTGGAGCAGTTGGAAGAATTGGAAACAGTGGAAACAGCCCAGTTGCGGTTACTTTAGCTTGAAGTTAGGGGAGTGGGGAGTTCAATATAAAAAGACCCAACTCTATCCGTTCATTGAACTCAGCCGCTGTCCCCATCTCAATCAACCCTATCCGCTGCGATCGACCCGCAACACATCACCTAGCCCTAGGGCGTTTACCTGTTCCGTGAGATCCAGCCATTCCTGAAGCTGTCCAACCTGATAGGTACGGCTCATTACGACATAAATCGAGGTTTGGTCGCAGCCAATTCCGGCGGAAATGACATTTTTCCAGGAGTCGGCTTTCAGTTCATCGGTGATGTGCCAGCGATCGGTTTGCCAGCGAAGTTGGCGGCTGAATTGAAACGGAGCATCGGCCTTGCCCACAATCAAGATTTTTTGCAGGAGCGATCGGATCAGATTTGGGAAAAACCGTCCAACGGTGAGCATGACAACCCGCAGAATCATCAAATTTAACGGAGTCATTTGCTTTTGCTTAGCCCAGCCCAACTGCCCACGAATCAGGATCTCATCCGGATTGACCTCAACGGTGTAGTCGCTGACCAAATGCCCAACCGCATTTTTGATTTTGCCACCCTCTCGGACTTGTAGGGAAAAATGCGTATCAGAGAGAACGAGTTTACCGTTGCGAAACAGCTTGAACACACCGCCTTTGTTCAGAGCCAGATATAACTCTGTGCCGTCACGACGATCGATTAACACCCGCGCATTTTTCAACCAGATTTGCTCATTTTTACGGTGGGGAACCGGAGGACGGTCTGCGACAAAATCCTGCCATGCCAGCAGATAGTTCCAGGTGTGGTGTCCAATGATGTGATCATCGGCGTAGCAGGGGGCTTTTCCGTTGGCAATGCCAGTTAAAACGCGATCGTTAATGGCCAGGGCTTCGGGCAGCCACCGTCCGACTAGCTCAAACCCGTGAGGAAAGAAATTGTATGTATTACGGCTAGTGTATTCCCCCCCAAAGGAACCATCGGGATGGACAAAGCAGTCAGCCAGCCGAACTGCCTTCACTAAAGAGGCTTCCAGCCGAGGGTCAGGGTTCAGTTTGTAAAGCCTTGCTAAACAGGAGATGGTTAATGTGTGATAACCCGGATCACACCCTTCATACTCCTGAAACCAGCCCTCTTCATCTTGCCAGGACAAAACCTGCTCTAATCGCTGCACTTTGGCTTTTTCCCAGCGATCGGTTTTCAGCAAGCGCGACAATAGCTCTAAGCACAGCACAATCAAAGCTTGATGGTTCGTCAGCCGACCACTTTCCTGGTGATGCGCCAACCAGTCTGCCCGTAGGGTAAAGAATTCCAGCATTTTGGGATGGTGTAAGCCCAAGCGCAAATAGCTTTCTATCCCTGCCAATAGGGAGAAGGCGGCGGCTCCTCCGGCTCGTTCGTAAGGAAAATAATCATCACAAGACCCGTCAGGATGGGAACTTTTGGCGGCATACAAAATTCCAGCTTCAACCCATTGCTTGAGCATGGGCTGTCGATAGAAGGGATTATCGGGCAGGTGGGTGCTGTAAGCCAAGGCCAAAGGCAGCACAAACTCTTGGGCCATGCCGCTTGGAAAGTCAATAATTTTATAATGCCAAAAGTTGCGATCGAAGCACCCATAGGTCGGACTGTGGGGATTGCGATCGAGCAGGGTCAAAATTTTGGGGATTTGGGCGAGGGCTTCGCGGGCAAACTGGTCTTTCTGCATGAAAAAACTCTATCAGCTTATTGCCACTCAGATATAGGATAGGGATTGCTTCGGTTTAGCGGGTTTAGCTGATTTTGTGATAGCCGCTCAGCTCAGACCCTCCGATTATGGTTTTTCTGCAAAAAAGCTTACAGTAGCTTCATCTGTTTGCAATATTCAATAAATTTTTAGGAAAGTTGTACGCTATTGACCAGAATAAATAGTGAATATACGCAATTTATTAATAAAGCCATTGGGTGTTGCTAATTGCGTTGTTTTACGGTTACGAAGAATCGAGTCGTGCATCCCAGCATTTAACTATCTTTCAAGTTTTAGCGAAATCTCTCTGCTGAAAGGGAGATGTGATAAGGACATGCCCTGTGAGGCTGCACTCATTCCACTATCGTTTTATGAGGTTTTGAGCAACATGACTACCTCACGTTCGTTAATCTTCTCGGTATTTCTGTCGGGGTTCGTTTTTTCTGGGGCCGCTCTGCTTTTGATGATTGTGGGTGCTCGTCCACTCACTATCCAAGTTGAAGACAGACCCCTTTTCACTGGTCGCGTTCAAGACTTGGCACCTCCTTATCTCGCAGTAATGACGGGTTTAAGCTTTGGAATTGGTTTAACTTCGATCGCACTTTTAGGGTGGCGAGATGCCTCAAGGCAGTTGGAGCAGTCCACAGCCCAGGTTTCCGCTCTACAACAGCAATTGCAACTGCAAGAAGGAATGGTGGAAAGCCTCAAGTTTTCAGAGGCAAAATTGCAGGCAGCCGGGTTAGATTTTTTCCTGGACGCGCCTGTCAATCAAGCTTCCCCCCAGGCAGCATCGCTCCATTCTTCCAGCCAGCCAGCCTTTTTCCCACATCAGGCTGAACCAATGGCAGTTCGGCAATCTGTTCCTGTTCAAGCTCAAGCAGTCGAACCGCTTCGAGTGAATCCGGCTCAGCACCATACGGCTCAGCATCAGCCTTCGCAAATTGAAGAGTTAGCGAACTCCATGAAGCAAATCATGAGCAAGATTGAGCAATTGCAAACGGCCCAATCTGCCGATCGTGCTGATTCAGTTGATACGTCCGTTCATATTTAGTCCAATTATTCCTTGATCCAGTGTTTCGCGCTTGCTCTGCACAAACCATATTCAGGTTTTCTCACCCACCAGGTTATTCAGATCATTCGATTCAGATCAATTAAAATGTGCAGCCGGTGACAAAGTTTTTTATTTGCATCTTCAGCAAAGTGATGCAAAAGGGAATTAGACGATTGGATGCGCCTGCGCTGAAAGTAGTGCAGAGTTGGTACGGCAATTGACTGAGTAGAGCTTGTTGTTTTTTAAGGAAGATTGCCAGGGCTATCGGGTGTAAATGAAGCATTCGATCGTTCAAGGTTGCGCTCAAAGCTGAAGCTTGCTGATTTTATAAATGGATTCAAACCAGTCTATTGAGTGTTCTTGAAAACGCAGTAGATGGATAAAAGGTTTGGACAATCTCAGGTGACGGAACCCCAACAGATAGCTTGGGCAATATGAAACTGTCCTAATGTGCCTTCGTACTGCTATAGAACATAGAAATCGATTTACTTTCAGGGTGTCCACTATCTACTTAAACCTGTCTTGTCTTTGATACTGATTATGGGCAGTGCTGATTCTGCTATTGAATCGTGAGTTCCTCCTGAACTGTTTCTAGACGCATTTCGATTTTCATTCAGGAAATAACACTATGAATCCCCCTTCTCACTTCCAGTGGCGATCGAGTTTCTTAGGTCGCTTAATGTGGAGCAGTGTTTTAGGTTTAGGTATTTGGGGTATGGGGATGTCTAATGTAGGTATTCTCTACACTGTTGCTCAAACTGTTCCCTCATCCGTTCGTAATGGCTACACATTGCTTGATCAAGGCTTGGTCAACCAGGCGATCGATCGCTTTGAACGAGCCGTCGAACAGTTTCCCGAATCTTTGGAAGCCCAATTGGGGTTAGCAATTGCCTACCGACGGGCCGGACGAGATGCAGATGCCTTCCAAGCCTATGAACAAGCTGTGGCGATCGATCCGACTAACCGTTTAGCCCTTCTCAGTTTGGGAATGCTCGGTGGCTTTCGTCCTGAATGGCAGGCAAGAGGGATTGCTGCCCTCACCACATTGCTCCAACAAAACCCCGACGATACGGAAGCCCGGACGCAGCGGGCCCTGCTTTACATTTATGAAGGTCAGTTTGAAACCGCCCTGGCTGACTATGAACTGGTTTTGCAGCAAAATCCTAGCCGAGAAGCCATTGGAGGAGCCGCCCAGGCCCATGCCTATTTCGGCAACTATGAGGAAAGCCTGACCCTGTTCGATCGCTATTTGCAAGGAGGGGGAACGCTTGAGGGTGATGCTGCGACTGCCTATGCCAGAGCCTTGCGAGAAACGGGAGATGCGACAGCGGCGGTTCAAGCTCTAGAAACCCAACTTCGACAGCAACCAACCCTCACTGGCCCCGTTATCCGGATGCGGGCAGAACAAGCCCTCAACTATGCGGCGATCGACCGATTTGACTTGGCAACGGCAATGCTGGTTCCCCTGAGGGGGCGATCGGATGCGCGGATGGTTTTGGGACGTACCTTAATTGCGATCGGTCGCACCTATGAAAATGCAGCGTTCCTGGAGGAAGGACTGTCTTTGTTTCAGGCTGTAGCGGCAGAAGCGGATACGCCAACGGTCTTAAAGCGAGAAATTGCCGCTGTGCTGGCAGGGTTCCCTCAGTCGCAACTCACTGCCCTTAATCTTTATCGCCAGCTCGTTCAAGCACAGCCAGACGATCGGGGTATTCAAACTCAGATTGCCGTGTTGGAATATCAAACCGAGCAAATCTCAGAGGCAGACCTGCTCACCCAACTGGCCCAAATCCTACGGACGGTTCCCTCCGATTCGGCCCAGCAAACGCTTATCGTGCAGGCATTAACACGGCTCAGAACGCCCAGCCCCCAGCTTTTGCCGCTCTACGAAAACTTAGTGCGGGCCGGCATCACGGAACCGCTGCTCTATTTCCGCATTGCCCAAATTTATCTGCGTCAGGCGGAGTTTGAAACGGCGCGATCGGTGCTTGACACCTACCAAGCCAGTCGGAGTGGGTCATCGATCGATCCGGCTGCCGAACTCCTCCTTGCCATCATTGACCAACGAGAGGGCAACCTCCAAGACAGCATTCGTCGCTACCAAGCCATTATTGACAGCAACCCCAGAGACAAGAGCATCCTCAGCGGGGCCCTGCAAGGGTTATCTGGAATCTATCAGGGGCAGGGCCGCTTCACGGAAGCAATGGCTCTTTACAATCGGGTCGTTGCCTTAAACCCAGATGATTTTACCAAACGTGTGGGGCAAGCCGGGCTGGAATATCAGGCCGGAGTTTTGGGGCGATCGGAAGCAGAAGCCATCCTCAGCCAGTGGTTAACCAACCAACCGCTCACCGAAACACCCCCTGAGCTTTACAGTTTGGTAGGTGCCCTTCCGGCGGAACCATCTCGTGAATTGCTCTATCGGGCCCTGCTACAGGCTGATCCAAATAATGTTGCGGTACAACTGCGCTTTGTCCAGGTGATGGCAACTCAAAACCAGGCAGCAGCAATGGTTTATGTAGACGAACTGGTTGCCCGCAATCCAGAAAACATTGACATTTATTTCCTCAAAGGCAACATTGCCCAGCAAATTGGCGATCTCAGACAAGCTGCCGCCGCCTATGAAGCCATCCTGACCATTACACCAGAAAACATTGACGCGCTTTCAGCCTTGGGAGGAGTGCGCTTTCGGCAAAGACGCTATCAGTCGGCGGTGGATGCCTACAGCCAGGTGTTGTCCCTTCAGCCGGATCATGCCATTGCCCGCACTGCCCTAACGGATTTGGAACTGATCTTGCGAAGACGGTTCCCTGTCCTGCGGCAAACGGAGCAAATTCAACAGGCTGATGTTGTGCCATCTCCCGATCTGGTTCGGATTCAAACCCAACCGCCAGAGGTGGAATTTGTGCCTCAAGGAGATGCTCCGCTGCCCTGGAGCCGCCCTTAAATTGATACCACAATCTTGTTCCTGTGCGTCCTTTATTGTTCTGATTGCTGTGTCACTTTATGAAACAACCTGTGGTGTCTGTTGGGGTGTCTTTGATGGTGTCTCTGATTCAGCTTTCGGTAATCACATTGCTGTTGGTGGGCTGTTCCCCGTCAAATTCGCCCTCCACAATGCCGAAATCTACTTCCCCTGCGGCTGAGTCACCGATCGCCGAAACCATTCCTATCTCCGAGATTCTGCCGGAAAGCTGGCAAGCCTATAAACAGCAGTTTGTCCAGGCAGATGGCCGCGTCATTGACCGGGAAGCAAACGATCGCACGGTTTCAGAAGGGCAAGCCTATGCCATGCTTCGTGCTGTTTTTGCTGATGACCCAGACACCTTTGCCCAAACCCTGGAATGGGCAGAGAATAACTTGCAGCGAAAAAGTGCCAACGGGCAGCCAACGGATTCGCTTTGGGCTTGGAAATGGGGACGCAGTGCGACGGGAAATTGGGGCATTATCGATCGCAACTTTGCCAGCGATGCTGATCTCGATGCCATCACCGCCCTAATTCTGGCGGCCCGCCGTTGGAACCGCCCCGATTATCTTGACTTGGCCCAAACCAAGCTCAAAGACCTCTGGGAAATCTCAACGGTTCAGGTTCCTGCCACGTCTCGTCGCTATTTCCTTCCTGGCCCAACCGAGGCATTCCTTCAGCCCGATCGCCTGCTGCTCAATCCGTCTTATCTGGCTCCCTATGCCTTCCGGCTCTTTGCTCAGGTAGACCCCAACCGAGACTGGCTCAGCCTCGTAGACAGCAGCTACGACGTGTTCAACGAAGCAGCTTCCCTATCCTCCGAGGGGTTGCCCAGCGATTGGGTGGTGCTGAACCTGGGAACGCGCCGTCTGGAACCCGCCTCGCCCGATCTGAATGTGCGATCGGTGTATGGTTTTGATGCCTATCGGGTGTGGTGGCGAGTGGCGATCGATGCAGCTTGGTTTGAGGAACCCCGTGCGAAAACCTTTTTGCAAACGCATCTTCAACCCTTGCAGTCCCAATGGGAGACAAGTCAAAGCATTCCGGCTGAAATGGATTTGCAAGGAGAGGCGATCGTGCCTTATGAATCTACGGCGCAGTATGGCATGCTTTATGCTGCTTTTTCCGTTGTGGAACCAGACATTGCCGCAGAGATGCATCAGCAGAAGATAATGCCGACTTACGAGAATGGCATTTGGGATGGCGATCGGGCTTACTATACCCAAAACCTTTGCTGGTTTGGGTTGGCGTTTCCCTATGCTGCGATTGAGGATTGGCTAGAAGGTTAGAGGGAATGGTTAGCTAGGTGGTTAACCAGATTCCTACTCTTGTGAGTTTCGGTGTTCCTTGTCAAATTTAGTTCTGTTTATAACGTGTTGATACGCTGTTCATTTTTTCATTCACTGAGTTGTATTTAACCTATGTTGCCTAACTGGTTTAATTTCGATCGTTTCTGGCAGTTCTTACGCCATCGGAGCAGGATCGCCATTCTGCTCGTTCTGTTTTGCCTGAGCGGTGTGGCGGTTAGTTTAGCTCCGAAGGTTCGGGCACAAGAGGCTCAACCTCCCATTCAGCAGGCCGAAGAACAGGTCATTCGCCAGTTTGCCCTGCCTGAAGCCCCTGCCCAGCCTCCGGTTTATCGCGCAGAACCCTCGGCTCCGGTTTATTCGGCTCCTGCCCCTGCCCCTGCTCC
>PVWD01000471.1 GCA_003003615.1 filamentous cyanobacterium CCP2 | reverse complement strand
GCACAGGTCACGCCGCAATCCCAACTCATCGCCAACATTTTGTTTGGGGCTGCCAGCTTCCTTGGTCTATGGCTGATTTATACCATTCTTCGATCGCGGTAATGCTGCTGTCCCAGAATGTAAGGCAATAGTTTGGCAATATTTCTGGCATCATCAATGCCGCGATGGTTTCGCCCCTCCAGGGATAAGCCAACTAGCTGCAAGGCTTCGGGCCTGCCGTACTGTTCGGGTAAACCCTGAACCTCACTAAAGCGTTGCTTGAGGTTAACGTGAGGATAGGGAATGGGGTACGGAATGCCGTGAAACTTGCTGTCTTGCTCAAACTGAATCCGATCGAAATCACCCCATGACCCAAAAATTGCATTGGCATAGTTTGACAGCCACGCCTTTAAAGTGTCGATCGCTTCTGGGTATTTGGGAGCCTGATCGACCTGAGTTTGCGTAATGGAAGTGAGCGATTGACAGAACTCCGTCAGAATGGGATGGCGAACAGGTTTAACAAAGGTTTGGAATTCATCCAGGATGACAAGATCCATTGCCTTAACCATGACCGCCCCAATTTCAATGATTTCCATCTCATGCCGACGAATCGTTTTGCGATCGCAGCAGGTTGCTTCCAGGTCAAGCACTAAATAATAATCAAACCGTTTCAAGTCTGCCATATAAAGCTCACAATTCTGCTTTAGTCTACCCCTGTGGGGAGGTTTAGAGAAGCTGCTGTTGGTATGATTACAGGTGTGGAGCGTGAATCGCAGCCTTCAGCGATCGACCAATGGGAAAAAAAACAACGAACAACGGAAATTCTATGACGCTTTCACCCAAAAAGTTTAGAAAGCGTTTCGATCGTCTGACTCCCATCATCCTGCAAGAGTGGCCGCAGCTAGAAGTAGAAACGCTAGCTGAAACAGGAGGCGATTTAGAGGCAGTAATTAACTACATTGCCGACCAAACAGAACGCACCCGAACTCGCATTCAACAAGACCTGACAGAACTATATCAAATTGCCAAAGCAAATGAGCCAAAATCAGCAGAGGTAGCCCCTACGGAAGTTGTGGGACTGCGGGATAATTTACGCGATACCCTACGCGATAGTTTGCGAAACAACCTGCAAGATTATTTGCAAGACAATGTGCAAGACAACCTACAGGGCATTGTTCTGCCGACCGTCGAACGAACGCTCGACCTGCTAGAAACACGGGCTGAAACCTTGCTCTCCCAAGTGGAAAAAGACGTTCTTCCAAGTGTGAAAAATCAGATCCGAAACAAACCTGCCCGAAACCTTCTGACGATTCTTGGCGTTGGTTTTTTGCTCGGATTGCTCGTGGGAGGGTTAGGGCGTGATCGTCAATGATGTAGTGGATACTTTAGAAGTCTATGGGCGGCGGAGTTTTCGCTTGGTGGCCAGGCTAGTAGATATGCATCTGGAAACGGCGCAACGAGAAGCCGTCCGTGAGCAGCAGCGTATTGTGGCAGCGGCGATCGTTCTATCCATCGGGGCCACCTTGTTGATGACGGGTTTTGTATTGCTTCAGGCGTTTTTTATCCTATTTTTGTACAGCCGCCAGCAGTACTGGTTTGAAACGGCTTTGGGGTTGCTAGGGTTTGATGGACTCATCGGTGCATTTCTCCTTTTTGCGGGCATTCAACAACTGCGCGGCCCTTACATGGCAGAAACGATCGCCCAGGTCACAAAAACCACGTCTATGCTGTTAGATGATGCAGGACTACTCGGCAATCAACCGGAGGAAGCGGAGAACGAAGAGACAGAGGAGTGAGAGCCTGGAAAGGGTATTAATTTTTATTAAAATAGATGAAGAAGCTTATTGTTTATCGACCTATGCCCTCCCTTGACTCCTCTCAATCCACGACCCCCTTGCCCACAGCACCCTCCTGGAAAATCAAGCTACTCTACGATGGTGAATGTCCCTTGTGTGTGCGGGAGGTCAACTTTTTGAAACGGCGCGATGCTGGGCGGGGGCGCGTGGCATTTGTGGACATTGCCGATGATGCCTATGATCCAGAGTCCAACGGTGGGGTAGATTTTGAAACGGCGATGGGGCGGATTCATGCCGTCCTTCCCGATGGCACGGTGATTCAAAATCTTGAGGTATTCCGTCGCGTTTATGAAGTGCTGGATATGGGCTGGATCTATGCCATCACAAAACTGCCCATGATTGGCAAAATTGCAGACTGGCTCTATGGTCTTTGGGCAGACCGTCGCCTTGCCCTCACCGGACGACCCGACCTGAAAACAATCGTTGCCGATCGCCAAAACCGTCTCTGCCAACCAGAGGGCCGCTGCCGCCTGCCAGAATAATCTTCACTCCTTACGCTTCACTTTTCACTGACACAACGAGTTTTGATTCAATACCCCATGCATGAGGAGCAGCCAAGCTGGAAGGCTTCTCTTTTTGACGATCGTGCAATTTTTCTGAGTGGGGTATATCTTTTTATTAATGTGATTAATATCATCAGCAGCGCATTTGCCGAGTACAGCCCAAACACAATGAAAACATGGCTGAATTGAAATGATTTTCTTTGGGACGTTTTAGGAGCAATCCAAGCAATGCCAGCCCAACGACAACACCAACCCTCCCTCGTATTGCAAAACGCCGTTGTGGTGTTCTCTCGGAATTACTTGCCGATCGCCCGGATCAACATCAAACGCGCCATTGTTCTACTGGTGACAGGACAGGCCGAATCATTGGATTTTAGCACCAAACAGTGGGAAATCCGCTCACCGAATCTGATTTTGCAAGTTCCAGAACATATTCGGCTGGTGACGGGCAATCCGGAGCGGCACTGGAAGGTTCCCCCTGTCAACCGTCGTGAACTGCTGAAGCGAGATAACCACACCTGCCAATACTGCGGCAGCACCAAACGGCTGACGATCGACCATGTATTGCCCCGCTCCAAAGGAGGACAGCACACCTGGGATAATGTGGTGGCCGCCTGTGAACGATGTAATCAGATAAAGGGCGATCGGTTTTTACATGAAACCGGAATGACCTTAAGAACAAAACCAAAAGCCCCGATTCATCCGGCAGTAGCCTTTGCAGAACAGTTTTGGCATGAACAAGCGAACGAAATGTAACCCATTCATTACAACATCTCAAGGGCGATCGGTTTTGTGGGAGGAGGAAAGG
>PVWD01000470.1 GCA_003003615.1 filamentous cyanobacterium CCP2 | reverse complement strand
GCTAAAACACTGCGAATTGCCCAAAATTAAGGGATAGTATGAATGCAACTGTCATTCACATACGATTCGCATCGACTCATGCAGTTCTTCGTTATTCTCGCTCTCGTGATCGCACTGCTCGCTGTACTCTTTGCGATCCAAAATACAGATGTTGTTACGATTAGCCTGTTTACCCTAACGCTACAAGAAAGTTTGGCATTGGTACTCCTACTCACTCTGGCAGCCGGAGTGCTGATTGGTTTGTTTGTTTCGATTCCGGCCCTGGTGCGTCGCAGTATGCGAGTCTCGGCAGTGCGTCGGGAATTAGAAGAAATGGGCTGGCGATTTCAGGAAAAAGATAAAGAGATTAGCTCCTATCAGCAGGCATCCGATCGCGTGCGGCAGCAAAATACGGAATTGATGGCTGCTTTGGGCAATGTGGAACCCAAAACCGGATTGTTCCGGGCAGAACTCGTCGTTCCTTCAGTGTCCTACCTGTTGCAACGCATGGCAGAGAACATTCACGACCCGCGCTACAACTCGGTCAGCGTTTACGAAATTGATCCTTACCCGGAAACCGAAGAGCTATTTGGCAATCCTGCGGTTCAGTCGCAATGGTTGAGGGCTGTTGCGTATCGGCTTCAGCGAGTTGCCTCGTCAGACAGTTGGCTTTACCACGATGGTCGCGGAAGATTTGTCTGCGTCACTCCTGGTCTGACGACCAAAACCGCCTCAGACTATGGTGAAACGATGCGGGCGGCCTTAGCGGAAGAGTCTTTACAACTCGAAGATGGCTCTACCTTGCCAGTCGTTGTCAGCATTGGTGGGGCGATCGCCCATTTTATGGAACATGTTGATAGCCATTTTCTCCTTCAGCAGGCAAACGAGGCCCTTGACCATGCGAAGCGCAGAGGGCGCAATCGATTTCGCTTAGTGGAAGCAAAGGGCGGGGCAACTTAAGCGGAGCGGTGGTAACGGATGAAAAGTTAGGTAATGCGAATTCTCTGCAAGCTATAGATAGTAATTCTGCGTACTGCTATAGGAGCGGAGAATCAAGACAAAAAGAAGGAGTGATTCGGATCGAGGTTAAATGGGCTAGCGAGCAGGAATTGTTGTTTTCAATAGATTCGCTAGCTTGCGGATTTGCTTACGAACAGCTTTACTCACTAACGATCGTCCAATGCAGGGTTAAGACTCCAACGTTGTCACTGTAGTAGCCTGGTTGGTCGTTAATTAAAAAGTAGAGGGTTTCGCCGGGTTGCAGCGTTACGGTTTGGTGTTTGCCGTGAGCAACTGCATGTTCCCTATCCTCTTGCTTAACCGCAACCAGAGCCGCAGGCGCAACGCCAGGAAAGCGAGGAGAACGGACATCCCCCCCGACATGCCCATCCGCCGATACCATGATGTTGTGCCCTGGTGTGCCGCCATAGTTCCACTGCTGCTCATCGCTCACATCAAACTGAACGGTGATTGACTTACCCCAAGTGTTGACGAAGCTAGCCTCTGGGTCAAACTCGCGATCGGCGTGAACATAGATTTCGCCTTTGGCTGGGGCGATCGGTTCTGCCGGAGGGTATGGCACAGCAGGTTCTGGAGTGGGTGAAACAACTGGCTCGTAGGCTGGCGGGTTCACGGGTTCCGCAGGAATGGGTTGAGCAACCGGAGCTTCCTGGGTGGCAGTGGAACCAACTGGGCAAGCCATCCCCATGTCAATGTCTTCGACTTTGCGGATGCGGCGTACAAGCAAAATTTCCTCTTCCCGACGCACGATCGTACGGATTGGAGCGACGCAAACAATATCGGTACTGGAATCGCGGGGGAAGCTGTCAAAGCTAAGGGAATCAATGTGAACCGGAAGGGATTGTTGACTTCTTTCCATGATGTAAAACGAGAATACGAGAATACTGTACTCACAGCTACCATGCAATTTCGTTTGAGTCAACTTTAATCTTGGTTGGATGGGAGCAAATGCAAAATTGCGATCGGCTTCACCAGAAAATGAGTCAGCAGGAACCCGAAGTTTCAACTGAAGTGGCAGTCATTGACTACCGCCAAACCAACGCCGCAAACTCCCTGTTGCCGCAGCCGTCCATTCTCTCAAGCTCAGGATGGCACCACATTCACCTGGAATTGTTCCAACAGCCAAAGTTTGAAATTGCTGAACACCAGCACACCATGCATGTGATTGCCTGTGGGCTGTCAGATGTGCAGGGAATTTGTTCAGCAGGAGAACGCTGGTTAGATGGAAAGCGAGAGCGGGAAAGGCGATCGGCAGGAGACATTGCGATTGTTCCGGCAGGGGTGGCGCATCGCTGTAATTGGGATACTGCGGCACAATTCATGGTTTTGGCAGTTGAACCTGCGCTCCTCCGGGAAGTTGGGCAAGATTGGGTGAATCCTGACGCGATCGAACTTGTGCCCCGGTTTATGTCCCAGCAAGACAGCTTGATTCAAAGCATCTTCTCTACCTTGCAAACAGAAGCAGCATCAGGGGCAATGGGCAGCCATTTGCTGGTTGACAGCCTCAAAACGGCATTGGCAATTCATTTGCTGCGAAACTATTGCACCACGCGCCCTCGAATTTTCAGCAATGCAGACGGGCTATCGTCTTCTAAGCTTCAGCAGGTGAAAGACTATGTAAACAATCACCTTCACCAAGACTTAAAGCTGAATGAGTTAGCGGCGATCGTCCAAATTAGCCCATATCATTTCTTGCGGTTGTTTAAGCTGCGAGTCGGACTCACCCCGCATCAATACATTTTGCAGTGCCGCATTGACAAAGCAAAGTCTCTCTTGCAGCACAGCCACCTCAGCATTGCAGAAATTGCGCTTAGGGTTGGGTTTTGTGACCAGAGCCATTTCACCCGATATTTTAAGCGGGTGGTGGGGGTGACACCGATGCAGTTTTTGAGGAAGTAGAGACGCACAGCGGTACGCTCCTACTGGGCGGGCAAGTGCGCCCCTATTGGCAAGATGCATACCTCACAAGAGGTTTTAGAGTTTTTGGAGATGGCCGATCGGGGGTAAAGGCAAAAATGTCCTAAAATTCGGCAACTTTTTTCTAGAGGCTGACATGGCGGGCTTTTTAAGCTGGCTATAAGGTTTATGGAAGGCTCGAAATGAAAAAAGTTGAACAGTTCCCAAATTTAGAGATTGAGCAAACAGAGG
>PVWD01000147.1 GCA_003003615.1 filamentous cyanobacterium CCP2 | reverse complement strand
GGTTTAGCTCGATCGCCTTTGGGGTAAGGTGCTTTGGGGTAAGGTGCTTTGGGGCAAGGTGTTTGAGCCGTAGTCGTTGGTTGACTAAGCCAATGATTTGTTCATAGCGTTGACAGTCTAAGGGATTGGCTCGATCGGGTAGATAAATTGGCAATTGCCGCAGTTGGGGTGGGCCGACTCGTTGATAGCCTCCTTGAAGCTGGTTTCCGGCAAACCAATGGTTAAAGAAAATGCTGAGCAATTGGCTATTCAGCAACCCCAGCAAATATCGCAAATCGATCGCCCCATTTTCAACTTGAATGATAGAAGTTGATTTGCCCGCCAGCACCGCACCTGTTGCATCCAGGGCACATTCCAATCGTCGGGTCATTCCCGCCACAACGAGCTTTGGCTGTTTGGACTGGCGATAGCGTTTGGGCAGGAGGCTGGAAACATCGGAGCCGTGAACCACCGGATGGAGATAGGTTTGCCCCAGGTAGCGCATTCGCTTGGTTCCCCACAGAAGGCAATACCGATCGATCGTGCCGCTATTCACCACATACAAATCCTCTGGGGAAGCCTCTGGCGAGTCCTGAATCAAGGACTGAATTTGGTAAGCTTCCTCAACGGTGGCAGCTCCGGTGACTTGGGCGATCGTCCCCAGGGCGGGCAGGGTTTCTTGCAACCGGACGAACAGATTCGCCTGTAATCGCGTTGTTGTCAGCAGCCAGGGAGCCTCCGGATTTTTCGCAGAAAGTGGCATGAAACGATCGTGCTTTACCTGGTGCAAATCCTGCATGATTTCACAGCGTACAGCCTCCCGCCTTGGCATTGCCTGGATAGATTTTTGCGCCACATACACCAACGGATACACTGATGCCGCAAACACAGGCACCCGTGAATAATCTCGCAGGGCAAGGAGTTGGTTTTCCTGGCTCAGAATCCGTCTGGCGGGGCTGGCATACCTGGCAGAAGCAAGCTTGTTGGGCACAATCAGGCTGGACAAACCTCCTGGACGACATAGCCCGATCGCCTTTTCAATGAACACGCAGAACAAATCCCAGTTTCCCTGAGCCGTTTGGTAATGCTTGCTGCAATACGATCGCCACGCGGGAAGATGCACCGTCATTCCTTCCGAATCAATATAGGGCGGATTGCCAAAAACCCCATCAAACCCCCCATCCTGAAACACCTCTGGGAAAGCTGGCTCCCAGTCAAAGGGATGCACAGCCGATCGATTGGAGAAAGGTTTTTCATGGGCAATATCTGAACCAATTAACGCATTGCCCCAGCGAATGTTGTGGTCTAGGACAGGGAGCGATCGGTTAAACGGTTCTGGCAAATCTTCTAAAAGCATTAACCAC
Organism: filamentous cyanobacterium CCP2; assembly: GCA_003003615.1. GTDB lineage: Bacteria > Cyanobacteriota > Cyanobacteriia > Elainellales > Elainellaceae > Egbenema. The sequence continues at coordinate 13,431 of PVWD01000147.1, read as the reverse complement.
AGGCAGAGCTTCGTGACGGTGATAGCCTGCGGATCGACATCTACCCCATAGATATGGGTTAACAAAATGCGTTCTCGTTCGGCTGCGGTAAGTCGCCATTGTCCTTGGGCATTGGTTTGTAAGGCAGCCCTTCCGGTTTCATCGGGCACGGCGTACCGTTGAAGGTTGGCAGTGTACTGCTGCAAGTACCAGTCCAAAAGATATTGATAAGCTGCCAGGAGAAAAGCTCCACTCCCGCAAGCCGGGTCAAGCAGCCGAGGGCAAGATAAGTTTTGCAAGGGTAAAGTTCCAGGCAGCAAATGCGGCAGTGTGGATTGAAGAATGTATTGCACGATCGCCGCAGGAGTATAGTAAATGCCTGCTGACTTTTTGATATTGGATTTTTGAATATTGGCAGCAGAAACAAGTGGGTTTGAGTGGGATGGGTCAATGCACCAACCCAGCATTTGCTCATAAACTTGCCCTAAGATGTTGGCGATCGGGCTGGGCAAAACTTTTTGTGAATAGAGTCCCCTCAGCAGGTCTTGGAGCAAGGTATCGGCTAGTGCAACCGATCGAAGAGTAGGAAAAAGTTCAGCAAGTCCCAGCTGCGAATGGACAGCCTCTAGCAAATTGAGAAACCGGACATACACCCGATCGCCCTGTTGTAAGGATTCCAGCGATGAGTCAGGTGAGGATTCGATGCTAATCCCGCTTTGCTGGCAGAGATACAGCCAGAGCAGAGCCAGAATGAATTGATGAGTGGAGTGCTGCGCTTGGATGGGGGACTGCTGACGGAGTAAGTACGTTGCGATCGTCGTTTGCCACGATTCAAGCTTCCAAGGGATCGATGCACTCTGGACTGTCATGGCGTGGATTGTTCACCGTAGAGCTAACAGGATAGCTGACCATCGCATCCGCCGCATAGGGACGCAAAAGCGTGTGCAAATCCTGAGCTTTTTCAACCGTTGGGTCAAGCCAGAGGTCGTATCCTTTTGGCTCCAAAATCACGGGCATTCGATCGTGGATGGGGCTGAGTACTTCATTGGCAGCGGTTGTGATAATTGCACAGGACTCAATTACATCCCCGTTGCCATTTTCCCAATGCTCCCACAATCCACCAAAGGCAAAGGGCTGATGGTCTTGCAGATGAAAATAATAAGGCTGCTTGCCCTCTGGAGTTCGATGCCATTCATAAAATCCATCCGCCACAATCAGGCATCGTCGCCGCTTGAAGGCAGCCCGAAAGGAGGGTTTTTCCGCCAAGGTTTCTGCTCTGGCATTAATCAGCTTAGTGCCAATCTTGGGGTCTTTAGCCCAGGAAGGAACCAAACCCCAGGAAAGGTATGTTAACTCTCGCTCGGAAGTTGTACTTGAATGGGTCAGACTGCGAACTACGGCGATCGGCTGGGTGGGTGCAATATTGTAGCGAGGCGGAACAGGCGGAACCTCTTCCAAATCAAAGGCGATCGCTAAGGCTTCGGCAGACTGGCTCAGGGTAAATCGTCCACACATCAGCTTGTCCACACATCAGCTTTTAGATCCCTACAGCCGCCTTTCAGACTCTTGCTGTAGTGCGATCAGGTTCTCTTTAAGACTATCTTCAAAAACGCGATAAAACATCCCGTTTAAAAAGCCTGCGTTTGCCTCGGCTGTCACCGTCTGGGTAATCACCACCTGCGGACGATCGGAAGCTTTCATTTCTACCCCATGAATTTGCCAACTTCCCTGAAGTGTGTTGAGATCGCCACTCACCAGCCGGAAGCGAATCTGATCTGGGGCTTGCTCAATGTTTTCAGTCTGAACCGTTGAGGTGATATCCATCAGCAGAATTCGACGGCGATCGACTTGTTCCACTACTTTACGATTTCCTTCTGCCGTTAAAACGCGGCTTGACACCACCGTTGGCAAAAATTGCGAAAAGTTGCTGTAATCCGTCAACACATCCCAAACGACATCCTGAGGGGCTTCAACCAAAATCCAGCCAACGTAATCACCATTTTGCCCTGTGACAACGGGTTGCTTCCTGGAAAGGGCATCACGCTCTGCCGATGACAGGCGATCGGTAATGTTTGGAAGGAGGGGAGAGAAAACAGTCATAGGGCGATCGATTTAGCAACAAAAGTTAACTCACAGGAGCCAACTATTTACATATCTTAATGAATTTGTCAGAGATTGCCGATCGCCTTTAGGAGGATTTATGTAAGGTATGGCATATCCTACCCCTACATCTAGCGGATAGCATCACCAACCACATCAATCCTCAAGTTCAAAATTTGCTTACTGCCGATCGCCCCAATCGATAGTTTCACATCCTTCCCATCTCAAATGCTTAACACTAGCTGTAGCCCTGGCTCTGGTCGAGTATCTTCTGGTAGTGGATCAGGATCAGGACGCATTGCAGGACAGTAACGAGCATACGCACAGCGATTGCACTGATTGCCCACAAAAGGCAGCCATTTTCGATCGCGCCGCAGTTCGATCGCCAAATCGCTAATCAGCGTTTTTACTCGCTCTCGTTGGGCAGATGAGGCTTCAAAGCTAATTTTTTCCCCCGTTCGGAGGTAAAGCAGGCTCAACCGTTTGAGGCTTCGTTGATAGCGTTGCTCCAGGGCAAGGTAGTACAGCCCGATTTGCAAATCCACTTCATCGGGTTCAGATAGCTCAATCTCCTTCGCCGATTTGTAATCAATCAACTCCAGCCCATCATCCAAATAATCAATGCGATCGTACCGTCCAGACAGGGTAAACTCTAAGTTCTCAACCCGCAGCAACCCCTGGATTCTGCCTTCCACAGCAAGCGGCTTCCGCATCGCAGATTGGTTCAGAATAAAGATTTTGTAATACTGTTTGAGGATCGATCGCCCTTCCGTTGCCTGAGCAGGGGTTAGTTCGTTTGCCTGCTGATTCCAACAATACTCAATCCAATCCCAACGCGGAATCGGGTCTTGGTAATGCCAATCCTGGTAAATTTGCGCCAACGCCTGATGGAGCGATGTCCCCAAAGCAGCAGACCCAAAAAAGGCCGCACTTTCCACTCGTCGCTCATACCGAAAGTAGTAGGCACGGGGGCAGCGATAGTAGGTTTGGAGTTTGGCGGCAGATAGGAGGTAAGTCATAGGCTTTTAACACCGAGCGGATAAACTGCTGTGATGCCAGCCTGCTTGCGGTGTAAAGGTTGAACCACAAGGAACAGAGATCCCCATGCTATGGTTAGCGTGGCTTGGCGGGCGTGACGCTCCTATAATGACACTAGATATGGGATTCGACTAGGTTCTTTTGTATTAATTTTCCTATATATGGGGTTCAAGGAAAACCAGAGGTCGGAAGCAAAGCAGATGAAAGATTCGCCTCGTCATGTTCCGGTTCTTTTTTAAAATTTTTGTATAAATGTTTTAGATTCCACGTTTCATTTTTTCAGTCGTTACCGCAAACGCCCAACCCTCAATCTTTTCAAGCGATCCCCGTCCCTGACTTTTGGTTCTAGCCTGCCCATTTTTGGTTCCCTAAACGGTAGGAAACCCCCCTCAATGATCTTGATCATTTCAGCCGATTGGTTATGATGAAAAGAAAGTAAAGTCAGTTACACGATCGCCTTTTGGTGATCCCGACCTGACTGTCTCTAGGCTGAGATTGAAGGAGCTATCCGATTAATGGAGTACATTGAGAAGCTACTGGATAAGGTTAAGGAATGGGCCCGTAAGCTCGCTGAAGCCCTCCTTGGCCCAGAAGTACAGCCAGAGCCGGAGCCGATCCCAATCCCCGTTCGAGATAACGATCGCCGACGCCGCTAGTTGGTTGTCTGGATAATATACAAAATTCAAGCGTCCTATGAGCGTTTTATACTAGCCTGAGCCTCTCAGGCTTATTCTGTCTCAAGGGAGCTTTAGTTGAAAAGAGTTGCGGTTTGCCTAGCTTGCTGCTCTGGGAGCAGTCTGTTTGAGGGGTAAGCCTGTCGCAATCCAACTCTGGACATTCATTGTGAATATTCGTTTTAACTGGATCAGCCACACTTTTGCTAAGCATACTTGTTCTGCATGGGCCAAATCTAAATCTTTTAGGTAAGCGTGAACCTGGTGTCTATGGCACTACGACGCTAGAGGACATCAATCGTTCCCTGGAACTAGAAGCGCAGTCGCTACAGGTTAAGGTGGCGTTTCTCCAGTCGAATCATGAGGGGGAACTGGTTGATGCGATTCATGCGGCGATCGGACAGCATCAGGGAATTTTAATTAATCCCGGAGCTTATACCCATACCAGCGTTGCCATTCGAGATGCGATCGCGGCGGTTGCACTGCCAACGGTTGAGGTTCATCTGAGCAATGTTTATCGGCGTGAATCATTCCGCCATCATTCTTATATCGCCCCTGTTGCGGTTGGGCAAATTAGCGGGTTTGGTGCAGAGAGCTATCGGCTAGGTTTACGCGGGCTAGTAAAACACTTAGAAATTGCAAAAGACGCGGTTAAAGACTAAGGGAGATTCAAAATTCGTTAGTCTAGAAATCTGAAGGCGAAACTGTCTCAGGTTTGTTTTGCATGCTTCAAATTACGGGACTTTATTCATTACACGGTACAGAATGCTAACGAAAAAATTAGAACAACTGCATACCCTATTTGCAGAAATGGATAGGGCACTGATTGCTTATTCTGGGGGAGTGGACAGCACCCTCGTTGCCAAAATCGCCTATGATGTCTTGGGCGATCGGGCTTTGGCTGTCACGGCGGAGTCTCCGTCTTTGTTGCCTGAAGATTTGGAGGAAGCTCGGATTCAGGCTGCGACGATCGGCATTGCCCATGAAGTGGTGCAAACCCACGAAATTGACAACCCAAACTATGCGGCAAACCCGGTAAATCGCTGCTATTTCTGCAAGAGCGAACTTCACGACACCTTAAAGCCACTTGCCCTAGAGCGGGGGTATCCCTACGTGGTAGATGGGGTGAATGCTGAGGATTTAGGGGATTATCGACCGGGGATTCAGGCCGCAAAAGAACGGGGTGCCCGATCGCCCTTAGCCGAAGTTGGGGTGACGAAGCTGGAAGTGCGCGAACTCTCTAAACAGTTGGGTTTGGCCTGGTGGGATAAGCCAGCGCAGCCCTGCCTCAGTTCTCGGTTTCCCTATGGTGAAGAAATTACGATCACCAAGCTGCAACGGGTGGGACGGGCTGAAAAATATTTACGCCAATTGGGGCTGAGAACCTTGCGAGTCCGCTCTGAAGGAGACACCGCTCGCATTGAGCTACCCCCTGAGCAAATCAAAGAATTTATGCTGACCGCTGACCTGCCCACCTTAGTTTCAGCCTTCCAGTCTTACGGTTTTGTCTATGTCACGCTTGATTTAGAAGGGTTCCGCAGCGGTAAGCTCAACCAGGGTTTACAACTTGCGACAGCCTCTCTAGCCACTCGTTAGAATTTCCACCCTAACCGCCAAAATTGAACCCGCCCCCATCCAGGTTATATCCAATCAGTTTATTAAAATTTACCGAAGAAAAAGCGGCATTTTACCCTGAGAGGTTATAGACTGTGAGCCGTGCGATTAAAACTGCATAGAAAAAACGTTGCTGAACTCGCAACTCACTAGCGGAGATGTTTGCCCATCTCAACTAGCGTCTCTGGTTAAACAGAGAATGGTTAGCAATCAGCAACGCTCTTACGGAAAAGACGAACAATGGTACTTAGCTGAACAACTGCAACATTTTTGCACGATCGGCTAAGTGCCCTTAATTAGTACAGGTAGTGCTGCAAAGCAGACAGCGTTTGCGGCCCGACGATACCATCCACTAGCAATCCTCTGGAAGCCTGGAACGCCGCAACGGCAGATGCTGTTTGAGGGCCATAGGCACCATCCACTTTCACATGGAATCCAGCTTTGTTCAGTGCAATTTGAATGTCATGCACACCACCGATCGGGCTAACCGGATGGTATCCACCGCCGCCACCGCTATAGCAGGGGTCATAGCAAGGATCAGGGCTGGGGTGATAGCTGTAATAGTCATAGCCACCACCATAGCAAGGGTCATAGCTACCACAATCGCTATAGCTGTAGTAATCATGGCTGGGATAGTAGCTGTAGTGGTCATAGCCACCACCATAGCAAGGGTCATAGCTACCACAATCGCTATAGCTGTAGTGGTCATAGCCGCCGCCATAGCAGGGGTCATAGCTGCCACAACCACCATATGCGGAGGCCCCGTCAGCCATACCAAATGCCCCAACTGCTGCTGCTGCCATTCCGATCGTGCCGATCGCAGCCTTCCCAGCCAGTTTTCCGGCATTTACTGTTAATTCCTTTACTTCAGGAGTTTCATTCTCCTGAGCGAGATGGAGATACGCGAGCGTTTCCATAAATTCGTTGCCCTCCAAAATTGGGGTTAGGTTGATCTGACTCAAAGACCATAATCTCAACTATCATTTGGTTGATGATGATGGACTCTGCATGCCACACACCGCTACAAGAATCAACTACACCAAGCAAGACTTAGCGCAGCAATTTATTAGGGTGTGACAGCTCTGTGGAACCTCGTCGGTTTTAAAGGAAGAGGTTCAAAGCGGAATTTCCTCTCTACTATTAATAATTAGCATAATTAAATTTTCAGGAAAATAGTATTTCTGTACTAAAAGAGGCTCAACAACCGTTAAATTAAGACTTTCCACATATAGCGTAGATACTAGGCATAGCGTATTTAGCAAGGGAACGATGGGTTTTCTACTCTATGTGTAGCGTAGTTCAATTGTTTTTCAAGGATTTGATTATGATTTAATATCGCAAATGAAGTAATAAATTGTTAAAGTTTTATCTTGATTGTTAGAGTTCCAACTATATGGAGGCAGACAAAGCACTTAGTAGTGAGGTAGGGTCAAAAGCATCCCCAGTAAACACGTTTTAATGCCTTGCTCAGGTTTACTTGGCTGTAGTTAAGGTTGCTTGAACCTGGAACTTCCTTATTACTAAAATCTTTAGTGTCGCGATCGGACAGTTCAACCGTGTCATGCAGGCATTTTCTAGTATTTCTCTACGTGGTTTACCACACCATTTGGACTTAACAAATCGTCTGGTTCATGTTTGGCAATCCACGCTTGATCTGCCAACAGAATACATAGAAAACTTCGCCCGATCGCTGTCTTCAGATGAATCTGCCCGTGCAAAACGCTTCCGATTTGAGCATCTTCAACGGCGTTTTATTGCCAGCCGAGGGATTTTACGGGTGATTTTGGCCAGTTATTTAGATGCTGATCCTGCCCAGCTTCAGTTTGCCTACGGCCCTCAAGGAAAACCAACATTAGCGGCTTCTAACCATACCCAATTCGCCCAGGCGCAACCCAACCTTTCATTTAATCTGAGCCATTCTGAAAGTCTCGCCCTCTATGCCGTTACGCTCGATCGCCAGGTTGGAATTGACCTTGAATATATTCCGCCCTCACGTGAAGTAAACGAGCTGGCTAAACGGTTTTTTTCACCTCAAGAATACAGCACCATTTGTGCCCTTCCACCAGAGCAGCAAAAGGCGGCATTTCTGCAAATTTGGACGCATAAAGAAGCCTATCTTAAGGCAACAGGAGAAGGTCTGATGGGGTTAAAGCAAGTGGAGGTCAATTTACCTCAGGGCAACAAAAATATTCCCCCCAGGCTAAGCATCCTCAATGATCCCCAAGCGTCCTTGCGCTGGAAAACGGTTCAACTACATCCTCATCCAGATTATGTGGCGGCTTTGGCGATCGAGGGAGGAGATTGGCAGTTGGTTCAGTATGGTTTGATTTGTGAGACGTGAAATTTCACGTCTGTACGGGGGAAGGAGCAATGAGAAAAGGCGATTAAAGTTGGGTGAGGTCGGGATAATGGGCAAGTAGTTCATCGTAGGTAAGGCTGTCGCTGGGGTCTTGGGGACTCCACAGGAGTTCATACACCAGAAGATAGGCAGGAGTGACAGCACCGATCCGCTTGAGGGCAGCTTGCAACTCTGAGGCAGAATGAATCTGGTCGGGAATGATGGGTCGATCGTCTGCTGTACCCAGTAATAGCGTCACCACAATGTAGGCGGCCGGATCTTTTTCAGTGGGTTGAATGGTTTGGCGACGGACTCGTCCCCCCACTTTAACGAGCGTTTCTGCACTAAACTTACTTCGTTCAGCGATCGACAACTGTTCAAACAACTGAGCCGCTTGCTGACGGCTTTTAACCGTTTGGGAATTGGCGCGAACGTGCGTCCAGTTTTCCGGAGAGCGCATTAATGCCAGGACGGTTTCTCTCAGCATCTCCGCTAATCCTTCCGGCGTTTCAGTGTCGGCATGGAGGGTTAAATGGGTCAGCCGTTCTTGCACATAGCGGGCTTGTGCCAACATTGCCACCTGGAGCCGAGTCACAGTGACAATATCATTTGTTAGCTCCGAGGTGGAAGAGGTTCCCCAGGTGCTATTCCGACTGCGACCTCGCCCTGCACGAGACAGATACATGGAGGCGATTGGAAATATAAAGAAAAGGCACATTAACGCCAGTGGCCCCAGGAAGCCTCCTCCAGTTGAAACGTAACCGCCGCCATACCCACCATACCCGCCGTATCCACCTCCCGCAGGGACAGGAATAATGACGGGAGCAGGGTTGTAAGGACGGCGATAAGGTCGGCTGTCGTAAGGATAACCGCCATAGGGAGCCGGGGCAGGCTGATAACCGCCACCAAATCCACCGCTACCCCCGGTTGTTCCGCCATCTAAACCGCCACTCGGACGACGATCGAACGAGCCACCCCTTGCCCGTCCACCCGTTTGGGCAGCCACCCGATCGCCTTCCAGCAGTTGCCATCCGGCTTTCCTTACTTCTAAGGTCACTCCCAGGCTGTTCACCAGCGCACAGGCCAACGCCGTTACACCCAAGAGCCGAAATCGTGAAACACCTTGCATGAGCCAGCCACCTTTAAGTATTTGATAAAAGCACTTGAAAAATGAGCATCTGATTTTTGAGCAGTTAACCTACCGATATTTTTGCTTATTTCTCTCAATTGCGATCGGTTGAGTTTGCCAAACTGTCAAGCACCCCAAACTGAACAAGGTTGGCGCAGTTTCCGATACCAATTGAAACCGTGAATGCGGCAGATGCTCGCTGCAAACACTGATTCCATGAAGCTTCCAAAATCTAAAATCCAAAATGGTATGACAGATAACCGTCCTGCTGGAGGTATAACGTACCTTTGCATCTGGTATCGTCTAAAACTGCAAACATTCTTAATGCCTCAGGCGTGCTGCAAAGCTGACATCAGTTCCAGAATCCCTTAGGCTGAGTTCTACACTGAGCAATTGCAGGGTGATGAATCAAGTTTTGAATACGGATTGAATTCCGGGGGGACGGATGAAAATTAAAGTGATTAACCAATATGACAGCCAGTTTACGCTCAATCCAGAAGCCAAAGAGATTCTGTTTCGATTGCTGACGAGTGAAGCCTTTCAGCAGCAAATTTGCCGTCATGCAAACTGCGATCGGGTTGAGTTTACCGAAATGCTTTTTCAACCTGTCCCCTACACGCTAGGAGCAACAAAGGGAATGCCAGTGGAATATGAGCAATATCACCGTTCTCCTGACTACGTGATCATCAACGTTCCACCCAATTTCATGTTCAATGCCAAAATCTTTCAACCCAATCGTCTTTGCGCTATTTATAAAAAAATTGAAAGTTAAAAGCCGCTCTGTTCAAGTCATCCTTTCCCTTCCTCATTCCTCATGCCTTCCCTTAACGACCTCAACTACATTCCTTACCTCAACCCAGACGGACAAGTTCCTGAGCAGTTCGATCGCACAGTGGGTGTATATGCCATTTTTGATCAGGATAAAGTCTTGCAATACGTTGGGTATTCCCGCGATGTCACCTTTAGCCTGAAGCAGCACCTCGTTCGGCAACCGCAGAAATGTCACTGGGTGAAAGTGCAGACGATCGATCGCCCAAATCGCACGATGCTTGAAGAAATGCGACAAGCCTGGATTGCTGAAAACGGTCACATTCCTTTGGGCAACGAAATGGATGAGGCGTTGTGGAGCCAGGCGATCGATGCGAAAACCCAAATGACTGACGGGGAGCGATCGGCGTATGATGCCAGCGATGATTTGGGACGGATTAAGCTGCTCAAACAGGTTGCCCGTCGGGTGGAGCAAGATGTTTTAGCGGCACTGGAGGAACGCGGAGCAAAACTCCCAATTCGGTTTGACCCAAAGGCGAAGGAAGAGGGATTGTTGAGTTTGAAGTGAGACGGGGAACGCTGAGTTTAGCGATCGGCTTGGCTCAGAGGTATACATGAAGGTTTTAGAGCAAACTCCCCATCGGTTGAAGCTGCGTCATTTTCCTTGGTCGTCCTGGGGGGCTGGGGGGCTGGCAATTCTGCTCAGCGTGGGAAGCTTAGTGTATTTGTTCGGGTTTAAGGCTGCATCGGCCAGTTTGCGGTGTCAGCGTCCGTTTGCCTCGCCCATTGTCAGTTGTGAACTTATCCATTTCACCATGCTGGGTATCGCTCGATCGCACAAACTCTATGATTTGCAAGAAGCTAACGTTATTCAGACAACAAGCCGCAGGCGGTCTGGTGCTTCCTCGCGTAAGTATCATGTGGAATTGCGAACAGGATTGAGACAAATTGCTTTTTTGAGCGATCCCGATCTGAGAGAGTCGGAAGCTCAAACTGATGCTGATCAAATTAATCAGTTTGTGAACGACACTGGACAAACCTCCCTGCTGATTCGGCAAACTGGGCGAATACACGTCCTCATATTTGGTTTTTTTAGCCTGCTGGGATTCGGGTTTGGCATTCCATTTTCCTCCACACCGATGACCATCTGCACGTTCTACAAACGATTAGAAAAAGTGGTGCTGGAGATTCAACACTGGTACGGGAAGGGAAAAGCGATCGAATATCCCCTACATGCAATTTCCACTGTGGAAGTTGAAGAGAAGCGCGTGAAGAACGGCAAAGTGTATCGAACTGTGCTCATATTAAACACGTCTCAGCGAATTCCGCTCACTCACGACTTTATATGTGAAAAGGATGCCAGAAATGCCAGCTACTACATTCAGAAATTTCTACCTTAAATCATTGCTGAGTTTATCTAAAATCATCCAGAGTTTATCCACTCAGTCCAGCTAAGAAACCAAACAAAAAGAGCAGTCCCCACACTATCAATCCGGCGATAGTCCATCTTCGCTGATGCCGTTTAAAGGCTTCTACGCTCTCCCATCGACGGCTCTTCCAGGCCCATTCGTTCCCCTTTGCTCCCAAAACAAACTGCATAATAAAACCCACATACGGAATCCAAACGATTAGGCCAATCCAAACCTGATTAATCAAAACCCAAATTCCAGGGAGCAAGAACGCCCCCCAGTTCCAACCTCTAATTTCTGGGGGAATCGGCTCGGAATTGTCAAACAATTTGCCATGCCCTGAATTGTTCACTGAAACAGCGTAACGCGGCGCAAAATCGGCGTTAACGTTTGGTGCAGAACCAATTACGGTCGGCGGTGGATCATATTGGCTGGGGCGAGCAGGACTGGGGGTGACAGCAGGAATCGGTGTTGGAACTGGAGAAGGTACATTGAAGCGGGGGGCTGGGTCAAGGGCTTGCAGCACTTCATCAGCAGACTGAAACCGTTGATCAGGACGAGGAGCCAGCATTGTATTTAATATTTGAGTTAAATGAGGGCTAACCTGAATATCCCGCCCCCACTGCCACTGCAAGGTTCGTTGATCTAATAAATCTGGCGGTTGCTTTCCCGTCATTAAAACGATCGCCGTTACTGCCAAAGCGTAAAGATCGCTGTAGGGAGCCACGATACCCAAGCGAATTTGCTCATCTGGAGCATAGCCGGTTTTGCCAATACTCGTGCCACGATGCAAATTAGGGTTCACCGTTGTGGCATTAATGGCGGCCTGCTTTGCAGCTCCCAAATCAATTAAAACGGGCAAACCCGATCGCGCATCTAGAATAATGTTGTCTGGGGCAATGTCCCGATGAATCACACCCTGACGATGTAAATAGCCCAAAACAGGCAGTAAGTCTCGCAGGAATTTAGTAATTTCTGGTTCGGTAAAGCATCGCCCAAATCGGACTCGTTCGGTTAGCAAGTCGGCATAGGTCTGCCCTTCCACAAAATCTTCGACCAAGAATAATCGGGAACTGTCCTGGAAAATTTCCCAAAATCGCGGAATTTGTGGATGTTGTAGTTGATACAGCGTCCGGGCTTCCTGCTGAAATAGCTCTACTGCTTTCTGCAATGCAGCAGTACCTTGCAACGATGGGAAAAACTCTTTAACCACCATCCGATCGTTAAACCGGCCCGCATCTTCAACTAGATAGGTTCTGCCAAAGCCGCCTTGCCCTAGCTCTTGCCGCACCGTATACCGATCGCGCAGACGGGTTCCGGGTTGCAGTCCAGGTGTCAAATTTGCACCCGTCGTTTGCCCTCGTAATGGTTGACCGCAGACATAGCAAAAGTTCGCGTTCTCAGGATTGGAGTGCCCATTTACGCAATTGTTGGAATTCATACGGCTATTCCCGCAGCCTTGTTAGGCAACATCATCATGAATGTTTATTCCTCAGCATAACCTTTGAAGCGGGTTAAATAGCGGTTAACATCGTTGAACACCCTTAAAAAAGCTCGATTCCAAATCTTTCTCCTGATTTGCCTTGAAAAAAAGGGAGAGAAGGAAAATCTGTGCAAATCACCTTTTTACAAACCTGGTGTATGCTGCATGAGAACCGATCGACCTCCATCTGACTCTTTTTTGCGATGTCCTCTCCCCTCCAAACTCTAATCGCCCAAGGCAAGCAGGTGATTGCCCGCCTAAAACCCTACCTCCGGTGGGTCATTTTGGGTGGAACGCTCTTTTTTGTCGTAAGCACCCTGCGGCAGCACTGGTCAGAGGTGATGGAGTTACGGGTTGATGCGGCAGGTTGGGGCATCTTGACGATCGCAATGGGTTTCACCTTGCTCGCTCATGTTTGGTCAGGTTGGGTTTGGAGTTGGATTTTGCGAGAACTGAACCAGCCCGCCAAAGGGATTTGGGGCATTTCAGTTTATTTGAAAACCAATATTGCGAAGTATCTACCTGGAAACGTCTGGCACTTCTATGGGCGCATTGTTGCCGCAACGGAGGCTGGTTTTCCGGCAGGAGCCGCCACCCTCAGCGTTTTGCTAGAACCGCTCCTCATGGCCGCCGCAGCCCTCATCATTACCCTCATTGGTACGCTCATCAGCCTCGAATCAAACTATGAAGTACTCAAACTTCTGAGCCTTGGGCTTGTTCTCACTGCAATTCATCCAAAATTTCTTAACCCTGTCCTCAAGCTTGTCGGTCGCCTCAAAACTAAATCCACTCGTTCCGCCGCATCTGAAGCTTCTAACTCAACTTCTGCTGGACTAAATGCCGCTGCACCTGCCGCATCTCAACCCTCCCAGCCTGTTCAGCTTAAACGCTATCCGCTC
>PVWD01000146.1 GCA_003003615.1 filamentous cyanobacterium CCP2 | reverse complement strand
CCAATCGACTATCCCAGTAAGACAACCGATTGCCGCGATAGCCTTGGGCGTGGGTGTAGCACCGCACCGACCACCAGAACTGCCGCACTGCCTCATAACGATGTTTGGCAATACACCACTCGATCGCATCATGCAGGTTTTCCCATTCTTGCTCCAGCAGGCTGTAATCGTGCCATTCTTTCCAATCTTTGCCGCCATGCAGTTGAGCAAAGTGAAGATACCACTCTATCCAGCGTTCTCGTGCAGCTCGCTCAAAGATCGGGTGGGCAGTTAGCTCTCCGTGGGCAAGTTCCTTAGTGAGAGAAAGCATTCGGTAGCGTTCTTGGTGCTGTTTGACCAGCGAAAGTTGCTGAAGGTGAGCTAACCCATCAAGGGTGTGAGCCAGATCTGGACTGTCAGCAACATAGGAAACAGCTTCTTCAGCAGCAGACTGGGTAAACAGTGCCAGTGCCATCAATAACCGATGGGAAACACTACCCCGCAGCGTGACAACTGCGCTTTCAAAGTAAAACCGCACATAGTCTCCTTGGGCCAAAACTAGACGATCGGGTACATTTTTAAGCGGATAGCCAGCCGCCAGTTGGCCCACAGCGTAAACGATCGCAGCAGGAATGCCATTGGTGCAGTCATAGAGCGTACGGGCTTCTGCATCACTGAGGGGAACTTGCTTAGAGTGAGCCTGATGGCGAATCAGTTGAATGCCTTCGGCTTCAGGAAGAGGTTCTAAACGAAGAATCTGAAACGGAGTTTGCTGCCGACTGGTAATGATGCACTTTACTGTGGAGGGCAGGTCATATAAAAACGCCAAGACAGTGGAGTAATCTTCTACGGTTTCTAAATTATCAACAATTAGCAGGGTACGCTGGCGGGAAAGCAAATCTTGAATACGTTGAAGCTGTTCACCGGGATCGGCAATCAGCAGATCAGGCTGGCGAAAGGCGCGAGCGATCGTTTGAAACAGATCAGGCAAAGTGCGATCAGGATTAAGCCGAGGCAGAATGCCATGAGGAGTGAGACGTTGCTGTTTGGCTGAGGCAAAGATAAATGCCTGAAATCCTGGTTCAGCCTGCTTTAGATAATAGTGAGCAACTGCAAGCACCAGCGTGGTTTTTCCCATGCCGCCCATCCCTTCAACGCTAATGTAATGAACTGGATGGTCATAGGAAAGCATTTCCAAAAGCTGATGAAATTCCTGTTGCCGCCCAATTAGGGTTGTAAAGTCTTGAATTGGGAGGTTTTGGACGAGGGTTAATTCAAATTGGCGATTCTCGTAATGATCAGCATCGCGAGCGGCAGCCGATACACCCAATTTGGGCAGTCTATCTAGACTGATATCTGGCTCGTTATTGAGTTTCTTGTTTGGCTCTAACGAGTACGATCGCTCCTCATCCAGCGTTTGACCAAATCGATACCCCGATCGCTCCAACAGCACAGATACATCCCGCCAGTGTTTTACAGACTGTTGTGTCAGGCTAGTAATGTAGCGATAAAGTCCGCGTGAAAGGTCTACTCGCAAGCCTTGGGGTTGACGGTGCAACACTTCGGCAATGCGGCTAGGAGCGGCCCCCCATAGCAGACCTTGTAGACAGATTTGCTCTGTTGAGGTTAGGGCGCGCTGCTTAATCGTTGACAAATCGGCATAAAGCCGAGGTAGATCCCAGAGTTGTTCAACACCAGTAAACGGTGTTTCTGCGGGGCGAGACAACGGCATAATGACGCTTCAGTCCGCAATGTTTACATTTGTTTACACAAATTCCTAACAGTTGTTAGGTGTCACCATTCCCATAGAGGTTCTATGCTGGTGACATCAGCGGACGAACAACAAGCTAAAAACTACTCTCGTCAAGCTTTCCGGAGATTAAGTGAGTACAGGCACTTAGTCTCTGGATTTTCCAAATTTTGTACTTCTTTCAAGAGCATCGACGCAACAAGTAGAAACAGTTTACTAAATTACGAGGTTAACGCACCCAGCTAAACCAAGCCAACATATTATATTCACCGTATCTCAGTAGCAAGTTGGTTCCAAGAAAAATGCCCCCTGCTAGAACCAATTCTATGAACGTCGTATGAATGCTGCTGAACATCCCTTTGTTTACTTGGTGATCTTCTTGGCTTGGTTGGGTTTCTCTCATTAAGTAAGCAACAACTGTTAGTGATAAGTCATCAGTATTTGCAATGTACAGGATCGCTACTGCCTGTTGTGTATTTATTCAGTACTCATCAGCAATTACGATGGAAAGAGTTCAGGAGGTCGGCAGATAAGAGCAGTATGGAAACGGCGGCTTGGCTAGATTGGCTTACAGGTGGACTGGCGATCGTCATCTTAGTAGGCGGAATGATTATGTTGTTTAAGGGTGTTTCTGCGATGAAGTAGAACAGGAGCGATCGGTGTCAATCAATATATAAATCAACATATATCCGTGATATGTCCGTGTATGCCTGATCTGTTCGTGAGTTTATCCATATCTTTTCAGTTCTGCGTGCTGCTCCTCCTCCATTGTCTGATGGGGATATTGGCTGCGATCGTTGCCCAACGAAAAGGTTTTTCCTTCAAGCGTTGGCTGATGTGGGGCCTCATTGGCGGTACCGCTTCACTTGTTATCGCCCTATTCACTCAATCTGAACATCGTTCTGAACATCATTGAGCATTTTCAACCGTTTACCCATCCCTGTCAGCATTTTGCCCCACAACACCCAAAGACCAAACTAAACTCGCTCGAAATCCTTACTCCTAAAACACTTCCTCCTCCTTATTAACCCACCATTCACCTAAATTCATCAAATCATGGTGAATATCAGCCAATGCACGTTCGTACTCTCCGGGTGAGAGAGTATCGCGTTGTTCCTCCAGTTTCTTAAGGCGGAGTTGTGCCAAAAGCCAGGGCTTGAATGTGCCATTCGTTGCTTCAAGATATTGGGCAAGGTCTTTACTATTCATGGATTGCGATCGTCCGTGTATGCAATATCAGTTTGTGTGAGAACTGGCGACTACAGTTCTGCTTGCAGTTTAACAATTGCACCATGTTCCACCAAGCGAGAGAATTTTTAGTCAAACTGTTTGTGTACAAACAAACTATTTGCTATGATTTAGCCAGGGATAGGGTCTATGCAAGGTTTCCATACGCGAAATTTCTATTAATAGTCTCCATGCCATCTGCACATTGCTTGCCTACGCTAGGCAGAAAGATTTTATTTTGGGTTTGCGTAACCCCAGAAGCATCTGAAGGTGTGCGTTGATGTAATACAGAGGAGAGGGGAGATGTTTAAACGTCTGATCTTAGCGAGCGTGTTTGTTGTTGCAGTATGGGCAGTTGCAATGCCTAATGAAATGTCTAATGATAGGCTGGGTGAAACGCTAAGCCGTGTGGTAGTCGATCGCCTGGAAGCAGCTCAGCTACAAACTTTCAGTTGGTTTAATGCGCCGAGCAATCCCCCCAGCAACAAGTAGTCTGACTGCTTTTAGTACTCTGATTTGAGTCATCTGAGTTCAGCGAAGCGTTTAATCGTTGGATTACGAATTGGATAGTTAAAACGATCGCTGCTAACGAGCTACACCCTAGAATGATCCTAGATTAGTGATTAATGATCCTAGATTTTAGATGAATCCTTGCAATGGATCTTTCTGGTATTGCTGCGATCGACCAACACGCCCACAACCTCGTTCATCCCGATGTCATGAACAGCACGCCCTATACGGCAGCGTTCACAGAAGGCTATGAAGCGGGGATCATTCACCACCATGCGCGATCGACACTGTTTTATTACCGTAGCCTGCGGGAAATCGCTCAACTGCTGGAATGTGATCCCACGGAGGAGGCGATTTTGGCACAGCGGACAGAGTTGGGGATCGAACAACTGACGCGGCGTTGCTTTGGGGCGGCAAACCTAAAGGCTATTTATCTGGATGATGGGTTTCTATCTCATACGATTCTGCCGATGGAGTGGCATCAGCAATTTGTGACGGTGCATCGCCTGTTGCGGATTGAGTGGTTAGCTGAACAGATGATGGGGCAGGTGAATCGTTTTGAAATTTTTTTGGAGTGGTTTCGCAGTGAGCTAGACCCACCCCCGACTGGGGTAATTGGCTTTAAGAGCGTAGCAGCTTACCGGACAGGGTTAGATATTCAACCTGTACCGATTGAACTCGCAGCCGATCGATTCTACGCGCTGAAGGATTACTACGGCGATAACCAAGCCATTCGCTTAGCTGATAAACCTTTGATTGATTTTCTGGTGCATGAGGCACTCACGATCGCGGCTCATTATCAGCTTCCGGTGCAGTTTCACACAGGTTTTGGTGATCCAGACCTAGACTTACGGTTGGCAAATCCGCTGCATCTGCGTCCTGTATTAGAAAATCCACGTTATCATCAAGCTCCGATCGTTCTACTTCATGCCGCTTATCCATTTACCCAAGAGGCCGGTTATCTGGCTTCTGTCTACTCGCAGGTATATCTCGATACGGGGTTGATGGTTCCTTTCTTAAGTGTGGCAGGAATGCGACGTACCCTGGAAATGCTGCTAGAACTCAGCCCAACCAGTAAAATCATGTATTCATCCGATGCTCATTTGATTCCAGAACTCTACTACCTTGGTGCAAAATATGGACGAAAAGTACTGGAACAAACCCTCATGCAATCTGTGCGAGATGGCGATATAACAAACCCAGAGGCAGAGTCGATCGCCCATGCCATTCTTTGGCAAAATGCCCAATCGCTCTACCGCACCTGAGAAAAATGATGTTTTTTGTAAAAAAAATTGAATAGGGGGTTACACCCCTCACCCCTGACATGCCATAATATGCTAAGTAGATGCACCCTGATGGTTGGGAGAGTTGCCAAACGGCTCTCCCTTTTGTACTTTCTAGGGCACGCTGTTCAGGTGATGCTTTTTGAGGTGAACGCCTTTCAACGACCTCACCTCTATCATCTATTACCTTTGCTTGCTCCATTCACATTGAAACATTCCCAAACTTTGGACGCGCTTCACTCCAGGGTTTTACTTTTTCGAGTTGAGCCGCCAATGCAATAACGGTGGACTCATCGGCAGGTCGCCCGACCAGTTGCACACCGATTGGCAACCCTTCAGGGCTAAACCCAGTGGGAATGGCGATCGCTGGGAGTCCTGTGGCATTGGCGATCGGGCAGGGGGCAATCCAGTGAACGACTTTCTCTAAGATTTCTGCTGGGCTTAAGTTTGCCCATTCTCCAATGCGAATCGCTGGGTGCAGATAGGTTGGCAGCAGCAGCACATCATATCGATCAAAAAATGACACAATCCGCCGAGAGATAGTTTGCATCGTCCATACGGCCTTCTGGTAGTCTCCGCTAGAATCTTGCTGCTCCCATAGCCAACGATTGAAGGGTTCCAGAGCCTCTGGGGGTAAACCAGACGCACTTACACCCGTTCGCCAAACGATCGTAAACGGCTCTTCTAGTCCATTACAGTCAGGACAGTTTTGCTCTACCTGATGCCCTAATCTTTCCAGGGTCTTTGCTGTATCCAAAACCGCCTGAGTACAAACAGTATCAGCTTCACCAATGGGAGCGATCGACGTGCTGTAGGCAATTCGCAACGGTTGAATGTTCTGATCAGCAGACTGTTGGGCGATCGTCAAAAAAGATGGGTGTGGGTCTAGCAACCAGTAAGGATCACCCGTCACATAACCTGACATCACATCCAGTAGGGCCGCCGCATCGGCAACGGTGCGTCCTAATGACCCATTTGCCGCAATCCCATTCATTGCATCCCCGATCGGTGCATAGGACACCCGCCCCCGGGCCGGTTTAATCCCAACCAATCCGCAGCAAAAAGCCGGCCCCCGAATTGAACCGCCGCCATCTGACCCCTGCGCGATCGGCGATAGACCTGCTGCCACTGCTGCTGCTGCCCCACCGCTGGAACCGCCCGCCGTATAGTCCAAGTTCCAGGGATTGCGGGTGGGTGGAAAGCCTTCTGGTTCCGTATAAGGCAAAGAACCGACTTCTGACGTGGCTGTTTTACCCAAAATCACGAAGCCTGCCTGTTTAATCCGACTGGTGACGGCATCATCGTAGGTGGCAATGTTTTCCTGCATCACTTTACTGCCGTAGGTACAACGCACTCCAGCAACGGAATTTAAATCCTTAATTGCAATGGGCACCCCAAAGAAGGGCGGCAAACTGGCATCTACACCCTGAGCCAAGACTTCAGTTTTGGCGGCAGCATCGGCAAGGGCTTTGTCGGCCGTAACGGTAAAGAAGCTACCCAATGTGTCATCCAACAGTTGAATGCGCTCCAGATAAAGCTGAACTAGCTCCAGGGGAGAGATTTGTTTGCTACGAATCAGGTTGGCTTGCTCTAATGCCGATGCGAATGCCAAATCGGTCTGGTTCATGCCCCAAAATCCTTCGATCGCGAAACCAACTCCATCATCTTAATGGGTTGTTCGATCGCTTGATCAGAACCCAGATCATCCTCATTATCCTCATCAACTCATAACCTCTTGTGTACATTATTCTTACCTACCTTGTTACCTGCGCTGTTGTATGGCTTCACCGCGCAAAGATTTAAGTTTTCATTCAATTCTCAAAATTCCCATCTGCTTCATAACAAGCCTTTTCATAACAAGTCTTAGCAATCTGAATGTCTTGTACAGCAACACCTGTTAAATCTGCCACTGTCATTTGCTCCTCGAATGTTCGCCCTGGTGCTTTGCCTGAGATGATGTCTCCTAGCTCGATAATCTGATCTGGGGAAACCAGTTGTTGTGCGATTGCATGGGCGATATCTCCCCGTTCCATACATTGCGAAACGCTGTCTGCAACCACACAATCAGCTTTTGCAAAGATCATTGAATCTAATTCTTGTTTGTGAGGTGTATCGGCTCCAACCGCAGTGATGTGAGTACCAGGCTGAACGTAGTCGGCGTAAACTAGAGGCGTTGTAGAGGGCGTTGTTGTCACAATCAGATTGCACGTTGATGTTAGCTCTTGAATCGTTTGGGCAACAGCAATATTAAACTTTCCCATGATCTTTTGTTGAAACTGCTTTGCCTTGTCAAGATTCCGTCCCCAGACGATCGCTTCACGACAATCAATCACTTTGGCAAGATATTGCAGTTGTAATCTGGCTTGAATTCCTGTTCCAATAATGCCAATCCGATGGATATGTTTAGGAGCCAGATACTTCGCTGCGATCGCCCCTGCTACGGCAGTACGTACATCCGTTAGATATCCTTCATCAAGCAGAGTTGCCAGTGGTGTTCCAGTCTTCTGATCAAAAAGAAGCATGAGACCATTGCTAGACGGTAACCCTAGCGCAGAATTTTCATAAAACCCTGATGCAATTTTGATGACGTAGTAGCGATCGTTTAGTAAATATCCGCACTTGATATGCACATCCCCAGGAGGGTTTTGAAAGAGCAATTCTCCGACGGGAGGGATAACAGCTTTTCCCGCAGAGTAGCTGACAAAACCTGCTTCTATTGCAGAGAACAAATCTACTGAGGATAGTAATTCTTGAATTTGAGCGAGTTCAATGATTTTCACAGTAGTCCCTCCTATAAAACTTGCTTCAACGCTTCCAGGCTGATGTTGGCTCCACAGACCACAATCACCACCGTTTTGCCCTGTAGCTGTTCTTTCTGCTGTAGGAAAGCCGCGATCGCCACTCCGGCTGCTCCTTCCACCAGTAAATGATGGGTTTCGATCATCAACCCTATGGCGGACTGAATCTCAGCTTCTGTCACCAGCACAAAGTCATCTACCAGCGTGCGACAAAGATCAAAGGTGATGGCTTCGGGTTCAACTCCTCCGGCTGTCCCGTCTGATAGGGTTGGCAATGATTCCATCGTGAGAATTTGCCCTGCTTTGATTGACTCAGCCATCACTGGGGAATTGACCGGAGAGCAGCCAATAATTTCAATGTCCCTGAAAATTGGCTTGAGATATCCCGCCACACCACTGATTAACCCGCCACCCCCAACCGAGGCAAACACGGTGTCAATTTGGTCTAGCTGTTGCGCCATCTCGACTGCGATCGTCCCTTGCCCTGCAATCACTTTAGGGTCGTTGTAGGGGGAAATATAGACGAGTCCATGTTCATTGGCATACTTCCGGGCATAGGCTTCTGTCACACCGCAATCTGTGCCATAAAACTGTATCTCTGCGCCCCATTGTTGAATCAGGTTGACCTTGGCGGAAGAGGCATTTTCAGGGACAAAAATGATTCCGGGTATATCCAGCGTCTTCAACCCAAAGGCAACTGCTGCACCATGATTGCCAGAGGAAGCTGCGATCACTCCCTGTTCCTGCTGTTCCGCTGTCAGGAAGAGGAGTTTGTTCATTGCTCCGCGAACTTTGAAGGAACCTGTGTGTTGCAGGTTTTCTAATTTTAGAAATACACGGCAATGACCCAGTTGACTCAACAACGGTGAATAATCTAGAGGAGTTTCTCGGATGTAAGGGCGAATTTGCTGTTCTGCTTGTAATACTTCAGTATGAATATTTAACCCAATTGAAGATGAGATCATGTCAGTTACTCCTGATTCAGTATCGATGCGAATCTGATGTATCAATTCTCTTGTGTATCTTGTTTGGTCGCTGCCCGCAATCATTTTCCCTTGCTGATAGTGTTAGTAATGAGATAAGCGAGCCATGATTTGGATGTCGGCATATTGCCCAGCGCGAAAGGCGTAGTGTTGCATAATGCCTTCAGCCACGAAGCCAAACTTGGTGTAAAGGGCGATCGCCGCTTCGTTATCGGCATAGACTAGTAACTCCAACCGATGAACATTTAGCCACTGCTCTGCTAAATCGATCGCTGCTTTAACCAGTGCGGAACCAATGCCTTTACCGTGATGATTTGCATGGACAACAACTGGGCTAATGCGAGCCACATGATGCACACGAGGATGCGGATTAACAGAAAATCCCAACATTCCTACAATGCTTTGGTTACAAGTTGCCACCAGGGTGTACTGTCCTTCTGCTGGCTGGATAAAGCGTTGATCGATCTGGGCTGCCGTTGCATAGGGCAACTCACTTGTCCAGTAGACTGTTTTGGAATGGGTTAATAGTTCATGCAGATAATGAATATCATTGGGTTCTACATATCGGATGGCGATCGGTGTTTCTTTGGGTGCAGTAACAGTATCGTAAGACGGTACGTGATGGATTGCAGGAGATGAGATGACTTGCTGTGAAGTGGGTTTAGTGTGAGTGATCATAATGTTTCCTATGCGTTGTGATGGAAGTAATTGGTTTAAGTTTCAGTAGATTGTGCTGTAGAGCGTCAGCGTGGAATTTACTATTCCTAAAATGAATCGATTTGAGGAACGATCGCTCCGTTGGTTGGAACGATCGCTCCCATCTGTTGAATTAACCAGGAACGAACTGGAAATCCGTTGAGAGACTCACGTTAGTTGTGTCTTGCACCACTCCAACGAGCGCGTTTGTGGGCTTGTAATAAATTGCTACGTCAGAAATTCCCACAGGCCCGACCATCTCCACTAGGGCTAACCGATAGTCGCTCGCTTGTCCTTGCACGGAAATCTTATCGCCTTCGGAACGTTTGAAATCCCTGATGGTCGCAAAATGATTATCTCGGTAGAAGTCTTTAAGGTAGAAGATATCCGCACCTGCCCCACCTTCCATGATGTCGAAGCCGCCACCAACACCAATGATGTGGTCATCGCCGCCGCCGCCGCGCATCTGGTCGTTGCCAGCCCCTCCAAGTAGGGTGTCGTTGAATCCGTTACCAACCAGAACATCACGACCACCTCCTCCATCTAAGTAGCTTGCCCTGCTTGGATTTGCCACGATCAAGTTACCGAAACCGTTGCCTACGGCTCCCTTCGTTAAACCCATTAACTCAACTCTTTCAATATGTTCCAGGTTGCTGGGCATGTTATAGACCTGATCTGTAGGTAGCCCAGATACAAGCTCAACAATCAGTTTGTCGCTCCCTTCATTGGCTTTTTCAACAATGGTTGGGCCGTTGTTGCTGTAAACGTAGTACGTATCATCGCCGATTCCGCCATACAGCTTATCTCCTGCGCCACCGTGTAGGGAGTCATTTCCACTTTCACCATAGAAGCTAGACCCCGATCCACCAACGTGGCCTTGAACGATACCATACAATGTGTCGTTGTTATCCCCGCCATAGACGTTATTTTTTCCGCCTGTATGTGCGTAGATTGTGTCGTTCCCACCTAAACCGTAAAGATCGTTGTCCCATTGGTTGCCAAAGATTGTATTGTCCAGGCGATTCCCAATCCCAACGCGACCTACCCCCTTCACAGCATCGTCCATAAGGAGAAGACCTTCAACAAAATCAGGTAGAACATATCTTTGAGCGTGAGAATAAACTGTATCGCTTCCTTCTCCATCCCGTTCAATGATTCGATCGCGCTCATTGTCTACTACGTAGAAATCATGACCGCGTCCTCCGACCATGAGATCTTCACCCGTACCACCATCCATGCGATCATTACCGTCCAGACCAACCAGGGTATCATTACCAATTCCTCCAGCCAGAATATCGCTTTTGGCTCCACCTGTCAGGCTGTCGTTGCCTTCCCTTCCGTCAATTTCCCAGCTTTCCCACCAGAGTCCCCATCCAGATTTGGTTGCGGTAATGGTATCGTCGCCGGTGGTTCCGGTTCTTCTTTCAGTCATTGAAGTCTCTCCTTATGAGTTGTTGAGTTTGTGTAACGCGCATTCAGATAAGTGACCGCATCCGTCTGTTTGGTGCAGTCTTTATTGAGAGATGAACTTGTCCTTTTATAGTTCTTGCCTCTATTCCAATAGCAGATTAGAGTTGCACACTACTCAGGATTTCGGACAAAACAGCATATAATGCAGAATCAGGCAGATACCTGAGGATGGAGGATGCTTTTCTGTCCTGCGTGGTGCAAGTCATCTCTATGTCTTCCAAGATAAGAGGATGGTTTGT
Organism: filamentous cyanobacterium CCP2; assembly: GCA_003003615.1. Taxonomy (GTDB): domain Bacteria; phylum Cyanobacteriota; class Cyanobacteriia; order Elainellales; family Elainellaceae; genus Egbenema. The sequence goes on along the minus strand of PVWD01000146.1, from coordinate 3,847 downwards.
AGTTGTCGTTACAGAAAATGTCCGCTCTTCAATGGGCAGAAAGTCCACTTTTGTCCGGTCTACCCCATTCACTGCACATACCCCACTGGAGAATAGTCGTCACCTATGGAGTTTGAACAAGCCTTTGCGATCGTCAATGCTGCGATGTATCACTGCTTTGGGCGATACCTCAAAGATATTGAGGTGACGATCTTACGGGGCAGTTGGCATAACCTGACCTATGAGCAAATTGCCGAGTCGAGCCAGTATTCCATCAGCTACATTCGGCGGCATGTAGGGGCGAAATTTTGGAAGCTGCTGAGTCAGGCATTGGGTGAACCCGTTAGCAAAACAAACTTTCGCAGTGCTTTGGAGCGACGGTGGCAAGAGGAGCAGCAGACCCAGCGAGAGCAGCAAAACCAGCCAGAACCAGAAAAATATACAGGACTTGAAGAGGACAGTACTGCTCCTATCGCCACCTTCACGCATCTCTCTACTGTGGATTGGGGTGAAGCCATTGATGTCACAATCTTCTACGGTCGAGAAGCAGAACTGGATACCCTGCATCAGTGGGTGATAGACGATCGCTGCCGATTAGTTGCACTGCTGGGCATGGGCGGCATTGGCAAGAGTTCTTTGGCTGCCAAGATTGCACACCTTTTGCAAGATCAGTTTGAGTTTGTCATCTGGCGATCGCTGCGGAATGCCCCACCCCTCGAAACCCTACTCAGAGATGTGGTTCCATTTCTTTCCAAGCAGCAAGATACCCAAGCAACTCCCCAACGGTTTTTGCACTGGTTGCGAACGCATCGCTGTTTGGTGATTCTGGATAATGGGGAAACAATGATGCAAGCGGGCGATCGAGCCGGATATTACCAACCGGACTATGAAAACTACGGTGATCTGTTTAAGCGAGTGGGTGAATCGGCACATCAAAGTTGTGTAATTTTGACCAGCCGTGAAAAACCTGCTGAAGTGGCTGTAATGGAGGGGATGGGGGGATGTGTGCGATCGTTTCAGTTGAGCGGTTCCAGAGAAACCTCCTTAGCATTGCTAGAGGCGAAAGGCTTACAGGGAACAGAGGCAGAAAAATTGCGGCTGTGTGAACAATACAGCTACAGCCCTCTCGCTTTAAAAATTGTGGCTTCTTCCATTAACAACCTCTTTGATGGCGAGATTGCTGACTTCCTCGAACAAGATACGCTCATCTTTAATGGGTTGCGTCACCTGCTAGAACAACAGTTTGAGCGGTTATCCTACCTCGAACAAACGATTATGTACTGGTTGGCAATTAACCGTGAGTGGATTTCCGTTGATGAGTTGTTAGAAGACATCATTCCTACAGTATCCCGTGCTAGCGTTTTAGAGTCTTTGGAATCCTTATGCTGGCGATCGTTAATTGAACGACAATCACGTCGCTACACTCAACAGCCTGCGGTCATGGAATATGTCACTAGCCGATTAATCGATCAGGTTATAACTGAGTTAATTACTACAAGATTAAAATTCTTCCATCAGTTCGCACTAATTAAAAATACCGTTCAGGATTATATTCGGGAAAGTCAGGTTAGAGTTCTTCTACTTCCAATTCTGAATCAACTCTTAGATACGTTCCATCGTCCAGAATATTTGGAGCAACAATTGCAAAAAAATCTGGACTTGCTTCGATGTGAAACAGAATATCCTAGCGGTTATGGAGCCGGTAATTTAATTAACCTACTCCGTCAGCAAAAAATTGATCTAACTAGATACGATTTCTCTCATCTTACCCTTCGCCATGCCCATCTACAAAAGCTCAATTTACATCACGTCAATTTTGCTCATGCAAAGTTCATCAATCCAGTTTTTACCCATACACTAACATCGATTTTTGCTGTGGCACTAAGCCCAGAAGGTACGCTACTGGCAACGGGTGAAAGTACAGGAGAAATCCATCTGTGGCGCATTGATGATGCTCAACCTTTGCTTGTTTTCAAAGGTCATGTAAATCGAGTTTTAGCAGTTGGCTTTAGCCCGGATGGTCGTTGGCTTGCCAGTGCCAGTGCAGACAGCATGGTTAAGCTTTGGGAGGTGGCATCGGGTCGCCTGATCGCAACTTTGAAAGGGCATAGCAATGGTGTCTGTTCCGTCAGCTTCAGTGCAGATCAAACCCTGTTAGCAAGTGCCTCAATGGATTACACCGTTATGGTGTGGGAAATGCAGACCTATCAGCCCGTTCAAACATTAAAGGCACATACTAATTGGGCTTGGGCTGTTTGCTTTAGTCCCTTACCCGATCGCAAGCTACTGGCAAGTGGGAGTGCCGATGCAACCATTAAACTTTGGGATGCAGCATCAGGAGAGTTACTCAAAACCTTGGAAGGACATAGCGATCGCATTTGGTCGGTACGCTTCAGCCCCAATGGTCGGTTGTTGGTGAGTGCAAGTGAAGATCTGACGGTAAGACTTTGGGACGTTGAAACAGGAAAACTGCTTAAAACGTTGGAAGGGCATGACAGTATTGTTTGGTCAGCCAGCTTTAGCGCGAATGGCAAAATGGTCGCAAGTGGCAGTTCTGATCAAACTGTGCGCGTGTGGGATGTGGCAACTGGGCAACTGCTCAAAACCCTCACGGGACACACTAACCGGGTTTGGTCAGTACGCTTTAGTCCGGTGGAAGCAAGTTTGCCTTCTGGCAACGTTCATGTGTTGGTTAGTGGCAGTGCCGACTGCACTGCAAACCTTTGGGATGCAGAATCGGGTCGGTTAATTAGGACAATTCAGGGCTACACCAACGGAGTGCGATCGATCGATTTCAGTACAAATGGATCTATCCTCGCCAGTGGTACTGCGGCTGACCATGTAATTAAATTGTGGGACGTAACAAGCGGGCGTTTGCTACGAACTTTGCACCACCATACGGATTCCATTCACTCAATCAAATGTTTTATGTCCGAAACGGGTGATGAAATGCTCGCTAGTGGCGGTTCTGATCGAGTTGTCAACCTCTGGGACATTCAAACTGGAACGCTAGTTAGAACGCTACACGGACATTCAGATACAATTTGGGCAGTCAGCGTCAATCCACAGGGGTCTGTTTGTGCCAGTGCTGGAGCGGATTACACCATTCGTCTATGGGATGTGGCATCAGGACAACTGCTCACTACGTTGCAAGAACACGAAGGTTGGATCTGGGCAGTCTGCTTTAGCCCAGATGGGAAGCAAATTGCTAGCGGCAGTGGAGACTCTACCGTCAAAATTTGGGATGTGGCATCGGGTCAAATTTTGAACACTTTAGAGGGACATACTGCCTGGGTGCGATCGGTGGTATTTAGCCCAGATGGCACCAAAATTGCTAGTGGCAGTGCTGACTGTACAGTGAAACTATGGGATGTAATGTCTGGTCAGCTATTCAATACATTACACAGTCACACAAGTTGGACATGGGCAGTTAGTTTCAATCTAGATGGCACCCAACTGGCCAGCAGCAGTACCGATCGCACGGTGAAGTTGTGGGATGTACCGTCAGGAAGGTTGTTAAACACCCTAGAAGGGCACACCAGCGAAGTTTGGTCAGTACGCTTTAACCCTCAAGGTAATCTGCTGGTGAGCAGCAGTGCTGATGAAACCGTGCGGTTCTGGGATGCTGGGACAGGGAAATGTTTGAAAACGCTGAGAGCCGATCGTCCCTACGAAGGCATGAACATCACTGGAGTGAAAGGGTTAACCGATGCACAGAAGGCGACACTCAGGGCACTAGGGGCGATCGAATCTCATTAGGGTAGGTACGAGGTGGGCAGAAAAGAGCGGCGATCGGAATCGTTCATTGTCCAGAATGATTGGGATGGGGTTGCCGGGGCATGGGTTGGGCGATCGGCGGTTGGGGAAC
>PVWD01000145.1 GCA_003003615.1 filamentous cyanobacterium CCP2 | reverse complement strand
CCTCACTCCCTACTCCCTACTCCCTACTCCCCCAAAAATGCACACCTACATCCCCCCCGATCGCTTCTTTCCTTACCTCACCTGGACAGCGATTCAAGAAATGCCAGATAAAGAAAATGTGGTATTGCTTCAGCCGGTAGGGGCGATCGAACAGCATGGGCCCCATTTGCCCTTGATTGTGGATGCGGCAATTTCTACGGCGGTTGTAGGTAAAGCCTTGGAACGGTTAGATACTACAATTCCAGCCTATGCCCTGCCCACTCTGTTTTATGGCAAATCGAATGAACATTGGCACTTTCCCGGAACCATTACCCTGACGGCTCAAACTCTGATTGCCACCCTGATGGAGGTGGGGGAAAGCCTGTATCGGGCTGGATTTCGCAAATGGGCATTGGTCAACGGGCACGGCGGACAGCCGCAGATCATGGAAATTGTGGCGCGGGACTTACACCAATTGCATGAAGACTTCCTGGTGTTTCCCCTTTTCGTTTGGCGGGTTCCCAATAACGCATTGGACTACCTCACGCCAAAAGAAGCCGAACTGGGAATCCATGCTGGAGATGCTGAAACGAGTCTGCTGCTCTCTCTGTTGCCCGATCAAGTCCAAATGGACAAAGCCATCACCGAATATCCCCACGACCTGCCAACCGATAGTCTGCTCAGCATGGAAGGCAGCCTGCCCTTTGCCTGGACAACTCGTGATCTCAGCCAAAGCGGCATTCTGGGTGATCCGACGGTTGCCACTGCGGAAAAGGGCGATCGAATCCTAGCCTCTCTCTCACAAAGCTGGGCCCAGGTGATTCAAGATATCTACAAATTTCAGCAGCCCAAAGCCTGGAAACAGTCCTAATGGAGACTGGTATGAAGACTGGTGAGGACAGTTTCAGACTGCCAAATGTATCCGTCTAGGGTTTCGCTCCTCTGAGATGACCCTAACCCCATCCCTCAATTCACGAGTGCCTTGAAATCCGATCGCCCCTTACCCTGACATGTTTACCGGGGTCTTGTTTCTTGACCCAAACCAGAAACCGTTGCAGTTGTGGGTCATGTTTCAGCCGTTCCAGCGTGTTCAGTTCTCGTGCCAGGTACGAATTGTCATAGAGCTTGTGAATTTGGCGGTGGCAGGCAGAGCAGATGCGAATCGTTGGGGAGGGGGGCAAATTTTTGCGCTTCGTTTTTTGACGCGGAACGAGATGGTGTTCCGTCAAGCTGGGCATATCTCGATCGCAAAGTTCACACAGAGGCATGAGAGTAAATGCTCATTGGAGATCCATCTACTACCAAACTGACACAAACCCCAAATAATGACCACTGGGTAAGCGATTGGGCAATATTTTTCATCACAACCCCTTGCTTTTACTAGTTACATTAATTAATATTTGTTATATTTCTTAATGTAATCATCAATCTTTCTCCAACACCAAAATGAATACGGCTCAACCGCTTACCTCTTTGGCTACGGCTGTTCTGAGACCCAACTTGGTTCCAAACTACTGGTCACAAGCAGCATGGACTGTCCTGCGCGTCGTGGCAGGCGTGGTCATGATCCACAACGGACTCGATAAACTAGCAAATATTGAAAGCTTCGCACAGGCCTACGTTGAAGTCATCGGTTTACCCTTTCCGATCTTCTTCAGCTATGTTGCGGCATACACCGAGTTGATTGGTGCCCCCCTGCTGGCGTTGGGTTTCTTAACGCGGCCTGCTGCTGCTGGGCTGTTTGGCACAATGCTGGTGGCAATGTATCACCACGTTTTGGTAGCTGGGCTGAGCATTCCCTATCTGGAGCTTTCCATGCTTTACTCAGCCTGCTTTCTGTTTTTCCTGGTCAATGGGGCTGGGCTGTTCTCCATTGATGCCCTGCTTGGCGGATGGTTGAATGCCGCAACCGCCAATTCGTCTGCTGCTTCCCCGTCTTCTGTAAGCAAAACAGAGGAGGCGAAGGTTTCTGCCAAATAGTCAAATAAGGAGGCTTTGGGCGGTCTATGCCTTGAGCTTAGAAGGGCTGACAGGTACAGTCGTCAAAGCGTTTCCTGAAACTAGAATTTTAATCTGATGTGCAAGGCGCAACTGGGCGATCGGCTCTTGAATGAGGTCGATCGCCTTTAGCAAAGCTTCAGCGGTTTGTAGGTCTTTGCAAGCGATCCGAACGACTCCCCAACGGCGGGAAACTTTACAGTGACGCAGGACTTCCACTTGCTGTTGGAGTGTGAGGTCTTCGCGGTAAAAGCTCAAAATCAGTTGGTTGAGTTGGGAATACCAATTCATGGAATGACGTACCAAACAATAACCACCTTTCCATTGAAGTGCAGGGCAATGTCTCTTGAGCTATCACTGCAAGAAGATTTAACGTCTACCTAATCCTTAAAAATGCAGCAAAAACGGCTGTAGGCAAGTCTTAGAAGGGGATTTCTTCATCTTATCCCCAATTTTTCCCTGTAATACTCGGCAATGTTTCTTGAACAAACTCAACCTTGAGCAAATGCTGTAAGAAAGTGATCGGGGAATTGTCTTGTGGGGTGGGTATCTTGCCCGCCCAGTCAGAGGATGTGCGTAATTACCAGATTAAATTCTTAACTTCCATCAATGGGTTTTCGCTTTTAGCCTGATTTATCTCAAGGCAACTGCGTCAGTCCTGAAATTAAAAAATTGTTGAAGGAAACATCAAGATACGAGTTTGCAGTCATGTCTTGTGTGACGATATCCAGGCTGGGGCTGTAGCCAGTTAGGATTTCAGGCTGGGAACTGCCACCACGCGAATTAAAACTGAACTGGGCTAAAGCATACTGGAATGAAATACTGGCAAGAAACCCTCGCCGTTGCACAACGGATCTTAATTGAGCTAGGGCGACGACAGCGTAGTCTGCTGTTTTGGTGCGTTTTTCCCGTGCTGATTTTGCTGCTTAATGGCATTATTCTGGCGGAGCGAGAAAATCTGGGCTACGCCAGAGCCTTTGAACAGGCTGCCCCAACCACGCTAGTCGGAGCAGCCTTGTTTTTTAGCTGTTTGGGTGGCAGTGTGGCAACGGTTGTGGCAGAACGAGAGCAGCAAACCCTGAAGCGATTATTTATTTCACCACTCAGCGGAATTTCCTATTTTCTCGGAATTTTTGTGGCACATAGTGCGATCGGCGTTGGGCAAACGCTTTTAGTTTGGACGGTGGCTGCCTTTGTGGGAGGAGAGTTCCAGGGGTCGTGGCTACTGGGCGGAATCATTATTTTTCTAAGCATTCTTGCTTATGTTGGAGTTGGGTTTATCTTGGGGACACAGCTTGCCCGACGCACTGAAGATGTGAATGCGTTGGTCGCTGCCTTTGGTGTGCCACTGTTAATTCTGGGCGGTACGTTTATACCTGCCGCGTTCCTTCCCGATACGCTATTGAAGCTAGCCAGGTATAACCCCATTTATCATATGAATGAGGCATTGCTGGAGGTGGCTGCTGATGGCGCAGAACTTGCAGATATCTCTTCTCATTTCTGGTTTCTGATTGGGTTTGCTGTCGCGATGGTTGCAGGAGGATGGCTGTCTTACTGTCGAATGCTGCACATCGAAAGGAGACTGTAGACACGTGCTACACATTGAAGGACTGCGGAAGGCATACGGTCAGCGCGTTGTTTTAGATAACTTAAATTTGTCCATTCGCCCTAGTGAAATCTACGGTCTGCTTGGCCCCAATGGAGCCGGAAAAACCACCACGATCAATATCCTTTGTAATTTGTTGAATGCTGACAGTGGCGATATTCTCATCAAGGGCCAGCCGGTTTCTGAGGTAACCAAACTTTGGATTGGCGTTGCCCCCCAGGAAAACTTGATTTACCGCAGCCTCACCTGTGAAGAAAATCTCAATTTTTTTGCTCAGATTTATGGTTTGTCAAAGCGGGAGCGCAGGCAGCGGGTGGAGATGTGTTTGGCGGCGGTTGGGCTAGCCGATCGCGCTAAAAGCCCGGCAGAGGTGCTCAGCGGCGGGATGCAGAGACGGCTGAGCATGGCGATCGCGTTAATTCACCAACCCAAGCTGGTGATTTTAGATGAGCCGACGACCGGATTAGACATTGAAGCGCGTTACGAAATTTGGGAACTGATTCGCACTTTGCAGCAGCAGGGCATGACGATTCTGTTGACCACGCATTTCCTGGAAGAGGCAGAGCGGCTCTGTCAGCGGATTGGCATCCTGAAAAACGGGCGCATTGTGGCAGAAGGCAGCTTATCTGAACTGCGGCGTTACATTCCTGCCTCAGAAATTTTGATGATTCAAACCTCCGATGAAGCAGGAGCGATTCAACGTGCCAAAGCCCTCGGTTTTCCCATGCGGCGATACGGCAATGAATTGGCGTTTTGGTTGCCCAAACATTTGGAACTCCGAGACATCATTGCTGAGTTTGACGGCATTCCCCTCGATTCAATCGCCCGCCAACCTGCCCGCCTTGAACATATCTACATGGAAATTACCCAAGGGCACAACTTGATGCAGCGAAGTTGCTAAGGTGAAGAAACGGGGTAGACCCTTCCGACTGCGCCTGCTAGGAGGCTCTGATGCCAGTTCAAAAAGAAAACGATCGCGACAAGCAACTCCCTGAACCCAGGAGCTTGGGCAGCAGCTTTATTTCCCTGCTGATGTTTTTGATCTTGTTCAATTTCATCATTCTGCCGCTGTTTCGCCCGCGTCCCACGCAGGTTCCCTACAGCACCTTTCTCAACGAAGTCAAAGAAGGGCGGGTTGCGAAAGCCTTTATTACTGACTCTGAAATTCGGTATGTCTTAGAAGAAGATGTTCCTGGTGATGAGACGGCTGAGCCAGCAGAACCCATAGAAGCGACTGGGGAAGCGACAGAAGCAAGTCCGATCGAGGAGCGGGTGCAAACGGCTGAAACAGTCTATTCAACCGTGCGAATTGAAAGCGACACGCCAAACCTAATTGCCTTATTGGATGAAAATGACGTAGAGTTTGGTGCGGCTCCTCCTGACCAAGGCGGCATTTTTTCGACCCTGCTCGGCTGGATTCTGCCCCCCCTCATTTTTGTTGGCATTTGGGCCTGGTTCCTCAATCGAGCGCAGAAGAGTTTTGGCGGTGGGCAAGCCCTGACGGTGGGTAAAAGCAAAGCCCGAATTTATGCCGAGGGCGATACGGGAGTGACTTTTCATGATGTGGCAGGGCAGGACGAAGCCAAGGCAGAGCTTGTCGAAATTGTAGAATTTCTCAAAAATCCTGATAAATATACCCGAATTGGAGCCGTGATTCCTAAGGGGGTGCTGCTGGTGGGGCCGCCCGGAACAGGAAAAACCCTGTTGGCAAAAGCGGTGGCCGGAGAAGCCAGTGTTCCCTTTTTCAGCATGTCGGGTTCAGAGTTTATTGAACTGTTTGTGGGCGTTGGGGCGGCACGGGTGCGAGATTTGTTTCAGCAAGCCAAGCAGAAAGCTCCCTGCATCGTGTTTATTGATGAATTGGATGCCCTGGGTAAAGCGCGTCGTAGCAATGGTTCCTTTGGGGGCAATGACGAACAAGAACAAACCTTAAACCAGTTGCTGACTGAAATGGACGGCTTTGAGGCAAACACGGGAGTGATTATTCTGGCAGCCACTAACCGCCCGGAAGTCTTGGATCAGGCCTTGCGTCGGCCGGGTCGGTTCGATCGCCAAGTTGTCATCGATCGCCCTGATCGGATTGGCCGAGCCGCCGTTTTGCAGGTGCATTCTAAAAAAGTGAAGCTAGCAGAAGATGTCGAGTTAGGGACGATCGCCGCCCGCACCCCCGGATTTTCTGGAGCCGATCTAGCAAATTTAATCAACGAAGCTGCATTATTGGCGGCCCGCAAGGGACAGGAAACCGTAACCATGGCCGACTTAAATGAGGCGATCGAACGGGTCATTGCTGGCTTGGAGCGCAAATCGCGAGTGTTAAACCAAACCGAGAAGACGATCGTTTCTTACCACGAAGTTGGTCATGCCATTATTGGCAGCATCATGCCAGGGGCAAATAAAGTCGAAAAAATTTCGATTGTGCCCAGGGGTGTTGGGGCGTTGGGGTATACGCTTCAGCTTCCGGAAGAAGATCGGTTTTTGATGGCAGAAGATGAAATTCGGGGGCGAATTGCGACGCTTTTGGGTGGGCGATCGGCGGAGGAAGTGGTGTTTGGCAAGGTGTCAACGGGGGCAAGTGACGACATCCAGAAAGCCACCGACATGGCAGAACGGATGATTACGATCTACGGCATGGATGAAAACTTTGGCCCTGTCGCCTTTGAGCGAATTCAACAGCAGTTCATTGAAAATGGCAGCAGCCGTCGCCCGATTAGCCCAGAACTTTCGGCAAAAATTGATCAGCAAGTTCAGCGGATCATCGCCTCTGCCCACCACATCGCCTTGAAAATTCTGCATGTGAACCGAAATTTACTCGAAGAAACAGCACAGAATTTATTGCAAAACGAAGTCCTGGAAGGGAACGCCCTCCGCCAATTTCTCAACCGCGTGGAAATTCCGGCTGAGTTAGAAGACTGGTTGCAAACTGGAAACCTCCCAGCAGGGGCGATCGAGCCTTTGCCAGGAACAAAAGTTGATCTACCGCGCCAGCAACCTTAGCCATTCCAGCCCACACCGCCCTACACCTTTACTTCAAGGGACTTTAAATACTCCGTGTTTACGCCCGACTCCCGCATCAGGGCAATTTTTCCAGTACGGGCAATTTCCCGAATCCCAAAGCGGTTTAAAACTTGGACGATCGCCACCATTTTGCCAGGATCGCCCACCACTTCAACGGTCAGAGAATCCTCCGCCACGTCCACCACGCGCGCCCGAAAAATTTGCGCCACCTCAACAATTTCAGACCGGGTAGAACTGGTGGTGTTAACCTTGATCAGCATCAGTTCCCGTTCAACGCAGGGCACTTCAGTAATGTCTTGAACTTTCAGGACGTTAATTAATTTATAAAGCTGCTTCGTCACTTGCTCGATCGCCTGATCGTCTCCCGGAACCACCATCGTAATCCGCGAAATGCCAGCCTGTTCCGTTGGGCCGACCGCTAGGCTCTCAATATTAAATCCACGACGGGCAAATAGACCCGCAATGCGCGTTAAAACTCCCGCTTCATCTTCCACTAAAACTGAGAGGGTATGTTTCATAATGTCAGTGACTCCTGAGGCTAAACAAAGGATCTGATGATCTAAGCAAGTAATCTAAGCAAGCAAACCTTCCAGCTACAGGGTGGGCAAAATCATTTTTTCCAACCGATCGCAGGCGTATCACAGCACAAAAGATGATTAGGGCAGGTTCATGTTCTAAACCGATCTGTTTTGGGTTTCAGCAACCTGAGATTGCCCTAACCCATTCATCCATTGCCATAGTTTCTTATCATAGCCTGTCTTTTAGCTGCTTTGAACCCGGCATTGTAGCAATGAGAACATCAGGAAAACCGTGAAATCTCTGTATAAATGACGACTTGTTTTTTCGTTCGTCATGTAATTCTTTTAACGAGATGTGGGTAGCCTTCCTAATAGGAATTGTCTTGATCGCAATCAGGCAATTCTAAACTCGCGTCGAGGGTGAAGCTCCCATGTCAGTCAGTCCTAGCGGCAACGAATTTCTGGTCAATACAACTACCGCAGGTGCCCAGGTTACGTATAATCCATTACCTGATAGTGCGAACCAAACCCCGGATAATGCACAGTCCCTTAAAACTGTGGCAATGGATTCAGACGGGAACTTTGTTGTGGTTTGGTCGAGCCAGGGAGAAGACATCCCAGCAGAACAACTGAAGTGGGGAGTCTATGCCCAACGCTACGATAAAGGCGGGAATCCGCTGGGAAGTGCGTTCCGAGTTAACCCAGCCAATTTGACATCGGGGGATCAGCTTGCTCCGGCGATCGCGATGGCTGCCAATGGCGATTTTGTCATCACTTGGTCAGGCTTTAATCCAGATTCCTTTGATTTTGCTGTTTATGCCCAGCGATACAACAAAGACGGCACTCTCAAAGATCCAACCCCCTTTCTGGTTGCTCCCCCCAGCTTTAGCGATTTTACAACGCTTGGCAATCAAAAGAACTCATCAATTGTGATGCGGGCGGATGGCAGTTTTATTATCACCTGGACAAAGGAGGTAACAGGGGAGGGCATTAACGTCTTTGCTCGACGGTTCGGCAGCAATGGTCTCCCCTTGGGTGATGTGCTGCAAGTCAATACTCACACAGCAAGTAATCAACAAAGTGCCACCGTTGCCACCGATTCATTGGGTCGGTTTGTGGTGGTTTGGGAAAGCGAAAATCAGGACGGAGCTTCATGGGAAATCTATGCCCAAATTTTTGATGCCAATGGCAATAAATTAGGCAGTGAATTTCGGGTTAACCAGAATACGACTGGAGCGCAACGGCATCCTAGCCTTGCGATGGATAAAGACGGCAATTTTGTCGTGTCCTGGACAACAACCCATGCGGGCAGTGCTGATATCTATTCGCGTCGCTTCAGTATTGATGAATCTAAGACTTTAAAGTACGTTGCTCTTACAAATGATGTGCAGGTACATCCTGCTCCAACTGCTACATCTGGAACTCAGCAGTATTCATCTATTGCGATGGATACCAATGGAAACTACACCATCACCTGGACAAGCGATAGTGGCAATGAGGGACAAGGCGGCGGGAATGGAGTTTATGCCCAGCAATTTAGTAAAAATGGTACGGCGATCGGAAGCATTTTCCGAATCAACACTTACACGTTAGGAGGTCAAAGTTTTTCGTCGATCGGCATGAATGGCAGCGGTAACTTTGTCGTTGCCTGGACAAGCGAGAATCAAGATGGTTCTGGGAATGGGGTCTATGCTCAGCGGTATGAAGCTGAAGTAACTCCCAACAATCCGCCGATAAATATCAACCTCAGCAATTCAAAGATTGATGAAAACGCTGGGGATGATTTCACCGTTGGCACCTTGACGACTGTAGATGCAGACCTTCCCAATGATAGTCACACCTACAGTTTTGTAAATGGAGTGAATGATAATGATGCGTTTGCGATCGTCGGCAATCAGCTCGTCATTAAAAATTCCCCTAACTATGAAGCTCAGCGGGAATATACAGTAACGATCCGCACGACGGACAATAAGGGGGGAGCCAGCTTTGATAAAACCTTCACGATCGAAATTAATGATGTCAATGAAGCACCGACTCAAATTCTGATTGACAACCAATCGAGCGGTTCGGTCAATGAAAATGTCCCATCTGGTACGGCGATCGGTGTTCTGTCTTCTGTTGACCAAGATGCCAACGAGAACCACACTTACACCTTGGTGGCTGGGGCTGAAGACAATGCCCTATTTGATATTGTGTTGGTGCCAGGAGAAGGCTATAAGCTTGTCACCAAGTTTTCCCCCGACTACGAAACCAAGAAGACCTACAAGGTCAAAATCAAAACAACGGATAAGGGTGGATTGTCCTATGAAGAGACGATCACCATCAATATTCAAGATGTCAATGAAGCTCCGACGGAGATTGCGTTAGATCCAGGGAGCGTCAACGAAAATTCGGCGATCGGTGCTCCAGTTGGAACGTTTATTACAACTGATCCTGAAAATGATACGCAGTTCACCTATGAATTGGTGGGTGGGCTGCCAGATAATAATCTGTTTACAATTAACGGGAATCAACTCCGCGTTAATGCTGCCTTCGACTATGAAACCCGCAGGGAATACAGTATTCGGGTTAAGGTGACAGATGCAGGGGGACAAAGCTTCACCAAAGACCTGACTGTTACGATTAACGATGTCAACGAAGCACCGACGGAGTTAACGCTCAGCGAAACGGAAATTAATGAAGGGATTCCGTCAGGTTCCAGTATTGCCTTCTTTACAACTAAAGATCCGGATATAGGCGACACCCACACCTACACGATCGATGCTGATTTTGAAGATGGTGGAATCTTCAGCATCGGTGGCACCAACGGTGATCAACTTATTATTAATGAATCACCAGATGCCACAAACCGGACAGAATATAAAATTCGGGTTCGTACCATTGATGCTAAAGGGCTGTTCAAAGACGAAGAATTTACCATCATCGTCAATCCGGTTGATCCGGGTGCGCCGACCCGCCTATCGCTTAGTAATCAAAGCATCCAAGAAAACGCGGCGAATCTTGAAATTGGTGAGTTCATCACTGAAGATCCGGATCAAACTGAAGGACATACTTACTCTTTTGTTCCAGGGTTCCCAGATAATAATTTCTTTGAGATTGTTGGTGGAAAGCTTTTTATCAAGCAGTCTCCAAACTATGAAGCGCGAGATCTTTATCAGATTAAAGTCCGTGTTACTGATGCCAATGGGAATTTCATTGATCAAGATTTTGAAATCCAGATTGAAGATGTTAACGAACCACCAACGATTCTAAATCTCGATAATCAAGAGATCGAAGAGAAGACTGGGACAAATCAAACGATCGGCCGATTTAGCACAAACGATCCAGATAGAGGTGAGATTACAGAATACACCTTAGTTGATGTTTTTGGAGATAATAACCGCTTCAGAATTCAGGGTAATGCCCTCATTCTTTTAGAATCTCCGGATGCTGCGATTAAAGCAGAATATCAGATTAAAGTCCTTGCCAAGGATAGTGCAGGACACGAAATTGAGCGGATCTTCACGATCACAGTTACCAATATTAACGAAGCTCCGATCGGGCTAAGCCTCGATCCGGCTGAAGTCAATACAGGTTCACCTGCCGGAACTAAAATTGGCGTGTTCGCGACCCAAGATCCTGATTTGGGTGATACTCACGAATATACGATCGACGCTGCTTACGAAGACGGTAGCCTATTCAGCATTGTCAATAACGAGTTAATTCTCAACCAACCAACCAATATTGCCACCAAGCCGGAATACAAAATCCGTGTCACGACGAGAGATAAAGCGGGTTTAGTATTCACGCAAATCTTCACGATCAAGGTGAATGATGTTGATGTGCCACCCAGCAATATCGACTTATCGGAACTCAGTGTTGCAGAAAACGTTGGAGATAACTTCGCCTTTGCCACCATTACCAGCTTTGATCCGAATGTTGGTGATCAGGTGACATACGCGCTGGTTGAAGGCTTCGAAGATAATGCTGCCTTTAGCATCAGTGAACAAAACGGAGCATTTAAGCTCGTCATCAAGCAATCTCCGAACTATGAAGCGAAGGACAGCTACTCCATCAAAATTCGCGCAACAGATTCAAAAGGGTTGTTCAGTGAGCAAGTATTTACCATCTCAGTCATCGATGTTAATGAAGCACCAACTGCAATTAATCTGAGCGCAAACCAGATTGATGAAGGAAAACCCGCAAACTCGATCGTCGGATTATTTACAACCGTTGATCCAGACAGAACTGAGAATCATAGATATGCGATCGATGCGACTTACGAAGATGGTAGCCGCTTCACGATTAACGACAAGAATGAGTTAGTGCTGCTGGAAGCGACCAATGCAGCCGTTAAGCCTACCTACAAAATTCGGGTGACGACCACTGATAAAGGTGGGTTAGTTTTCACTCAAGATTTCACCATCACCGTTGCTGACTTACCCGATCCGCCAGCGAATTTGGCATTGAGCAACACCAGTATTAACGAAAATGTAGAGGATAATTTTGCTTTTGCCACTATTACCAGCACTGATCCAGATGTTGGTGATACGGTTACATACACGCTGGTCGATGGGTTTGGCAATAATGCTGCCTTTAGTATTGTTGAACAAAATGGTGAGTTTAGACTCGTCATTAAACAATCTCCGAACTACGAAGCGCAGAAACAATACTCGGTTAAAATTCGGGCAACGGATTCACAGGGACTCTTCACTGAGGAAACATTCACGATCGACATTGTTGATGTGAATGAGCCGCCGACTAATATTGCCCTCAGTAATGACAAGATCCTAGAAGACGTTCCAGATAATGCAGTTATTGGTACGTTTAGCAATAACGATCCGGATGCGAATGAAACCCACACCTATACGCTGGTGGAAGGATATGAAGATAATTCTGCCTTCACGATTGAAGGCAATTCGCTGAAGATTAGACAATCTCCTAACTTTGCGACAAAGCAGACTTATAAAATTCAGGTTCGTCTCACTGATAAGGGTGGTTTTGAAGTCACTAAAGAATTCACCCTGACGGTCATTGATGTGAACGATCCGCCAACAGGATTAAGTCTAAGTAAGAAAGATGTTGATGAAAATGTTGGTAATAACTTTGCGATCGGCACATTCACCACAACTGATCCAGACGATACACAACATACCTACAGTCTGGTTGCAGGATTTGGTGATAATGCTGCCTTCACCATTAGCGGCAACACGCTGAGCATCAAGCAGTCTCCTGACTTTGAAGCCAAGCCGAGCTACAACATCAAGGTTCGCACCACCGATACCCGCACAGGGGAAGGGGGCGGTAAGTTTTACGAGGAAACTTTTACCATTACGGTAAATGATCTCAACGATCCACCCACCGATATTTTATTGGACAAAAACAATGTCAATGAAAATGTCCCCGTTGGAACGCTGGTCGGCAATTTCAGTACGGTGGATCAGGATAAAAATGACAAATTTACCTATGCGTTGGTAGACGGAGTAGGATCAACTGATAACAGCCGCTTCACCCTTGCTCCAGACGGCACCCTCAGAATTAACTTCGTCCCTGATTTTGAAACCAAGTCTACTTACTCGATCCGGGTAAAGACGATCGATGCGAAGGGAGTACCTTACGAAAAATCATTTACCGTCCTGATTAATGATCTGCCAGAAAAGCCAGGCGATACCCCTCCGACAGACCTCCTGCTGAGCAACAACGCGATCGATGAAAACGTGCCGCCGGGAACTCAAATCGGCACATTCAACACGATCGACCCGGATGTGGGTGATACGTTTAAGTACACTCTGGTTTCTGGGGCAGGCAGCACAGATAACGGCGCGTTCACGCTGACAGAAGACGGCAAACTCAGCATTAACGCCAGCCCGAACTTTGAGACAAAATCGAGCTACTCAATCCGGGTGAGAACCACTGATTTTGGTGGACGCTTCATTGAAAAGTCTTTCGTAGTTACGATTAAAGACCTGAATGAGCCGCCGGTTATTACCTTATCTAGCGGAGCCGTTGTTTATACCGAGAAAGCTCCAGCGATCGCCGTTGATCCGCTATTACAGGTTAAAGATGAAGACAGCCCTACTCTGCAAGGGGCGATCGTTTCGATTGGCGGTTATGTGGCAGGGCAAGATCGGCTGGAGTTCGTTAACCAAAACGGCATCACCGGCAACTTTGATCAGGCGACTGGAATCCTGACTTTCACCGGAACGGCATCTCAAGCGGCTTACCAGGCAGTTTTGCGATCGGTGAAGTACCTTAACACCAGCAATAGTCCAAATACTACCAACCGCACGATCCGCTTCACTGCCACAGACGGCAACACCAGCAGCAGTTTAGTAACGCGCACAGTACAAATTAGCCCAGTCAATGATCCACCTGTCGTCACGACTTCCGGCGGGGCCCCGTCCTACACCGAGGGAAATGGCTCGATCGCCGTTGATCCTTTAATTCAGGTGACAGATGTTGACAGTCCGACCCTGACGGGGGCCAGAGTGGTGATCGGTGGCTATGTGGCAGGGCAAGATCGGCTGGAGTTCGTTAACCAAAACGGTATCAATGGAAACTTTGATGAGGCTACCGGAATCCTGACCCTGAGCGGCACTGCCCCGATCGCTGCTTACCAATCGGTTCTCCGATCGATCGCTTACCTCAACACCAGCGAAAACCCCAACACCAGAAACCGCACGCTTCAGTTTTCTGTCTCTGACGGTACTGCCACCAGCAATATCGCCACGCGCACCGTGCAGATCAAAGCCATCAATTCACCGCCGAGTCTGCTGGCATCGGGTGGGGCTTTGTCGTATCAGGAGAATGCCGGAGCCTTGGCGATCGACCCTGGCATCCGGGTTAGCGATCCGGACAGTGCCAATTTAACCGGAGCGACGATCGTTTTACGGGGCTATGTGTCCGACCAAGA
This sequence comes from filamentous cyanobacterium CCP2, assembly GCA_003003615.1. Lineage (GTDB taxonomy): Bacteria > Cyanobacteriota > Cyanobacteriia > Elainellales > Elainellaceae > Egbenema. The sequence goes on along the minus strand of PVWD01000145.1, from coordinate 741 downwards.
TCGGCTCAATTTCCGCAACCAGAATGGCATCACCGGGAATTTTAATGCGGCTACCGGCATTCTCACCCTCAGCGGATCAGCCTCGGTTGTTGCCTATCAGCAAGCTCTACGCTCTGTCACCTACATCAATAGCAGCAATAACCCCAACACCAAAGCCCGATCGATTCAAGTCACAGTGACAGACGGTGCAGCGGTTAGCTCCCCTGCCTTCCGATCAATTCAGGTGATCTCAGTCAATGATCCGCCGTTGGTGACTCCCTCCCTTCAGACGATTGAGTTTTCACGCACCGCAGGAGCCATGACGATCGATTCGGGGGTGTCGCTGAATGATCCTGACCATACCCACTTAGTAGGAGCCAACATTGCCCTGAAAGGCTATGTGCCAGACCAGGATAGCCTTTTGTTTAATGACCAGAACGGCATCACGGGCAGCTTTAACGCCGCATCAGGCATCCTCACACTAACGGGCAGGGCCTCTATTGCCCAATACCGCACGGCACTGCGATCGATCCTCTACTCCAACACCAGCGATGCTCCCCGAACGTCCCCTCGTACCGTTGAAATCCGCGTTTCTGACGGTATTAGCAACAGCAACACGGCTAAGATTCAAATTCGCTTTAACCCGGCCAGCGTCCGTCCCGTTTTGGATCTGAACGGAGCCAGCGTTGGCGTTGATTTCAGCAGTACCTACGTCATGACGGGGCCTGCCGTCTACCCCATTGCTGTCTCTTATACACATCT
>PVWD01000469.1 GCA_003003615.1 filamentous cyanobacterium CCP2 | reverse complement strand
AGATGTGTATAAGAGACAGACTCAGCGAGTCAAACAAGGGCGGGAAGGACTCTGGTTCTGGCGGTGCCTCTGCGGGCAATGTTTCTTCCACTGGGGCGATCGGTTCCTCTGGTTCAGCCGGAAGTTCAGGTAGAGGCGTAGACTCCACGGTCGGGGAGTCTGGAGAAGGAACCGTTTCAGCTTCAGTCGGTGCTGCTTCAGGCGAAGCCGCCGGATCAGGGGTTACCGCAGGGGTTTCGGGATCGGGGGTTCGTAAAGCAGGTTCGATCGGAGGTTCAACAGGAGACTCAGCTTGGGCGGGTGGTTCTGAACCAGGCAGTTCAATTTCTGTGCGTTCACCTTGCTGTCTGGCTCGACGGTTTCGCTCTGACCCCTGAATGGTCATGTCAACCACGACCGGAATCGTTTCTCCTCCTTCGCTAACCCCTTCAAATTGGTACTGTTCACGAATTGTCTGCAAAACGGCCTGGTCAAGGTCAGGATTACCGCTTGTCCCTGTGAGCGTGACTCCAATGACTCGTCCATCCGGGCCGACATCAACGCTGACACTCACCTGCCCTTCGGCACCTGCATCTAGTGCACTCTCCGGATATTCGGGCCTTGGGCAAGAGCGACACCCGACCTGCCGTGAACCACTGCCATCCCCTTCTGGTGCATCCCCCTCTCCATTGCCAATGCCTGGAGTCGTCGGTGCGGTGGCTTGTTCCCCTTGATTTCGCTCTCCCTGGGCCGATTCCCCTCGTTGGGAGGCTGATGGGGTAGCCCTACCTGATTGCGCTGGTCGATCGCTTTCTGCCCTTTGAGGCTGGCGGTTTTGGCGATTCCGCCGAACTTGGTCAAGCAATTCTCGTAAATCTTGACGCTCTTCTGCCACATCCGACGGGCTGGGGACAGGCTCCTCCACCGCTTCGGTCTCTATTGACTCCGGCTCAACGGTATCTGAAACCTCTTCCTCCGTCACCTCGTCTGCAAGCGGTTCTTCCTCAAGCAACTCTTCAAGCGGTTCCACAACGGCACTGGGTTCAGGCTCCTCTGGTTCCGGTATTGGCTCAACCGGAAGATCTGCCACCGCGATCGAAGAACTGCTGGCTGAACCGGGTTCACTAAACGGCAGCTCAGATTCGCTGGCGGGGAGAGGTTCTTCGGCAGGGGTTGCTTCCTCAAGTTCTGGTTCCTCAACGGGGATCAGAGGCTCTGTCACCACGATCGCAATTTCCGCCGAATCTGACTCGTCTAGATTCCACAAATTGTTTACCTTTAAGAGCAAAGCCGCACCGTGCAGCACCAATGAACCGGCAATACTGCAAGTGACAAAACGCTTGAGTGCCGTTGCCTCACGATCGCGTTGCTGAGTCGCAATGTCTGAGAAAGCCATGAACGGGGTTCAACAAATAAGTTGTTGCAAAAGTTTCTACTTGACCTATCAATCCTACGGCGTTCAATTTATTCTTGTCAATTGATTTTTTTGCCAAGCTACAACTCTGCATCCAGCATCTTTGGGATACATCTTTGCAAAAAGCTTGAAAGCTTGATTTGGCTCTTAAATCCCTTCGATCGCCTCTGGGAGGGCTTCCAGAACCGATCGATCATCTTAGTCTTGCCTTTGAACACTTGCAAAATTGTTAGCCAATTGGGAAATCCCTGATCAGAATTGTCCAACTTCATTCATACTGTAAAGTTAGTTCCTTTTGAGATAGATTCCTATTTAAGGATCTGCTCTAGAACGATTTATTAGCTCTCTGAATCAAATCAGACCGTTGAAATTGAAAAGTGGTTGTAGGTTAACCATGCTCATTGCAGACTTATTTGCAGCAGGCGGCATCGTCATGTATCCCTTGCTGGGCTTCTCAATCCTGGCGATCGCTCTGATCGCAGAACGCCTGACCTTCTGGTATCGGGTCAACCGCCGGCAACGATCGGTGGTGCGAGAGGTCTTGCGTCTTTACCCAGATGATTCTCTGTCCGCATTGAATAAGCTGAAACAAAATGCTGATTTGCCGATCTCGCGGATCTTCTTGGAAGCCATCGGACTTCAGCGATCGGTTCCGCCAAGTGGTTTCCGTTTGGCACTGGAAAGCGCGACCCAGGCAGAACTGCCCATGCTACGACGGTTCAATACGGCCTTTGACATCATTATCAGTTCGGCTCCCCTGTTAGGTTTGCTAGGAACGATTTTGGGGCTAATTCGCTCATTTGCCTCGTTGCGGTTGGGGGATGTGGGCGGTGAAAGCGCGATCGCTGTGACGGGTGGAATCAGTGAAGCCTTAATTTCGACAGCCGCAGGGCTAGCCGTGGCAATTTTCACGCTCATCTTTGCCAACATCTTTCGTGGCTTCTATCGACGGCAGATAGCGTTGATTCAGGAGTACGGTGGACAGTTGGAACTGTTGTATCTTTGCCGCTATGAGGATAATCCGGCGCAGCTATCAATGGTGGGAAGCGATCGGCAAGGACTGTAATGGATGATTCATTTATTGAGACACTGTTTTAGGAGCAAGTTTAGGAGCAAGGTTTTCCAATGAATATTCCTGAAGAGCCAGATGTTCCCGCTCAAATTAACATCATCCCAATGATTGATGTGATTTTTGCCATTCTGACATTTTTCATCATGGCAACCCTGTTCTTAACGCGATCGGAAGGATTACCTGTGAATTTACCCCGATCGGTAACGGCTGAAACTCAGCGTCAGAGCAAAATAAACGTCACTGTCGATGCTCAGGGAAACATTAGTTTGAACCGTGAACCGATTCAAATTCAGAATCTAGCGGCGCAAGTTGAAAACCTGATTGGCAACAGTTCCCAATCCCTGATTGTGATTAATGCAGATGAAACGGTTGATCATGGTCGAGTGGTGGCGGTAATGGATGAACTCCGAACGGTTGAAGGTGCAACCCTAGGAATTGCAACAAAGCGTCCTGAGTAAACGATGTCAACTGCAAATTTGTCGCTATTTCGATTCGCTGGACTACTGCTTGGACTCATCCTGGTCATATTTTGTTTCGTCATTAGCATCATGTTGGGAGCCGCCGATATTACTCCTGGAACGGTGTGGAACGCTCTTTTTGCCTTTGATGGCTCCACAGAGCATTTAATTATTCGCACGGTTCGTCTACCGCGATCGTTGAT
>PVWD01000468.1 GCA_003003615.1 filamentous cyanobacterium CCP2 | reverse complement strand
GTGTAGGGAACCACCAAAATCGTATCGCGATTAATTTCAGAAACCCGCTTGAGGGAGCGAAGCACCTTAACCCAGCCTTCAGCATATCCTGGGCTTGCACCAATCCCCTGGAGGGTTTGGGCCGCTTCATCATGCACAGAATCGTTGTCTTCCACAACAAAGGGCGGTGTGTTGCCATAAACCAGCAGAGGCGGAGTCCGTTGGCTGTCTTGCTCTAATTTCGATCGCCTCTGAGTAATTAATTTCGGGACTTTCTCCCTCAGTTCCGGGTTGGAATCGGTGACAAGTTGCTCAATCTCATCAAAAGTTAAAAAGAAAATATCGCCCGGATGCTCCAGCACATGGTTCGATCGCCACTGATCCTCTAAGGCCACAAAACTCCACCGCAATTCTGCCAAAAGCTTGCTGTAAAGGGTTGTCACCCGCCCCTTCAGATCAATTCGTCGCTGCACTCGTCGTCTTTTCCAACTGCGAGATTGAACTGGCTCAGCTTTGGAAGGTTCTGGCGGATGAAACACAAATTGGGTAAATAATTCTTGCACTGCCTGAGCATTTTCTTGCCAGGTGGGAACCGCAATATCTGTGCCAACCTCACTGAGGTAGCCATACTTTTCCAAAAATTGTTCAAACTGCCGCAGGATTGCTTCGCCACCTGAGCTTTCTGCCAGGGTTGCAAAGACAGCCTCACTTCGAGGAGAGAGTTCACTCAAATTGGGTAAGACTTGACGAGCGTTTGCAGCCAGGGTTTGCAACGATCGCATGGAAGCAACCTCTGGGGTATGGCTGTTGTCCAGTTCCTGCTCTCGTACTTGGAATAGGGCCTGCCGTAGAGCTGCGCTGAGGGGAGCCATAATGCTGAAATAGGTTGCCTGCTTCAACATTCTCAAAATCCGGTAGATTCGCTTTAAAAGCAGTTGGGGCGGCAGATGGGTCGCAGGATGATAGGTCAATTCAGACAAACCTGGCTCAAACAAATCGTAGGACATTTGGTTAAAGTCTTTTTCCAGTTGCCATTCGCGCTGAGCCAGCTTGAGCAGTCCAGGCAGGTTCCGCAATGTGGAAAGCAACGGAGGTTTACTAAATTTTGCTCCCCGCGTCAGAAACTCCAAACTTTCTGGGGGTAGGCCCATGAGCCGAAAAATTTGCCCTAACAGCGATGCATTAAAGTAGGCTGCTGAGTGATGCAAGGTGGCAGTTTGGTTGAAATCTAATTCTTCCGATCGCTTGCCCAAAACGATTGTAAAAATATTGCCCCACACCCCACAGGTCAAAGGTCGATTAATCGACCAAGTTAAAGGATGAATAAACCCTGGAATCACCTCTGCGGCAATCTTTCGTGTCCAAATCGGTAAAAGGGTAGTAATGGGGCGAGTTTGCAATACCCACAGTTGTTGTCCGTCGTATGTCCATTCCACGTCTTGCGGAATGCCGTGATATCGGGCTTCTAGTTGCCGTGTTAAGTAGGCCACCTGCTGCACCAAATGGGTAGGCAGTTCACCTTGTCCATCCACTTTTAATCGGAGGTTAGCCGGTAAGAGCCAATCTGCCCTGCTGTTTTCCACTGAAGCGTTTTCTCCCTCAGGGCTTTCTGCTAGATCGCCTTCCTGAAGCCACACGCGATATCGTTCTGGGGTGACTCTTCCGGAAACCACCTGCACCGTCATTCCCGGTAGCCCTTCTACAATGACTGCATCCCCATAGCGGGCGATCGGATCACGACTAAACGCCACCCCTGAGTAAACGCCCTGTACCTGCTTTTGGACGATGACCGCCATCCCACCCTGCACCGTCTTTTGATCCTGACGGTACTGCACCGCCGAGGGTAGGTCATAGGAAGCTTGGCAATAGGCGATCGACTGTTCTAAGGCAGGCAGACTGGTGACGTTCAGAATCGATTCATATTGCCCTGCTGCTGAGGCCAGTTCGGAATCTTCACCAATGGCGGATGAACGCACCGCAAAAGGGTTTTCCGGGGAGGGCTGAACCGTTTTCAGGAGTGGAGCCGGATCATCACCCGGCGGCAATACCCATCCAAGGGGAACAGGATACCCCCATCGCTTTAATTGGGCCAATGTGGCAGCCTTTTGTCCAACGTTGGCAGCCTTGAGGGTTTGGTCTAGGGTTAATAAAGCTCGATCGCCCTTAAAAAATTGAAACACTTGCCGAGAATTCCTCTGAGTGCCTGCTTCTGGTAACTCTAAATCATCTGGGATCTTTTGGTATATCCAGCCCATCAGCAAGCAAAGCGTTACGGTTGCCCCAATCAGTGGGCCATTTTGAGGATGGCGTAATGCCGTGATCAGAGACAGCAGAATTAAAACTGCCAGTCTGCCCGATCGCCGTTCTCGAAAAATTGTGAAGCTGATGCCGCCAATCAACAGTACCAATCCGGCCGTAATGACATCATGAACGACATAACCCCAAACGACATTGGTGGTTCCTGCCCCACGCCCAATCCAGTATCGCCCTAACACCAGCGCAATGAGTGCGACAACTTCCCAGGTTGGATCGGCTGGAAAAAAATACCGTGCCAGCAAAACGGCTGCAATTCCCTTCAGGGCTTCAGAAAGCACTGCCAGTATGCCAACTATCCGTCCACCATGGTAAAACGCGGCTGATACGCTGACATTTCCTGTGCCCACTTTGGAGAGGCGTTGCCGAGTTAAACCAAAAGTAATCCAATGAATCAGAGGCAACCCACCGAGAAGGGGACAAAGGATAAAGATGAGCAGTACACCTAAAACCTGCGTGATTGTCATGGAATGCATGGTACCTACAGCGGCATAAACAGGGTGTAGCGATCGTCTCCCAGTATTAGAAATTACCAGTTACGAATACGCTTGGTTAGAAACACAATAACGTGCCCACTAATGTGCCCACTATAGTCTGCCAATTCTTGCCACGTTTCGCTCTTTTTAGACAAAGCTAAATATTTCAACCTTTCAGCAGATAGAGCGAAGGTTAGAAGAGTACTAGGTAGCCGAAATCCCAAACGGATTAGCTTGGCGGTATGAACTTATCCTAATTATTTTTTGTACTGCTAAGTACCTTCAACAAAAAGGTTTCCCCCATGCGGGAGAAACCTTCATTCAAATCTATCAAACCCTAATGAATAGGATGGAACCTAGCCCACGATTTCAGGAGCCTTGACGGTTGCCAAGTCGAGGGGGAAGTTGTGCGCATTCCGCTCATGCATCACTT
>PVWD01000467.1 GCA_003003615.1 filamentous cyanobacterium CCP2 | reverse complement strand
CCCCACTCCCTACTCCCTAACCCTTATGAAAAATTTCTTGATATTTTCAGCAGATTCAGACACTCTGAGATCAGTCTTGCTTCGGTTGTCATTCCAAGCAGGGTTTGCCGATCGTCTGCCTAACGCTTCCCCATCGCCCTATGCTAGAGGATTTCCTTTACTGGCTCGACCAGATCCATCCATCCCATCGTGCTTTGGTCGGTGACAAAGCATTTTACTTGGGGTTGCTGGCTCAGCGAGGGTATCCAGTTGTTCCTGGATTTGTGATTTCGTCGGAGGTGTTTCAAACCTTTTTGGAGCAAATGGAATGGGCAGAACCGATGTTTGCAGACTTGCCCAACTCCTCGCTGCACTTGGATGTGGATAATCCGCGTCAGTTGCAGGCCGTTGCTCAACAAATCCGGCAGTCCATGCAGGCGGCCCTTTTACCAGCGTGGCTGGATCAACTGGAACAATATTGCCAGACGTGGCAAACGGATGCTCTGATTTTGCGCCCTTCGATCGCCTTGCCCTTTAACCTAGACCCAACGGTGAGCCTCAAAACAACGGGATTATTAGAGGCAACGGTTTGCCCAATGGATAAGGCAATGCTTGCCCAGAGTCTTAAGCAGGTTTGGGCGGAGCTATTCCGGGCGAAAAGCTTGCTGTATTGGCAACGGTTACGCATTGAGCTTCAGCAGATCCGGCTGGCTGTTTTGGTGCAGCCAATTCGATCGGTCATTGCCTCTGGAACAACCCAACTGCACAATCACGATGTAGAGGTTCGGGCGGTTTGGGGGTTGGGGCGGGGGCTAGTCAACGGCGAAGTTGAACCAGACTTTTACCGGGTTGACCGTCAAACAGGAAACCATACCCACCAGTTCGGCACAAAGTCGATCGCCTATGGCATTTCCCTGCCTTCAGATGATCTGTCCATTCCTGCTTCGCTCCTGCCAGAAGAGCATTACCAAACCCATTTGCTCGCATCTGCTCAACATACTCAACCCGTTTTAACCGATGCCCAACTCCAATCTCTGGTGCAGTTAACCCAGCAGGTTGCCGCAGAATTGGGAACATTATTAGAGCTTGAATGGACACTTAGCGATGCTGCAAATCCGCAATTTCATCTGACTCAGGTGATTCCAGACTTAAATGAACGGCTGCACCCTGTTGTCGGTTCTGCTGGAAAAACCGCAGCTTCTCCCTCGGACTACCCTCTCACGGGCTTAGCAGCAGCCCCCGGACAAGCGATCGCCCCAGCCTGGATCATGCCCCCAGCAGGAATACGCCAACCAACGAGCCATACCCTTTCTTCAAGAGAAATTCCGCCCGGATGTATTTTGGTTGCCTCAACCATTACACCCGACTGGTTGCCCTGGATTCAGCAGGCAGTAGGCATTATCACGGAACAAGGCGGACTAACTAGCCATGCGGCAGTGTTAGCGCGGGAGATGGGTATTCCTGCCGTCACAGGTGTGGTGAATGCAACTCAGGTGATTCAGCCAGGAGAATTGATCCGCATCGATGGCGATCGAGGAAAAGTTTATCCGTCTGAAGCAAGTGACCCAACGAACGGAGAGTCGATCGGTCAAGAAGCACCCGTTCAAGAACCGCACTACATCACTGCTATTTTAGAGAGCCTATCCAATGCAGAAACATACACCTCCCAAGCTCCAGCCACCCGGCTGTTTGTCACGTTAAGCCAGCTTCAAATGCTCGATCGTTTGGCAAATCTACCGATCGATGGAGTTGGGCTGTTGCGCTCAGAACTGATGATGCTAGAGATTTTGGAGCAGCGTCACCCTCAGCAGTGGCTTGAACAAGGACAAACGGCAGAACTCACCCGGCGGCTCGCTCAACGGATTCAACAATTTGCCCAAACCTTTGCCCCACGCCCCGTTTTTTACCGCTCGTCTGATTTGCGCTCCCATGAATTTGCCCATTTGCAGGGATATCATGCAGAGCCTGAACTGAACCCGGCTTTGGGAATGCGGGGCACGTTGCGTTATCAGGTGTATCCCGCCCTATTTGCGGCAGAACTGGCAGCCCTGCGGCAGGTGCAGCACGCTGGCTATGACAATGTTCATTTAATCTTGCCCTTTGTGCGAACGGTGGAAGAATTTGTTCGCTGTCGGCAACGAGTGGAACAGTCCGGGCTACATCACAACCCACACTTCCAGCTTTGGCTGATGGCAGAAGTGCCCTCGGTGTTGCTGTTATTGCCGGACTACATTGCCGCAGGGGTGCAGGGTGTGTCCATTGGCAGTAATGATTTGACGCAGCTACTCCTGGGAATCGATCGCGACCAGCCAGAACTCTCCTTTGCCTTTGATGCTCATCACCCTGCGGTCATGCGAGCGATCGAGCAAATCATTCAAACGGCAAGACAAGCCCAAATTCCCTGTTCTATCTGCGGGCAATTGACCAGCCAATATCCAGAAGTGATTGAGTCTCTGGTGCGCTGGGGCATTACAGCAATCTCAGTAGATTGGAATGAAATTGAGCCAACCCATCAGGCGATCGTCCGGGCGGAACACCGGCTTTTGCTGGAGGCAGCGCGTCGCCGTTTGGAGCTTTAAACTTAAGTGAAACCGTAATTTAAGGATTAGCAGTTGGCGATGGGGAAACCGGCTCTGAAGCGGCCGGGGCAGGCAGGGTGGGGCTGTTGGATGGGCTACTGGACTGCCCGTCGATCGTCTCTTCAGAATTAGAGTCACCATTGGAAGTGGGCAGGAGTGGCCGCACCACCAAAAACCCTGCACCAAAGGCAGTCACCATAATCAACATAACGATGAGGGAAAGCCATAGCCCGCTAAAATCTCTGCTTGGACGGGAAGTAGGACGCTCATCTGCTTCCGCTTCTGGACTGGCTTCATTCGATCGAAGCTGAGCCGCCACTGCCGATGCTGCTGCGGTTTCCTCTAGGGTGGGCAGGGAAGAATAATCTGTCTCAGACGAGACATTGCTTCGAGTGCGACGGGGCTTTGTAGCTTGAGAATTTGGGGAATTGGGGGCAGAAGCTCCGATCGGCGGCTGAGTTGGGTCAACCAGAACCTGTAAATGCATTGCCGATTGGACAAACCGTTGAATTTCCTGCCGCAATCGCTGGTTTTGCCCAGTGAGATCCTGGTTTTTGGCGTTCAACGAGTCCACCATTGCCCGCGTTGCCTGAAGCTCTGCTGCCAGTTCTCGGTAGACCGAAATCGGGACAGAGGGTGATGGGGGCTGGGTG
>PVWD01000466.1 GCA_003003615.1 filamentous cyanobacterium CCP2 | reverse complement strand
CCACTCCCTCTTCCCCTCCCCGTACTGGCACTTAATTGATTTCGCGGATATGGTGGATTATACCGATCGGTTTTTGCTGATTTTTTTCTGCATTGAATCGCTTCAGTGGTTCATCTCCGTATGTTTACTATCCCTAGATCCCAAGCATCGCTACAGTCCGAGCCATCACTGCATGGATTAGTTGAATCCCCCTTCAAGAGCCGATCGCGCTTCAATGAGGCACGGCATGCCCTGCGGTTGCGAGGACGATCGGGGGAACCAGCGGTTGGCATTAGCAGTGAGTTTTATGGAACTCCCAGCGGCGATGAGTTGAGCGGCAGCAAATCCTATGCCTTTGGTCGAGCCTTGCGATCGGTTCGTGGCACGATTTCCAGAAGCGTCCTACGGGCAGGGCAAAGCGTCAAGGGCGCATTGAGCAAAACCGATGGGCAGGATTTGAATCTCGCTTCCTATGCCGATGATTATGTATTGCGGAGCGTGCGTCCGGGGCAGCGCGTAGAAATCAACCTCAAGGGAAAATTTGACGGCTATCTCCAGCTTTTGAATGCACGAACTGGACGAGAACTGCTGTATGGCGATGATACGTCGAACCTGAATCCTCGGATGGTCTTTACTGCCCAAAAAGGGATGAAATATGCAATTCGGGTTAGCAGTGCCCGTCCCAACAAAACGGGGAAATACACCCTTCGCAGCAAAGCCGTTACTCCTTCCAATACAGGATTTGACTTCTTCTATGGTTACGGACTAGTCGATGCAGCCGCAGCCGTATCCCAGGCGATCGGGCAGCCCCGGTTTGCCAATGCCGCCCCCATAGGGGGAGATAACTGGAGTTTAGACTTGGTGAATGCTCCTGCTGTTTGGGCAAAAGGCTTTACCGGGCAAGGAGTTACGGTTGCGGTGATTGACTCTGGCGTAGACTACAACCATCCAGACTTATTTGGCAACATTTGGAACAATTCCCGCGAAATCCCCAACAATGGCATCGACGATGACGGAAACGGCTACATTGACGATCGCCTAGGCTGGAATTTTGTTAACCATACCAATCAACCTGCTGACGATGCGATCGACGGACATGGAACCCATGTGGCAGGCATCATTGCTGGGCAGGTTGGTTCTGGCAAGCTGGGGGTAGCCCACGGTGCCAAAATTATGCCCCTCAAGGTTTTAGACGCGAGAGGAGCCGTAAACGATGATGCTGTCATTGCTAGAGCCGTTCGCTATGCAGTGGATAATGGGGCACGGGTGATTAATCTGAGCTTGGGTGGCGATCCGGGATCAGGAGTGGCTCCAGAACTGGAAGCGGCGATGAGCTTTGCCCGTGATTCTGGCGCGGTAGTGGTGATGGCTTCAGGAAATGAACGTCAGCGGCTTGGAGCCTTGAAGCCTGGAGATCCGGCCTTTTTCGGGGCAGTACGAAATTTGGGAATTTCAGTGGGAGCGATCGGTGCCAATCGTAGAATGTATATTGACTCGAATCCGTCGGGTAATACTCCCCATCGGTTTGTGGTGGCTCCTGGAATCCAGGTACGCTCCACCCTTCCAGGGGCCATCTACGATCGCTATGACGGCACATCAATGGCAACGCCCCATGTGGCTGGAGTGGTCGCTCTCATGCTAAGTGCAAACCCCAACCTGACCCCCACTCAGGTAGAAGAAATCTTAATTTCTACCGCCGATCGCCAAGGGCTTACTTTAGCCCCTTGAATCAGCCCCTTAAACACGGAGAGCCTTCATGCAGCGTTTTTACTGTGAAGCCATTTTGTTTGATTTAGATGGCGTGCTGGTTAACTCCAATGCCAACGTGGAACGCCACTGGCGGCTCTGGTCGCAGCAGCACGGTTTGGATGCAGAAAAAGTTCTGCATATTTCCCACGGTCGCCCTTCAATGGAAACGATTCGCTTGGTCGCACCCCATCTTCCCGCCTACGAAGAATCCAAGCAGTTGCACCAGCGTGTAGCTCTGGATTTTGAAGGCGTGGAGGAGGTTCCCGGAGTGAAGGCATTGGTGGAATCTTTACCAGAGGGGCATTGGGCAGTTGTAACCTCTGGCGACTTGCTTTTAGCTCCAGGACGCTTGCAGCACGTTGGGCTGTCCCTGCCGAAAGTGTTGATCACCTCCGATGATGTGAAGAAAGGTAAACCCGATCCGGAAGGATATTTGAAGGCAGCAGCCCGACTCGGATTTCCACCCAAAAACTGTCTGGTAATTGAAGATGCGATCGCCGGAGTCAAAGCAGCACGTGCAGCAGGAATGCAGGTGATTGGTATCACTACAACCTATCCGGCCCATGAACTGGCTGAAGCCGATGCTCGAATCGATACAATGAGCCAAATTCAGGTCAATCCGCAATTTACGGATGGGAAGTGCGTTGGTCTTGAAGTATTGCTGTGAAATCGCTGGCATTCTCACCTGAAGCCAATAAATTGAGCAATACTGGGAAAAGATGATTTCGGGCTGTGTCAGGTTATGAATCTTCGTGGGACAGATACACCCAGAACACAATGGTCTGGGGATTGCTTGGTAATTGGACTGTTTGAGGATGCTGTCGAGCTAACCGGGGATTTGGCAGAACTCGACCAACTGCTAACCGGGACGCTTTCAGAACTGATTGCCGAAACAGAATTTAAAGGCAAAGAGGGCAGCAGTGCTATTACGCGAGTTGGAGCCAAGAGTCCGATTCGTAAAATTGCCGTTGTGGGCTTGGGCAAAGCAGAGGGGCTAAAGCTGGAAACGCTGCGTCGGGCTGCGGCTATTGCTTTGCGATCGGCCAAAAAGGAAAAGTGCAAAACCCTGGGAATTAGCCTCCCCGTTTGGCAAAATCACCCAGCATTAACGGCTCAGGCGATCGTGGAAGGCATTGAACTGGCGGCGCACCAGGATGCTCGCTTTAAGTCTGATTCAGAGGAAAAAGACAAAGCTTTGAAGCTCGAACAGATCGATCTGTTGGGGCTGTCGGGTCAGGATGCCGCCATTACCCAAGCACGCCAGGTTTGTTTGGGGGTGATTTTGGCACGGGAGCTGGTGTCTGCTCCGGCAAATATTGTGACTCCAATTACGCTGGCTGAAACCGCAGAGGCGATCGCCCAGGAATATGGCTTAGAGCTAGAAATTTTGGAGCAGGCTGAGTGTGAAAAGCTGGGCATGGGAGCCTTTTTGGGCGTTGCTAAAGCCTCCGATTTACCTCCCAAGTTTATCCATCTGACGTACCGTCCGGAGGGCACTC
>PVWD01000144.1 GCA_003003615.1 filamentous cyanobacterium CCP2 | reverse complement strand
AGATGTGTATAAGAGACAGCATTAAATCTGTGGCTAGCTTCTCATCCTTACCTGTTGCTAATCGTAGGGTAAATCGGCATCGGAAATCAATTTCCTGAAGATCAGCTTAATAATTTTAATAATTTGACAGATTTACGGTCGCAGACTCTTCCTGTGGCCGTCTTATGCTGCTGAAATGCGTACTGCTACTCTACTTTTGCAATACCCGACAAAAAGAGTCGGATATGTTTGACGGTGTTTTGTTATCCGTGTTACTATCCGATGCAATGTTGAGGAAAGGCGATCGAGCCTACTCCCGACTGAATATTGCTGTGTTGTGATGCTGTAGAGAAAAGGTAGTTAAGTTTTACCCATGACCCAGGCGACTCAATCCCTTACCCAACCTTCATCGAGTGCTACATTTACTGGCTTGAAATGTAAAGAATGTGGTGCTGAGTACGAGGCAAAAGCGATTCATGTTTGTGAATTTTGCTTTGGGCCGTTAGAAGTAATGTACGACTACAGTGCATTAGCTCAAACAGTAACTCGTGAACGCATTCAAGCTGGCCCAAACTCGATCTGGCGGTATCGTCCCTTTCTGCCGGTTGTTACGGATACGCCGATCGACGTGGGTACAGGGATGACTCCCCTCCTGAAGGCCAATCGCTTGGCGCGTCGTCTGGGTTTGAAGCGGCTTTACATCAAAAACGATGCTGTCAACATGCCGACCCTCAGCTTCAAGGATCGGGTGGTGTCGGTGGCATTGACTCGCGCCCGCGAACTTGGTTTTACAACGGTTTCTTGTGCCAGCACTGGCAACCTAGCCAACTCGACGGCGGCGATCGCAGCCCATGCTGGTTTAGATTGCTGTGTCTTTATTCCTTCTGATCTGGAAGCTGGGAAAGTATTGGGAACCCTGGTTTATGGCCCAACGGTGATGGCAGTGCACGGAAATTATGACCAGGTGAACCGCCTTTGCTCTGAAGTGGCAAACACTCACGGCTGGGGGTTTGTAAACATTAATTTGCGTCCTTACTACTCTGAAGGCTCAAAAACGCTGGGCTATGAAGTAGCAGAGCAGCTAGGTTGGCAATTGCCTGATCATATTGTGGCTCCTCTGGCTTCTGGTTCTCTGTTCACTAAGATCTATAAGGGCTTCCAGGAATTTGTAAAAGTTGGGCTGGTTGAAGAGAAAGCCGTTCGCTTCAGCGGAGCGCAGGCAGAAGGCTGCTCGCCGATCGCCCAAGCCTTTCGGGAAGAACGGGACTTTATTACCCCCGTTAAGCCCAGCACCATTGCAAAGTCGATCGCCATTGGCAACCCGGCCGACGGCATCTATGCAGTTGATATTGCCCGCAAGACCAACGGCAACATTGAATCTGTAACGGATCAAGAAATCGTTGAGGGAATGAAGCTTTTGGCAGAGACTGAAGGCATCTTTACCGAAACGGCAGGCGGAACAACGATCGCCACGCTGAAAAAGCTAGTTGAGGCAGGCAAAATCAACTCCGATGAAACCACCGTTGTGTATATTACTGGAAACGGTTTGAAGACTCAGGAAGCGGTTCAAGGCTACATCGGACAACCCCTCACCATTGAACCCAAACTCGACAGCTTCGAGCGTGCCCTGGAGCGATCCAGAACCCTCGATCGGCTAGAGTGGCAGGAAGTTTTGGTGTAATGTGTTTCGGTAATGGGTGATGGGTAATGGGTAATGGGGAGGAATAAGCCATCCTTCACCAATTCCCGATTACCAATTACGATTCCCGATTCCCGATTCCCGGTTACCTCCTTCACAACGTTCGTTTCTGTTGCTTTTCGTCTTCTATCTTCTCCTCTTCCTATGTCTGTCAAAGTTTTGATTCCCACACCACTTCAAAAGTTTACTCGCGACCAAGCCACCATTGAATGTGAAGGCGGGTCGATCGCAGAGTTATTAGATTCCTTAGAAAGCAGTTTTCCTGGCATCAAGGCGCGGCTATGTGATGATCAGGGAGAACTGCGGCGGTTCATCAATTTCTATGTCAACAGCGAAGATATTCGCTTTTTAGACGGGAAGAATACTTCACTCAATGAAGGTGATGAAGTGAGTATTGTTCCGGCTGTTGCGGGAGGCTGAGCTACCGTAACTCGTAAGCGTCCTGATACTCAACCAACTCGATTTCGTTGCCATCAGGGTCACTGACATAAATTCGGAATTTGGTTTCCGGAGCATCCATCGTGCAATATTCAATGCCGTTCGCTTCCAGGACGGCTTTCATTTTTTCACCATCGTCAATCACAAACCCAATGTGGTTAATGCCAATCCCCTCATAGGGGTATTGTGTCCGCTCGGCATCGGGAGATTCATTCAGGGCAAGGTAAAACTGTCGATCGCCAAAATGTATCCAGCGTTCGTTTTGCCATTCTCCTTTAGCCCGAACAAACCAATCTGGAAAAAGGGTTTGGTAAAACTGCTTGGAGGTTTCTAGATCCTGGCAGGAAAGATTAATGTGTTCAAATCGTAAAAATTGCATCGCCGTATCCTCAGTCAGCATGTCTAAATCAGAGTTGTTCAATCAAAACCCTTGATCAAATCGTACTCGTTATGACTATGAAATAGTATAAGTATTCCTACTTATTCTGGGTATGATTGATCGTGAATTGATTTAGATGGGGGTGGCTGATTCCACTTCTTGGGGAATGGGCATCCTGCCTGTCCAGATTCAGTAGCTACGTTATCTGCCCTATGGAACATTCACAAATTCTCTAACTCTCACCGCAATGAACAAAGTCCTGATCGTTACAGGCGGGAGCCGTGGCATTGGTGCTGCTACTGCTCAACTTGCCGCTCAGCGAGGTTACGCTGTTTGTGTGAATTACCTTCGGCATCAGGAGGCTGCAAGCCGTGTGGTTGAATCAATCGAACAGCTTGGAGGGAGAGCGATCGCAGTGGCGGCTGATGTTGCTTCGGAAAATGACGTTATCCAGCTTTTTAACCAAGTTGATGGGCAATTGGGCAGGGTGACGGCTCTGGTTAATAATGCTGGAATTCTGGAGTCGCAGATGAGGCTTGAAAGTATGAGTGCTGCTCGCCTAAACCGAGTTTTTGCAGCCAATGTTATTGGCAGCTTTTTGTGTGCCAGGGAAGCCGTCAAACGGATGTCTACTCTGCATGGAGGGGATGGAGGAGCGATCGTGAACGTTTCATCCGGGGCTTCTCGGCTTGGCTCTCCAGGTGAATATGTAGATTACGCCGCTTCCAAGGGAGCGATCGACACCCTGACGATTGGGCTGGCAAAGGAAGTTGCTAGCGAAGGAATTCGGGTGAATGCTGTCCGTCCAGCGTTTATTTACACTGATATTCACGCCAGCGGGGGAGAGCCGAATCGGGTTGAGCGAGTCAAAGCGTTTACCCCCATGAAGCGAGGCGGAGAAGCGATCGAGGTGGCCCGGGCGATTTTATGGCTATTGTCTGATGAGGCTTCCTACACAACGGGTTCATTTATTGATGTCACAGGAGGGGCGTAGCAAATTTTCTGTGATTTCTGTTCATTCTGTTACAAATTGGATTTCCACAGGATTCGATCGCGTTTTTGCTGATGCTGGTTTTGGCTTCGATCGTACTGTCCTATACCGTCCGATTCAGTGGTAGGCTCTATATAAATGCTGTGTATTTGGACTTTATATGAAGTTCGATTTGTCCAGATTGGGAGGGATCTTACTAATGAAACGGCTGGTTGGCATGATCATGGCATTGGGACTGGTCATGGGTTGTCTGGGATGGTTTGGGCAAACCCCGTCCGCAATGGCAGCAAATGTAAACAGTTTGACCTTCAGTGCTTCTCCGGTAGTGGCATTGGAAATTCGCAATGTTATGGATGACAAGCTCAGTACTGAGTTTGGTCAGAAAATTGATTTGAATAACACGAACGTTCGGGCGTTTATGGACTATCCCGGTCTATATCCAACGTTGGCACGTACCATCCTCAAAAATGCCCCCTTTGAAAAGGTGGAAGATGTGCTGGATATGCCTGGATTAACGGAACGTCAGAAGGAAGTCTTGCAAGCAAACTTCAGCAACTTCACCGTTACTCCTCCTGAAGCTGCGCTAACGGAAGGCGGCGATCGCTTTAACAATGGCATTTATCGTTAGGAAAATGGCTGTTGGAAACTGAGTGCTGAGGACTGAGTGATACCCCTAATCTTTCCTCACACTCGGTTTTCGCTTTGTTGTTCAAGTTGTTTGTATTGGGCGATAATTACCTGAAATCTCGTTCGTTTTCTGAGTCCGCATTGGCGGGCTTTGTTTTTATTTTTAGGCTCCTATTCTCCTTAGCGATCGAGTGCTGAAGCTTGTGCAAATACCGTTGTCAAACTGGTTTGATGTCTTAATTATTGGCGGTGGAGCGGCTGGACTGTACTCTGCCCTCTGCATTCCGGAGTCGCTGCGGGTAGGGCTAATTACCAAAGATACCCTGAGCTTGTCGGCGAGTGACTGGGCCCAGGGCGGCATTGCGGCGGCCATTTCTCCAGATGATTCGCCCAAGCTGCACATTGAAGACACGCTGAAAGCTGGAGCGGGATTGTGTGAGCGAGAGGCAGTACAGCTATTGGTAGAAAATGCTGCACAGTGTGTGCGATCGCTGGTGGAAATGGGGGTGGCGTTCGATCGGCATGGTAAGGATTTGGCATTGACCTTGGAGGCGGCCCATTCCCGTCGTCGCGTGCTTCATGCCGCAGATACCACCGGGCGGGCAATGGTGTCAACGTTGCAAGAACAGGTGCTTCGCCGTGCGAATGTGCAGGTTTTTTCTCAGGCGTTTGTCCTGGATTTGTGGATGGACGATCGTCACTGTCGCGGGGTGAGTTTGCTCTATGAAGGGTCGATCGTTTGGCTGGAAGCAGGAGCCGTTGTTTTAGCAACCGGGGGAGGAGGGCAGGTCTTTGCTCAAACCACGAATCCGGCTTTGAGTACGGGGGATGGCGTGGCAATGGCCTGGCGAGGGGGGGCGCAGCTTCGAGATTTGGAGTTCTTCCAATTTCACCCGACTGCTTTAACCAAGCCCGGAGCACCCAGATTTTTGATTAGTGAGGCTGTCCGGGGAGAAGGGGCGCATTTAATCGACGAGCGGGGCGATCGGTTTGCCTTTGAGTATCATCCTGCGGGGGAACTGGCTCCCAGAGATGTGGTGAGCCGTGCCATCTTTAACCACTTGCAGCGCACTACACCTGATCCAGCATCGACCCATGTTTGGTTAGATCTCCGCCCAATTCCGCCAGATACGATTCGTCGTCGCTTTCCCAATATCATTCAGGTTTGCCAAACCTGGGGCATAGATGTGTTTCAGGAGCCAATTCCAGTTGCTCCAGCAGCACACTACTGGATGGGGGGCATTACGACAGATACCTTGAGCCGCACCACGGTTTCGGGTTTATATGCGGTGGGTGAAACGGCAAGTACAGGAGTGCATGGGGCGAATCGGTTGGCGAGCAATTCTTTGCTGGAATGTTTGGTGTTTGGGGCGCAGTTGAAGCATTTGGGCGATCGGGAGTGGGGAATGGGGAGTGGGGAGTCGGGAGTGGGGAGTCGGGAGCAAATCCAAAATTTAGAGGATTGGCAGGAGCAACTCGTTCAAATTGACTACTGGCGAAACGAATTACCCCGTTTAATGTGGCAGAGTGCAGGCATTTGTCGGGAGCAGCAAACGCTAGAGACTGCTATTACTCAGGTGGAACGGTGGCGCGATGAATTTGCCGCATTGCCCCTGAGCCGATCGCTGCTTGATGCATTGGGGACAAGTCCGGGGCGATCGATCCAAATTGAACATCCTGAAGCTGCCCAACTTCGCGTCTGGAGTGAAACCCGCAATTTGCTGGATATTGCTTATCTCATCTTGAAAAGTGCTGCCCTACGCACTGAAAGCCGGGGAGGACATTATCGATCGGATTTTCCACAGACTGATCCTGCGTGGCAAGTGCATACCTTAATTGAAGCAAACACCTGGTACACATCGGCTGTGGTGAACGCGGATACGATGCCGGAGTCCCATTAATCAGAATGCGGTGGAATGATTTTGTGGATGATCTTGTGAAATAAGCCGAGCTAAATTCTTGAACACCCGCAAAATGTCGTATAGGCGATTTTGGCGCGTGATGAATAACGAGAACGGTTCAGAAAAATCGTACTCTGGCGGATTCTGGTTTACCAACTTGATGAACATGAACAAGTCACCATCGGTTCCTACACCGTAGGATGGGCGATCTGAATGGGGATTTGCCATCATATAAGCTAATGCCTGGGGCAGTGCAGCGGAAAAGGCGATCGATCGCTTTGATTCAACCGTTAACACCCACAAATCTTGCTGAACCACAAGGGTATCAATCCGACCTCGCAGTACCTCATCTTGATCTTCCACGACAATCTCTACGGGCGGTTCTGTAGTGATGAAAAATGGTTCATCATAAAAACCTGCCAGTTCCAGTAAGGGAAACACTAGCAACAGCTTAACGGTTCCTTCCGACAGTTCACCCTGCTCTCCATGCCGCAGATAGCGATGATAATACTTATCCAGCGTTGCTTTTTCTACTTCTGATAATGTTGGTAAGTCCTGGTGCCATTCTGTAAAAAACTGGTCAGTGGTTGTCTGGACTAACGGAGATCTCTGCTTTAGTTGCCCCATGCTAATGATGCGTTTTTCAGTAAATGTTGCTGAAGAGTGGGTATTCTAACAGGAAGATCATACAAAGACTATTATTTTGAGTCCTAAATCCAACAAATGACCATCCCAGATTATCAAAGCATTATGCTGCCCCTGATGCAATTTGCAAGTGATGGTAAGGAGCATACTCTTAGAGAGTCCATTGAGTATCTAGCAAAACATTTCAAACTAACTAGTGAAGAGAGAAAAGAGCTTTTACCCAGTGGGAAGCAATCAATTTTTGATAATCGAGTGGGCTGGGCACGAACTCACCTGAAGAAGGCAGGTTTACTAGAATCCCCTGGACGATCGCTTATTCAAATCACTTTAAGGGGATTAGAAATGCTCAAAAAGAATCCCCCTATTATCAATGTTGGCTTCTTGAAACAATTTCCTGAATACTTAGAGTTTATTGGTGCTGCAAATAATATTGAGAAAATTACGGCTCCTGAAGCAGATGAATCATCTAGTCCAGATACGCCAGAAGAAACTCTAGAATATGCTTACCAAAAAATTCGACAAACTTTGGCACAGGATTTACTGTCCAAAGTAAGAAGCTGCTCACCTAGTTTTTTTGAACAACTGGTGGTGGAGCTTTTAGTCAAAATGGGATATGGAGGTTCGATTAAAGAGGCTGGTAGAGCAATTGGTAAAAGTGGAGATGAAGGAATTGATGGAATAATTAAAGAAGATAAATTGGGTTTAGACGTGATTTATGTTCAGGCGAAACGATGGAATGATACCGTTGGTCGTCCTGAAATTCAAAGATTTGTTGGTGCTTTGGCAGGACAAGGAGCAAAGAAAGGAATCTTTATTACTACATCTAAATTTTCTGAACAAGCAAAGGAATACGTTCCTAGGAATGAGACAAAAATTGTCTTGGTTGATGGTGAACAATTAGCTCAGTATATGATCGATTTCAATTTAGGTGTCTCGTCAGTTTCTTCCTACGAAATTAAAAAGATTGATTCTGATTATTTTGGCGATGAATAGTAACTGCGGAAACGGACTCAAATACAGTCAAAGCAAAGCCTTGATATCCATGCTACGCTCAAAAATTGCAACGACTTACGCACAATAGCCCTCTAACCCATGAGTTCAATCCACTCTGAACAAACCGATCGCACGCTAAATTCCACCATTGATCAGGAAACAACTGACCAGGAAGCCACCCGCCTGGATGAAGAAGCCACCGCTACCGGACTCACTTCAGAACAATATCGTCGTAAAATGCAGCGACGCAAGGAAGTTCAGGAACAGCGATTGGCAGAGCGCGATCGGCAAAAGGGGTTGATCATCGTCCACACGGGCAACGGCAAGGGCAAAACCACTGCTGCACTGGGTATGGTGATGCGATCGTTGGGACATGGCTATCGGGTGGCGATCGTCCAGTTCATTAAAGGAGCCTGGGAACCGGCAGAAAAGGCGGTCTTATCTCACTGGGCAGAAGGAGCAAATCCCCAACTGGAGTTTCATGCCATGGGGGAAGGCTTTACCTGGGAAACCCAAGACCGCGATCGAGACATTCAAAAGGCGCAGGCAGCCTGGGCAAAAGCCATGATGTATATTTGCAATCCTGACTTTAAGCTGGTTTTGCTGGATGAAATCAATATTGCATTGAAGCTAGGCTATCTTGCCGTTGAGGAAGTTCTGGCTGGATTGGAGCAGAAACCTGATGATGTTCACGTTATCCTCACCGGACGCGGTGCCCCTCCTACGTTAATCGATCGGGCTGATCTGGTCACGGAAATGACGCTGGTTAAGCATCCTTTTCGAGAGCAAGGGGTGAAAGCTCAGGCAGGGATTGAGTTTTAGGAAGTGCTGTAAAACCTGCTTTTCATTCAAAGATTGGCTCTAAAGAATCGAGGTTGAATATATCTTGATTGGAGCCTTCGTTTTGGCGAACTTCACGATTAGTCCGATCGCCCAACGCTTCATCTGTTCCTGCTAGGTGTTCCAGATAAATCGTGCGGACATCTTCAGGCAAAACCGATTCTAATTGCTGATAGGCTTCTTCAAGCTGTTGCTTAACGGCTTGTGTCGTGAACATTTCACCTTCTGCTTGCAGATAAGCCGAAATGCGGGTTTCGCTCCAGTGGAATGTTTGAGCCATTAGCACAATCAGGCGATGGAGGGGGTGAAGTCGATCGAGGGCCTGTTCCAGGTAGCACCAGAGGGGGGGGGATGCCTTTTGTAAGGAGTAGTGAATGGCTTCTACGGGCGGCAATTCCACCCGATTAATACAGACGGCTGTGATGTTAATCAGCCAGTTTTGCAGGGTGAAGGGTTGCTCCTCTGCTGAAGATTCGTGTAAATCTAAGCCACCCAGTTCGTAGTAAATATGTCGCCAAGTGACAGCAAATAGATAATTTGCTTGCACAGACGATCGCACGGAATGGGAAATCAGCGTGTAGACGATCGGCCCGTAGCGGCTGAAGAGGGCAATAAAATATTTACCGACATCAGGATGACGTTGGAACAGCGTCAGCAAATCATGATCACTATGGTGACTGAGGGCTTGAATCAGAGGATGGCGACCTTCAGGAAAAGCGGGCATTTTCATTGTGTTCATGACTTCCTTCATCACAACGGCATCATCACGCGAACCGTGATACACAGCACCAAACAACCTGTATCAAACAATCCGTCTAGTATAGAATCGTAGACATCTGTTGTACGCTATATGTGGAACGCGATCGGTAAATTTTAAGAAAAGTCTACTAAATTTAGCATTTGCATTGATTCTACACGAATCTTTATCTGCGGGAATATTAATTAGAAATACTCATTGCTCTTGCTGAAGTCTGAAACGTGAAGCACGGACTGAGACGGCTTAGTATTTTATCTGCCAATTTTCATCCTTTTCCCTCTTTCTGCCGAATCAGCAATAATAGAGAATGACTGTCGTTGCAACGGGAATTCTTCAAAAGTTTGGTTTTGACTGTTGCATCGCTTAAACTCTAGTCCATATCCTGACGTTTCCGATAACTGCGCTATGTCATCAGCAGTCACTTCAAACCCATCCTCCGCAATGGATGTTGACAAACACGGGCTTCCCGTTACCATCATCACGGGCTTTTTGGGCAGTGGGAAAACGACCCTCCTCAACCATATCCTGACGAATCAGGAGGGCTTGAAAACTGCCGTTTTGGTGAACGAATTTGGCGAAATTGGCATTGACAACGAGCTGCTCATCTCTTTAGAGGGCAACGACGACAACATGGTGGAGCTAAGCAACGGCTGTATTTGCTGCACCATCAACAATGACCTGGTTGAGGCGGTTTATCGCGTTTTAGAACGGCGCGACAATATTGATTACATGGTCGTCGAAACGACTGGCTTAGCTGATCCC
The DNA here is from genome assembly GCA_003003615.1 of filamentous cyanobacterium CCP2. GTDB lineage: Bacteria > Cyanobacteriota > Cyanobacteriia > Elainellales > Elainellaceae > Egbenema. The sequence goes on along the minus strand of PVWD01000144.1, from coordinate 4,979 downwards.
CTACCGATCGCCCTTACGTTTCTGGGTACTGAGTTGCGGGATCTGACTCGGCTCGATTCGATCGTGACTTTGGTGGATGCGGAAAATTACAGCTTGGATCTGTTTAACAGTCAGGCTGCCTACAACCAGATTCTCTACGGTGATATCATTCTGCTCAACAAGGCTGATCTGGTTGATGAAGCTGATTTAGATCTTTTAGAATCTAAAATTCGCGATGTCAAGGAAGGGGCCAGAATCCTGCGGACAACCCAATCACAGGTGCCGTTACCGTTGGTCTTGAGTGTGGGTCTGTTTGAGTCAGATAAGTATTTTGAGCCGGAAGAGGGGCATCATCACGATCACGATCATGACCATCACGATCATGACCATCATGCTCACGACGATCAGGCCCATGCCCACGACCATCACGATCATTCAAACTGCGACCATGATCACGGGCATTGTGAACACGATCACGATCATGCCCATGAGCATCACCACTCTGACCATTTAGCCATTGACGGCTTTACCTCAATTTCCTTCCAGAGCGATCGGCCCTTTGCCATTAAGAAGTTCCAGCAATTTTTAGATAACCAGTTGCCTCAGTCTGTCTTCCGCGCCAAGGGCATTCTCTGGTTTGATGAGAGTCCCAAACGCCATATTTTCCACCTGAGCGGCAAACGCTTCTCCTTAGATGACGAAGAGTGGAAAGGCAAGCCTAAGAATCAGTTGGTGTTGATTGGTCAAAACCTCGACCATACAACATTGCGGCAGCAATTGGAGGACTGCCTCTGTATGTCCTCGGCTAATCGAGGCAAGGGGTTTGGCCGCTAACCTTGGTGGAACCGTTTAGAAATGCGAGTAATTGTGCAGCGGGTCAGATCGTCTCAGGTGGCGATCGACGGTGAAGTGGTGGGCAAAATCGGGCGAGGGCTAAACCTGCTGGTAGGCATTGCTGAGACGGACACTGAGGCAGAGCTAGACTGGATGGTGAAAAAATGCCTGGAGTTAAGGCTGTTCCCTGGAGAGGAAGGCGATCGGTTTGATCGATCGGTTCAGGAAATCAACGGCGAACTTTTGGTCGTTAGCCAATTCACCCTTTATGGAGACTGCCGTAAGGGTCGTCGTCCATCTTTCGATCGAGCGGCCGCTCCAATATTGGCTGAGCAATATTACGAACAGTTTGTAGAAAAACTGCGCCAAAGTGGGCTAAAGGTGGAAACAGGGCGGTTTGGAGCTATGATGCAAGTCTCGATTGAAAACGATGGCCCTGTCACCCTCCTGCTGGAACGCGAAGCCCCTTAACCCTCTAAAATCCAACCCTTTCAGTTCTGAGGGTTTAAGATGTTCAGCCCTTGGCGCGATCGCCCTCTCGTAGCCGTCGTCATAAAGATGAGGACACCTTCCACATTTCCAACCTATCCTTTCATTGGACTCAGCAACTGCAACCGTCTTCATTGATCTATCCGTTGCCCTTTCTATCCGTTGCGATAAGTCACTCTTTTAGGGGTAGGCAATTCCTCCGGAAGAGGGATAGATTTTTAGGAGGTAGATATTGAGCGAGGAGCAATCGCTTGCAAGTGACCTGTGGGAGTTGAATCTGTATTCTTTTGGTTATAAGTTTTTCAAATATTATAAACTTTTCTCTTGTTGACGACTTATCAAATCGCTGTTAATGTGAAGAAACGTTTCGCACATTTCGTAATCTAAGTCACGATTTATGGCAAAAACTGCCGTCTCCAGTTCGGAGCAGTCTCATCCCCATCGTATCCATGCCAAGCGTTCCTCTCATCAGACGCTAACGGTCTTTTGTGATTTTGATGGGCCAATTGTTGATGTGTCCGATCGCTACTACAGCACCTATCAGCAGGGGCTGGACGAAGTGCAGACGGTGTATCAAGCTGAGGGCATTACGCTGCCGCTTCACACCTTGAGTAAAACCCAGTTTTGGCAGATGAAGCAGGAACGTACCCCTGACCCTGAAATTGCGTTGCGATCGGGGTTGCGGGGTCAACAAATTGAGCTATTTTTGCAGCGAGTTCGCCAAATTGTGAACCAGCCAGATCTACTCCATCAAGATCAGCTACAGCCCGGAGTCAGGGGGGCGCTGTCGTTGCTCCATGCTCAAGGAGTGAGGCTGTTTTTGGTCACGTTGCGATGCCAACAGCAAGCAGAACAGCTTTTAAGCCAGCACAATCTAACGCATTTCTTTAGCGGTATTCACGGGGCCAATGATGATCAGGCTGCCTATTTTAATCAAGCCGATCACAAAACGCGGCTATTGGAAACGGCGATCGAATCTTGGCAGGCGAATACGTTCAGTGCAACTCCCTATAATGCGGCTTCTTCTGCCTGGATGATCGGTGATACAGAAGCAGACATTTTGGCAGGGCAAGCTACCGGAATTCCCACGATCGCTCTTACCTGCGGGATTCGCAGCCAAACCTATCTCCAGCGATTTCAACCCACCAAAATTCACACTGATCTCTTTACGGCCGTGCATTACTTGATGCAGTCCAAGCAAAAGGCAGCGTAGGTACAGACGTTGGGATGCTTTTGGTTTTACGCTTGGGGCTGTTCCAGGTCGCTAATCTGCTCCCACCATCGGCTAAGGGGATAATATACGGCAGGTGCCCATAGGCTGCTAAGAATTGCCGAGCTGAGGGCAACCCGTTGATGGTAGAGCCAAATTTGTCCCAGATTGCGCCTGAGTTCAGCACTGTCGGCAAAAAAGTTCTGCCAGCTAAACTGTAGGGCGATAATGGTTTCCGCTAAGACTGCCATGCCAAAGACGATAAGGGCGATCGAAATAAAGTCTTCCCGAATGTATCGTTGCTTTTGCAAACGAGCCGTCAAAATGCCAATGATAGCCAAACTGACAACATGGGTTGGCGTGGGTGAAGTCATCCCGTCTTGAAGCAATCCGAGAATGAGTCCGGCAATTGCTCCTTGAACGGCAGTGCGTCGCACACTCCATGCCACCACCCAAATCAGCAACCAATTTGGACTGATCGAAATGATTTCCATTCCGGGTAAACGGGTTGGCAGTAGTAGCAGGCAGAACAGCACTGACCCAGCAATCACTGCGTAGTTGAGCAGCCGGAGCGTAAAGGGATGCAGCCGAGATAAATCTAGGGTGTTCATCAACGGTTGATACTCCTCACTGGCTCAGTTCATTCAACTTGCTTCATTTAACTTGCTCAACCGACAAGCTTGCATTAATTTCCTGCGGAGTCGATCGCCCCTTGCTCTACAGCTTCACTCGACTCACCCATTTTAGGGTTGGGCGAAACCATCACCCATTCTAAAGAGCTAATTGGGACAGAAAGCTCAACCACTGCTTCGGGAGCAGGGCTTTTATTTAAGTTCACCGATTCAACAATGCCAACGGGCAATCCCGGTGGAAAGAGTTGACTATAGGACGAAGTAGATACCACATCTCCAGGTTGCACATCTGGAACCTTATCAAAAAACTCCATCACAACGCGGTTAGCCGACTGCCCTCGGATATAGCCCATAAAGCGCGATCGGCTGATTGTCACCCCGACCTGGCTCGTGGGATCACTAATTAGCAGAACACGGCTCGTATTTGGCGTGACGTGGGTAATCCGCCCCACAATGCCGCCATTTCCCGAAACGATGAATCCAACCTGAATTCCATCTCGGCTACCGCGCCCTAAAATCACCTGCTGCCACCAGTGGTCGGCACTTCGCCCAATCACCGGAGCCACAACTCCCTCGCTGGGATTTGTATCAACATAACCCAGCAATTCTTGCAGTTGGCGATTTTGGCTTTCCAACTCTACCAATCGCTGCTCAAGTTCCAAAATGCGAGTGTTTTCGATTTGCTGTTCTGGCGGTACATCCCCCACAAAGGGACGATTTAACCCCCGGTAAAGTTCTAGCACGGCTGCACCTTGGGTTTCCCGAATTGCCCATGCCACAATGAGGGCCAAGCTAACCATGCCCAACCGCAATCCATTTCTATCCCACCAACGGCGCAGTGCGTACATTAAACCTAATTAACCTCAAGGCAAGATGCTTTAACGTTACAGCTACTCTAGCTAGAAGTTACGAGAACGTCCGCTAAAGACACGCTCTAACTGTTTAAAGTTTTCTAACACTCGCCCTGTGCCCAGCACAACGCAGCTTAGAGGATCAGCCGCCACGTGAACCACAATGCCAGTTTCATGACTAATCAAGGTGTCCAGACCGCGGAGAAGGGCCCCACCACCTGCCAGCATGATGCCCCGATCGATGATGTCCGCCGCCAGTTCAGGGGGAGTGCGTTCCAAGGTGCGCTTCACGGCCTCAATGATGACTGAAAGGGGTTCAGACATGGCTTCACGGATTTCTGGGCCCTTCACTGTTACGGTGCGAGGTAAGCCAGAAAGCAGGTGTAAACCTCGAACATCCATGATGATGTCATTGTCATCATCCATTGGGTAGGCAGAACCAACCACAATTTTGATTTCCTCAGCCGTGCGTTCCCCAATCACCAGGTTATGCACCTTCTTCATGTATTGCATGATGGCTTCGCTTAGCTCATCACCCGCCACCCGCACCGACTCACTCAGTACGGTTCCCTGCAAACTGAGGACGGCAACCTCGGTGGTGCCCCCCCCAATGTCAATAATCATGTTCCCGGTAGGTTCTGCCACTGGCAAGCCAGCCCCGATCGCGGCTGCGACTGGTTCATCAATTAGGTAGACATCCCGTGCCCCTGCCTGGGAAGCTGCCTCCATCACGGCTCGTCGTTCCACCCCGGTGACACCACTGGGAATGCCAATGACAATCCGAGGGGCAATGAGTCCGGTTCGTCCTTCGTGGACTCGACGAATAAAGTGTTTCAACATCAATTCGGCGGTGTCAAAGTCTGCAATGACTCCATCCCGCAACGGACGCAACGCAACGACGTTACCGGGTGTCCGTCCTAGCATTTTTTTGGCATCCTCTCCCACAGCCAGAGGCAGCTTGTCCTCTTGGTCTATGGCAACAAC
>PVWD01000143.1 GCA_003003615.1 filamentous cyanobacterium CCP2 | reverse complement strand
AGTTTATGTTGGACTGGCTACGACCCGTTTTAGAAGGGCATGGCGAATGGGAAGCCGTTTCTGGGTTAGTGAATGAAATCCTGAAACACGGAACGGGGGCAGCACGGCAGCGATCGGTTTATCAACAGACTGGAAGCCTGGAAGCGGTTGTTGATTTGATTGTGGAAGAAACCGCCAATGGATTAGATTTGATGCCAAATTAAAGCCCCATGCAAGTTCAGAAAATAATCGGGTAATGGCCTTGTGGGGTTGGCATCTTGCCTGCCCAGTCAAACGATGAGCATCATTGATAGATTGAGATTTTAACTTTCATTAATAGATTTGAGCCATTAACTCGCAATGGTTTGCAGGGCAGATGTGAAAACTGGTACAAGAATCTGATTAGAAACAGATTTGCTGCATCATCCGAATGAGCTAATCCAACTGGGGTAACTCATTTCTGCGACCAAAATAATGTGACTGGTTCCTATGGAACTTCTTTTTTAGATTAGAAGCAACACATCCATTTAGGTTCCTCTAATGCAGCAATATATCTTTCCTCCTATTCGCTCACCGCAAGTTTCTTTAGGTTCATTCATGTTGTCTCACTCAGTACGATGCATAAAGTTAAACACAGCAACGTAGAAGGCATGGTACAACGAAGGAGATCGACAGATGAACGTCGTCATTTTCGGAGCGAGTGGAGGTGTGGGTCGTTGCCTCACTGAGCAAGCACTCGCGCAAAATCACCAAGTTACAGCGGCAGTACGGAGTCCTGCGACAGTAAATATTACCCACGAACGACTGCGCGTTCTGCATTGTGATGTGTTCAACGCAGCTTCGGTCAGTGAGGCACTTGCAGGACAGGATGTAGTGTTCTGCACGTTAGGAACAGATTCCGAAGCACCCACAACCTTGTATTCAGCAGGTGCAAAAAACGTTGTGCAAGGGATGCAAGCGCATCAAGTACGCCGACTCATTTTTCTATCCAATTTTGGCGTACTCAGTGAGACGGCGCAGGATTTGCGGGGAGCCGCGCTCCTATTTTTGAGCAAACGCTTCATTCCCCATACGCTGGCTGATCATCGACGGGCACTGGAGGAGATTCGGGGACATGCCCCAGAGTGGATTGTCGTACGCCCATTGGCACTGACCAATGGTTCATGGACTGGGCACTACCGGATAGTCGTTGATGGACTTCCAGCCAAGAGTATGCGTATCGCACGGGCAGATGTCGCAGACTTCATGCTGCATCAGGCAACTAGCGATAACTATCTGTATCAAGTTCCGGCGATCGCCTACTAGCAGGCGGGTCTCCTGCCTTGAGCAACGCTGACATTGTTGTGATTTAACCCACCTTGGTTCATGCCGAAGGCATAGCTCCCAGCATGAACCTCCTAACAGAAGATGAATTTTGAATACAGATAAAAGGAGACCCAGATGGCCCCCGCAATTTATGCAGAAATGCATACCCAATCAGTTGTGCTGGGCGTAGAAGCCAATGATGTTAGTCCTGGACTCGTTCAGCAGGATTTGTATTTCGGGCGCAATATCGCTGGTGGCGGTGAAGTGTCAGAGGCAGATTTTCAGGCGTTTATTGATGCCGAAATTACCCCGCGATTTCCCGACGGACTGACGGTCTACGATGCCAATGGGCAGTTCCTAGACAGCACCAATAGCCTAATTCAAGAACCCAGCCAGGTGGTTACACTCATTTTTGAGAATACCCTCGAAAACCAGGCAGAAGTCGATCAAATTATTGAAGCCTACAAGCAGCAATTTCAGCAAGAATCAGTTTTAGAAGTCGTCAATGCCGATCATCTCAAGGTCGGGTTTAATGAAGCAGACGACCTGATTGAGAATGACCCTATTCCAGAGTTTATTCAACAAGATCTGTACTTTGGGCGCAATATCGCCGGGGGTGGCGAAGTCTCAGAGGCTGAGTTTCAGGCTTTTATCGATGCCGAAATTACCCCGCGATTCCCTAATGGGCTAACGGTTTATGATGCCGACGGGCAGTTCTTAGATAGCACTGGGACTTTGATACAAGAACCCAGCCAGGTGGTCTCGCTTATCTTTGAAGACACGGTAGAAAACGAGCAGAGTATTGATGAGATTATTGCTGCCTACAAGCAGCAGTTTCAGCAAGAATCGGTCTTAGAAGTCGTCAACGAAGCCGTTAAAGTGGGCTTCGGCCAATCGGAAGATCTGATCGACAACGATCCAATTCCAGAGCTGATCCAAACCGAACTATACTTTGGGCGTAACATTACCGGGGGCGGCGAAGTTTCAGAGGCAGCCTTTCAGCAGTTCTTAGATCAGGAGATTACCCCACGTTTTCCCGATGGGCTTACAGTTTACGATGCTGATGGGCAGTTTCTCAGCAGCACAGGCACCCTGGTTCAAGAGCCTAGCAAAGTTGTCTCGCTCATCTTCGAAGATACCGTAGAAAATGAAGCGGCGATCGATCAAATTATCCAGGCCTACAAGCAACAATTTCAGCAGGAATCGGTTCTACAGGTTGTTGACGAAGATATTCAGGTTGCCTTCGACACTGACACAATCTTTCTAGGTGATCTAAACAACACCTTTGACGGGCTCAAAGACTCCAGCGACATCATTGATGGACAGGGCGGCAACGATCGCATCCGCGGCTTAAGTGGAGATGACTTGCTTCGCGGCGGGGTAGGTCACGATTGGCTCAATGGTAATGATGGCGATGACATTTTGCTTGGAGAAGACGGCAACGATACGCTAATTGGCGGTAAAGGAATCGACACGTTAACCGGTGGCGAGGGGCATGATTCATTCCGCTTTAATAAGCTAAACCATGCTGGAGACATAATCACTGATTTTGCTGCCGCAGGCGATCGTATCTTGATTCGAGCAGCAGGCTTCGGCGGCGGATTGGTAGCTAGTGCCCCCATTTCGCCAAATCAATTTAGCTTAGGCACAACCGCTATAGATAGCAAAGATCGCTTTATTTACAACCATCTGTCGGGGGAACTATTCTTTGACCCCGATGGCAATGGCTGCCAGGCTCAAGTGCTACTGGCCGTGCTGAGGGGTGCGCCCGATCTAAGTAACTCCGACATTGTTTTGGTTTAGTCCGTGATCGGTATAAGGTCTGCCATCACTACTAACGTTTAGGGCTGGTGAGCAATTTGGCGCTGTTAGCAGCGATCGCGGGGTAGAGGTTGATGTGCCAACCCCTGCCCTGGGGAAGACAGTTCTAAGCCATCACCTAACCACCAAAGTCCTTTAACTAGATAGAAAAGTAAATCACCATGATTCACCACATTTCGATCGATGCTCAAGAACCCCTGCGAGTTGCTAATGCCTTAGCAGAGATCTGGCAGGGAGAGATCTATAAATTTCTGGTTCCTGGAAGTTTTCTGGTAATGCCTTTTGACAACTATGGCACCCATATTGTGGTCTTCAAGCAAGGCGATGTCTGGATGCCGGGAGCTGATACTGAATCGGCCAAAATTCGCCAAACTTCACCTGCCCAGTTTGTGGCTGCCCACGCGGCCATTTCAGTGCCCACTAGCCCCGCCCAAATTAAGCAGATTGGGCAACAGGAAGGATGGCGCGTAGTTCATCGTATCCAGGGAGAGACTGCGCCCTTTAGTGTGATTGAATTTTGGGCCGAAAACCGCACTTTGTTTGAGTTTTTGCCGCCGGAATTTGTCCCTCAGTATGTGCAAGCCGTGCAACCCGATGCGATCGCCAAAATGATGGGTCAGCCCATTGCTATGGCAGATACGATGCTCTGCCTGAAAACCGCCGACGATTAGCATTGTTGCTGTAATGAATACGGACGGTGTTTAGTGTACGCGATTTCAAGAAAGAGTGACGTGAGATAGTCCATGATTCAACAAACCAATCCCAGCTAGTTAACGCTCAACCTGCCCTTGTCTACCCATAAAGCACGTTGCAGCGGAATGCAGGCAATCCCTAATCGTAGTGCAATATTTCTCCATCCGCTGAACGTGATCGTTGATACTGAAAGCAACTAAGAATGTCTCGCTGCAATTACTAATCTAATCATGAAGATCTCAATAGAAACGGCAAGATTAAAACTTAAACCCTGCCATCCTAACGATCTTGAAGCCGTTCATACGTTATGGATAAACGATCGCATTCGCTACTTTCTCTTTGATGATCGAGTCATTTCATCTGACGAAGCGCGATCGTTTATTCAGGATAGTCTAACCAATTTTGAGCAGCATGGATACGGACTTTGGCTAATTTACCTGCGTAAAAATCATGCTCTTATCGGTTTTGCTGGCTGCTTACAATCAGAAAACCAATCTCCTAGCTTAATCTATGGAATCCACCCTGATTATTGGAATGAAGGCTATGCAACGGAGGCAGCAAGTAGCGTATTACGCTATGTTTCTTCCCTGGAATTTGCTTGTATCGTTGCTGATGTTGATGAACCCAATATTGCCTCTATTCAGGTGTTAAAAAAGCTGGGCATGAAGCAAACAAAACAAGCTGTAATTAATCAAAAACCTCTGCTTTATTTTGAATACTTGTGCTAAAAGATGCGATATGTTGATCGTTTAACCATCTCAATTAATCAGCAAAAATGGTATGAGTATACGCATTCGTCAAGCGCAATTACAAGACATAGCTGCATTCACGAGATCCTCAAATCCTTAGTAAGGAAGATATTTTATGTCATTCCAAAAAGATACAAATTCTAGTAATTTTAATAATTCGTTAAATTCCAGCCAGGATTTAAATGGGAATCCAAAAAAGATTATCAGAATTCGTCCTGATGCACAAACCTTAACCCATCAATCCTTATCTGATTTTGTCGGCGTTTCCCAAGTAACGGCTGGTGCAACGGGAATTTCGATGAACATTGCAGTGATTCCTCCAGGTGCATCTGCCGAACCGCATTCTCACGATGGCTACGAAACAGTTATTTACATCGTTAAGGGTCGTGTGAAAGCCCTGTATGGTCAGGGACTCCAGCAATCTGTTGTGGTTGAATCAGGGGATTTTCTCTTCGTTCCACCGAATGTTCCCCACCAACCCCATAACCTGAGTGCGATCGAACCTGTTTATGCGATCGTTGCGCGTAATACCCCGCATGAGCAGGAAAATGTGATTCCCTATGATCCAACTTTAAATCATTAAACAGGCATAAAAAACGTGAAAACGATGCAACCGGAAGAGATACTTCAGTTTTGGTTTCCCATCCAGTCGGATGTAGACCCGGCAACACTCGTACGACAGTGGGAATGGTGGTTTCGTGGTGAAGCAGATGCCGACATCATCAAGCATTTTTCACCAGTGTTGGAACAGGCGATCGCAGGTGAACTGAATGATTGGTCGCAGGAACCCCGATCGCGGCTTGCCCTAATTCTTGTTCTCGATCAGTTTTCACGATCAATCTATCGAGGAACAGCACAGGCCTTTGCCCAAGACCCTAAGGCGAGCCAGTTGGCATTAGAAGGAATTGCGATCGGTCATTATGCTGCCCTTGAAACTCCCTGGGAGAAAACCTTCTTCGTTCTGCCACTCGGACATTCTGAGGATCTCAGGAATTTAGAGCTGGTGGTTGAACTCACAGATGCGATCGTCCAGGAGACCCCCCAAATGCATCAGGAATTGCTGGCATTCTCGGCAGAGCAGGCCCACAGACAACACGCTGTCATTGCCCGGTTTGGTCGGCATCCTCACCGCAACAAAATCTTGGGTCGTCATTCTACTCCTGAAGAGCTTGAATATTTGGCGACAGGGCAGCTTGTCCACAAGCGATCGTTACCTCCTCACCTATCTCAGTTGTCTTCTAAGGGGGAAAGATTGGAAAAATTAAAATGAACGAAATTCGGAATTAATCAATTCACAGCAGTAGAAAAAATTTAGACCGATAGAAAACCATTATAAGGATAAAAAATGGCACGATTTCTCATTGGCACGATACCCCTTGTCGGACACGTTAGCCCTGCTGTACCGATCGCCCGTGAATTAGTGAATCGCGGACATGAGGTGTGGTGGTATACTGGGCAAACATTTCAAGCGATCGTTGAAAAAACTGGAGCGCGGTTTGCTCCCATTCTCAGTTGGTTTGATTATTCTGACCTGAAGAACGTTCCACCGGATTTAATCGATCAACGGGAAGCCGCACAGGGTATCCAACGAATCAAATTTGACCTGAAGAATTTTTTCATTAATCCGGCAGTGGGACAGGTGAAAGATCTATCGGAGCTTCTGGATCAGTTTCCTGCCGATGTTCTGATTGCCGACGGGATGTTTCTCGGCATTTCCTGGCTGGCGGAGCAAAAACAGCTACCCTGGGCAGAATTTGGCTCCTCTGCCCTAGCTCTAAGCAGCAATGATACTGCCCCTTTTGGCTCAGGGCTACCACCCAGCAATACGTTACTGCGGAGATTACGAAACCAAAGTTTGAACTGGGTGTTTCAAAAAAAAGTGCTGCGAAACCTGTCTGACTACACAAACGATTTACGATCGCAATTGGGACTTCCTCCCAGTTCTGTCCACTTCTTTGACAAGATTTCGCCCTTTTTGTATCTATCTCCCAGCGTTCCCGAATTTGAGTATCCGCGCCGCAACTTACCGCCTCAAGTTCATTTCATTGGGCCACTGCTGTCTCCTGCTTCAACAGAATTTACACTGCCAGCCTGGTGGGATGAGATCAAAAGCGGTAAACCAATTATCCACGTCACCCAAGGGACAGTTGCCACCAATCCTGCGGAACTCATCGCACCGACGCTCCTTGCCCTAGCCGAGGAAGATGTCCTAGTGATTGCCACAACGGGTGGAGTTTCGCCCGATACGCTCGACCTGCCTTCTCTTCCAGCCAATGTTCGGATTGAACCCTTCATTCCCCATGCCCACCTCTTACCTCAGATTGATGTGATGGTGACAAATGGTGGATACAACGGGGTTCAAATGGCGTTGGCGAACGGAGTTCCCCTAGTGGTGGCGGGACAAACGGAGGATAAGCCAGAAGTGGCGGCGCGAGTGGAGTGGGCGAAGGTCGGGATTAACCTAAAAACGAAGTCACCGACTCCTAAACAGGTCAGGAATGCTGTGAAAAAGATCCTGGCTAACCCCAGCTACAAATCAAGAGCAAAGGATTTTCAAACTAAAATCAGCCGTTATGATACTCCCACCTTAGCAGCAGTACGACTAGAACAACTTGCAGAAACCAAACAACCTGTTTTGAGCCAAGTAAACCCTACTGAATCAAGTGCCATCCTGAATTGAAAACTTGCTACAAGTGGTTCTCCACACCGCGATTTCAATTTCGATCGAGTACGACCGAGTAACACAGCCGATCGCCCCTTGAAATCGCCTTTCCATACAAAATGAGCTGATTGCCAATCGTATTTGAGTTGCAAGTCTTTGGCACAGGTTTTACCCAGACGTTGAAACTGCCCATTATGGACTCAAACCCTCTTTCAGTTTGATGGATCAAACTTTTTTAGGTAACCCGCGATTCATCTACGGGCGATTTGGACAGCGCAACTGAGAGCGAAGTGACACAAAAATCTGGGCAAGCTCATCGGGTCGGGCGATCGAACTGTGTTTTAGGAAACATAAACTTTTAACTTAATGAAAATTATCAGCCCTTTGCTGCGCTTTATCGGCTCTGTCTTGCTGCTGATTCGCCCAGTCTTGTGCTTCACTAGCCTCAACTTGAGCGTCTCTTGAACTTTGAGAAGTCCCCTCATTTGCCACAGCCTGATCTGCGACCTGTTGCTTTTCATCAACCTTTAGTTGCGCTGCATCAGCCCTGAGTTGCGCTGCATTCGCTCTGATCTGGGCAGCATTTGAGCGCAATTCACCCAATGCCACTCTCAGCTTTACTGCATCATTCATCAATGTCTCAAGGCTTACATCAGCACTAGTTGCCCGCTCCTTTAACAAATCAATCTCGGTGCGTATGGTGGTGATCTCTCTACTGAACCTGTCGTTCTCAAAAACGAGGGCACCAATTTCAGCCACAATGTCCTCAATCAAATCATAATCAGTCATTGTTTTTTTCGCAGCTTACACACTTGGTATGAGGAAATAGTTGCACGAAATCGTATAGCAATCAATAAACATAACACTTGATTGATGGGTTAGCTTACCATGAAATTAACTCAACCCAGGGTTAGCTATGCTAGAAGGTATTCTCATCGCACAGGTCAAGCTCACCATCCCAATTAGCGGACGGACTCGGACGACGCTTGAACTTGCTCCAAACGCAACCCAGGCAGAGGCGATCGAACTGGGCCAGGAAAACGGTTTTACCTCTTACAACAGGCTGAGCCAGCTCAAGAAAAATGCAGCGTTAAAGATGGCATGAGCCGTTGCAAATTTTTGAGGGACTTGGTTTGCCAAAGGATTTTATCGGTTCCGTGAAGCGTCAGTTGAACATTTCCCCGTTGCCGCACCTTGACCACAAACATCGACAACATACTAATCCCTGAACTGTTGAGAAATTCTAGTTCTTGTAAGTTCATGGTTAAAGACGATGAGGTTTCAACAGCCGAAACGAGGATATCCATAATCGGTTGATATTCTTCGATGCCTTTTAGCCGCAAAAATCCCTGTAAATGAACTGTGGCATTTGTGCGATCGTGCCAAACTTGGTATTCTTCTGCCTTAATTTCCACAAGTATTATCCTTTTTGCTTCAAGCAGCTTAAATTGTGAAATTTTTTCCACAATTTATACATCGAGCCGAACTAACACATTCACTTGAACAATTTCCGAGTGAGCGGCTACAGCATCGTCCAATGGTTGAAATTTCCAACTGAAGCAAGCTGCATAATCATTGATCATGGTCAGTATACCCATATTGGATTCACCACTGCCTGTCGCGGTTTTCTCAAGCTGCTGCCCATACAACTCATCTAGCTCAGAATTAAGCAGCTCTCGGATGAATGCCTGGTAGCGATCGGACTCTGCTTGATTGGCATAGCTCACCGCTCGAAAAACAATTTGCTCTTCATACAAATATAAAGAAATACTGATCGGCAATTTCGCTGAAGCTTCGCTATACTTCACAGCATTTTCAATTAGCTCATTGGCAATGTAGCTCACTGCTGCCTTCACAGTATCTCGACGGTTGATAGGGCTATCACAAACCGCATCTCCCGGGAAAAATGCGGCAAAATAGTCACCCAAAAAGTCTGCTGAAAGCCCATAGTTTCCCCATCGCCGTTTGCGGGCGGCTGAATTGGGAGAAAAGCTGAGCGTTAGATACTCTTCTCCAGCAGAAAAGTCATCTGTAAAGGCTCCAAAAGTCTGAGCAACAAAGGTGTTAGTCATAAGAACAGAAAAAAGAAGACAACGCAAAGTCTAGTCTGGATCTGTTGAGATGCAAGCTTCAACGGTAGGGTTCTTCAATCTGTAGCTTTCCCAGAGAAGTCAGTAAATACATCAGTTCACCCAGCCTGTGGTTAAACTGAGAGCCGCTCTGCTTCGGGCAAAACCATTACCTGATCCTTGCCGTGTTGTTTGGCTAAGTAAAGTGCTCGATCGGCTTGCTCAACCAAAACAGCAGAGGGGGTGTGAAGTATTGGCACAACACAGGCTACACCCAGACTAATTGTAATGACAGAATCCGTCTCAGATTGGATGTGGGGAATTTGTAAGTGTCGAATGGTGGTTCGCAACTTTTCTGCAACTTGTAAGGCCCCTGCTAAAGCGGTCTGAGGCAACACAACGGCAAACTCTTCCCCTCCATAGCGGGCCAACAAATCTGTTGTTCGATTTAGCTGGCGACTGAGGGCCTGCGTAATTTTTTGTAAACAGCGATCTCCCTGTAAATGCCCGTAGGTATCGTTATATCGCTTGAAATGATCAACATCACATAGGATCATAGAAAGGGGTAGGCGCGATCGACCCATCTGCTGCCACTGTTGGTCTAAGTATTCATCAAAACGACGACGGTTTGCAATGTGGGTGAGGCTGTCGCAGTTCGCCAAGTGAGACACCTCCAGCAGTTTATTCTCCCACTGCACGTCTAGCACATCGCCGTGTTCCATGATGGTTTGGACAATTTTTTCCAGATCATCTTTTTGCTGAAGAATCATTTCGACAAGTGCCTGAAGGGTTGATTCTGCCCGTATCCGCTCCACCACTTCTGCCTTCAGCTTCAAGTTGGTTTCATGTAGTTCCGCTTCAATGGTATCGCCGTGTTCAGCGGTTGTTAGCAATGAAATCCTAAGATCTTGATTGATTTGCCGCAACCGTTGATTTTCCTGCCGCAGTTGTTCAAGTTCTGCTAGAAATTGCTGCTCCCGAATTTCAGTTTGCGTTTTGGGTTCCATAGTTGGAGTGTACTACCAAAGATATTTCAGGATAGGAGAATCACAACAAAGCGTTATCACTTTCCTCAACGTTACAGGACTTGGGCATTCCGAAGCAGGAATTTGCTTAATTTTTGGGGCTTTTCAGCTTCACTCAATCAAGTTAACCGTAGAACTACAGTCTAGAAGTGCCACGACGGGGTAATGTCCGTGTTATCGCGGGAGAAGAAACTGGGCACTACTAAGAAATCTACTCTAGGGCATTCTATTGTTAATAAAATATGAAGCGTTTGTTAAGCCGTCCCTCTAGAAAGGCATCGCTACGTTACTTGCTTATTATTCCCTTTGTGCTGCAACTTTCAGCAGCCGTGGGGCTAACGGGTTATTTAACTTTTCTTAACGGTCGGGAAAGTGTCAGTAAGCTTGCCTCACAACTCCGCCGCGAAATGAGTTCCCGCATTGAAGCAGAGTTGGAAAACTACCTGGAAAGCCCGCACCAATTTAATCACATTAATGTAGCAAGTTTAGCCCAGGGACAATTTGATATCCAGAATGGCAGCAATGCACTCCAACTGTTGCGACAGGTGCAGTTATCCCCGTTCGTCTATGCCTCTTACTGTGGAAACGAATCTGGAGATTATTTAGGAGCATACCGCAGCGAAGAAAACAATACACCATATTTGGGATTGGCAGTCAGTAATTCAGAATCAAACTATTTTCTTACCCTATATGACATTGATAATGATGGCAATCGGCAAGCTTTAGATAGAACTGTCAATCCATATGATCCTCGACAACGCCCCTGGTACAGTGCAGCGATCGAAGCGAAAGGCGCGACTTGGGGTGAAGTATATTTAGACTTTGCAACAGGACTGCCAACCATTACTGCGAGTGAGCCTGTCTACAATTCAGAAAATCAGCTGATTGGAGTTTGCGCGACAGATGTGGTTCTTCTACAAGATTTCCGCCAGTTTCTTGCGAATCTATCCATTGGACAAACCGGCAAAGCTTTTGTGATGGATCGATCGGGTCTATTAATTTCCAGTTCTACCAATGAACCAATCACAACAGGGCAAGGAGAAGACCTGAAACTGATTCAGGCGATCGACAGTAGCGAACCCCTAATTCGAGAAACCGCGCAATATTTAACCAATCAATTTGAGGATATCGCAGAACTGACGCAGCCGCAGCAGTTGGATTTTACCTTGAACCAGGAACGTCAATTTGTGCAAGTGCTGCCCTTACAAAACAGTCGAGGTTTAGATTGGCTGATTGTGCTGGTGGTTCCCGAATCAGACTTCATGGCCCAAATTCATGCAGGTGCTCGGACAACCTTTTGGCTGTGTCTCCTCACCCTTGGTGCAACGACTTTATCAGGAATTTTGATTGCTCGCTGGGTATCTCGCCCGATTTCGCAACTGGGCCGCGCCAGCCAAATGATTGCCCAAGGGGATTTAGACCACCGTGTCACCCTTCACGGCATTGAAGAAATTGAAACTTTAGGGCAGGCTTTTAACCAAATGGCGGAACAGCTACGAGAATCATTTACTGCTTTAGAGCAAGCAAACTATACGCTAGAAACTCGTGTGGAAGATCGCACTGCTGAATTAAAAACTGCCTATGCAGAGATTAGTTCTCTGAATGAGCGATTACAAGCGGATAATCTGAGAATGGGAGCCGAATTAGATGTTGCTCGACAGCTACAGCAGATGATTTTACCCAGAGAGCAAGAACTTAACCAAATCTCTGAATTAGATATTGCTGGATTTATGGAAGTGGCAACAGAAGTAGGCGGAGATTATTATGATGTGATTCACCGTAAAGACAGCGTCATTATTGGAATCGGCGATGTAACCGGGCATGGACTGGAAAGCGGTGTATTAATGATTATGGTGCAAACTGCAATTCGGGCTCTTGCTGCTGCAAACGATGCAAACCCTGCTACCTTTTTGAACGCAGTGAATCAGGCAATTTACCAAAACGCACAGCGTATGAGTCCTGGTAAAAACCTCACCCTGGCTCTGCTGGACTATCGCGATGAGCAGTTGTGGCTGACAGGCCAGCATGAAGAAGTGCTGGTGGTGCGGGCAAGTGGCAGCATTGAGCGGATCGATACGATCGACTTAGGCTTTCCGATTGGCATGGTGGATGACATTACTGAGTTTGTGTCGCAGGTTCCAATTCATCTAAATCTGGGGGATGGCATTGTTCTGTATACGGATGGTGTGATTGAAGCAGAAAATCACCAACGCCAACTGTATGGCTTAGAACGGCTGATAGAGGTGATTCAGCAAAACTGGCAACAAGCTGCGATCGATATTCGCCATGCCATCATCGCTGATGTTCAGAAGCATATTGGCGATCGGGCAGTGTTGGATGACATTACTTTAGTGGTGGTGAAAAAAGTAGAAGAGATGGCCATTGTGAATTAATGCTCTTTTTCGGGAATAGGGAGTATAGAATCGATACACCTCCTCAAACCTTCAGTTGAGCCATGAAACTGTCGTTTAGTTATGATCCAATACTGAGCGATCGCCTGTTTGAATTGTTGGAAACCGCCTTTCCTGGAATTCGGGCTGGGGCTGAAAGGATTCGGACATTGGGGGCATCGTGGGAATCGGTGTCCACCCCATTTATGGAATTTCAGGGTGAAAAGGCGATCGCTCATGTTGGTGTTTTAGAGTTGCCACTCTGGATGAACGGAGAGCCTGTGGCGGTTGGTGGAATTCATGGAGTCTGCACCCACCCACAGTTTCGCCGACGCGGGTATTTTCGCAACTGTATGACCGCAGCATTAGATTATTGTGCCTCTCGGTATGATCTTTTAATGTTGAGTACATCACAGCCAGAACTCTATCAACCCTTTGGCTTCCAAGTTGTTCAAGAATATGCTTTCACTACGTCTTGTGCGACTCAGGGTAACAACAAATTTCGTTTATTAGATCTACAAACACTAACTGATCAACAGATCCTACATCAACTGCTGGAGGAACGAGAACCCGTTTCCAACGTCCTGGGGGTAGTGCATGAGCGGGCAGTCTTTTACTTCAATGAGTGCGATCGGCCTTTATACTACGCTGAAGATCTTGATTTGATTGCAGTCATGGAGATTGAGGATACACAACTCAAGCTATATGATTTGGTTTGGCGATCTCCCTGTTCCTTGCTCGATCTTCTCGATTGCATTCCCAAACTGATTCAGAATGTAGTTTTTTATTTTTCTCCCGATCGGTTAGAAGTGGAAGCAACTTCCTTTCCTGAAGTATTAGAGAGCGATTCTTACTTGATGGTATACGGTACACTACCGATTGAGGAGCAACAGTGGATGTTACCGCATTCAGCACGGTGTTGATAATTATTCTTTAAGGCGATTCGGATGGTATTAAGTGGTAAAGCACGATATCCATAGGAGTCGCTGCGCGATCGTCCTGGGGAATTGCTATAGGCGTATCAGCAAGTTCATCACTCGCCGCACCGATGCCATGGCTCGCTGATATTCATCCATCAATTCACTACTTTCCATCGTGACGCGATCGCTCCTCCAATTTGAGCTTGATAAGGTTTACCGTACTGTAGTAGACGCAGGAGTGGCTGAGTCGTGATTGCCATAGAAGCTTTTTTCGTAAGGTTATAATGAGCCATATCAATGTCATGAGGTACGTGCCATGCCCCTGATCCCCCTCTTGATTGGTTTATCCACGGCCTTGGGAATCGGTTATTTCTGTGCAGATCTCTACCGCAATCGGCGCAAAATGGCTGAACAGTCTGTACTAGATGCAGATTTGACCTGTTATGAGTTGGGTGACATTCCTGATGGCGATGATCTTCAGGGTGTTGGTCAGGTACTCAGCCATGCGGGTCATGGAATTGCAGAAGCTTCCAGTGAATGTATGAGTGGCGAGATCGGGCATTGTGTAGAAGCAATCGCCCATGTTATTTCTCATCATTAAGCCTGGAGTTTGATGCGGTGATAGCGTTTCGAGATGCGATTCGTGGATAGGGTTACAGCAGAATGCGACGCGATTCAATTTTTTACAAACTCTTTCAACAATCCCCATCCCTATTGTTTGAGTTACTGAGTGAACCGCCCACCAACGCCTAAGCCTATCGCTTCGATTCAGTGGCAGTAAAAGAGCCAACGTTTGAAATTGATGGGGTATTTCTGCCCCCTGAAGGAGAAGTGGGGACTGTTTACTTCTGTGAGGTACAGTTTCAAAAAGATCAACGACTGTATGAACGGGTGTTTGCAGAATCGGCCTTGTATTTCTACCGCAATCGAGAACGGTTTAGAGATTGGCAGGCGATCGTCATTTATCTGTCTCGGCGGGTTGAGCAAGAGGATGTCTACCCGCATCGAACCCTACTGGGTGGAGACCAAATGTACCGAGTGTACCTCGATGAGTTGGGTGAAATTCGCAGGTTGCCGCTGTGGGTGGCGGTGACGGTGTTGACCACGATTGAGGAAGACCAGACTCCTGAGGAAGCCCGCTATTTGCTCAGTAGAACTCGTCAAGAGGTGTCTGAACCTGCCCGTCGCGCCATATATAGAATTGATTACCACGATTGTGACGTATCGATTTGAGAACTTGAGCTGGCGGGAGATAAAAGCGATGTTAGACATTACGCTAAAGGAAACGAGGGTTTACCGGGAAATTAAGGAAGAAGGGCGAGAAGAGGGGCGAGAAGAAGGGGAGCGATCGCTCATTCTGCGTCAATTGAAGCGACGGGTGGGGGAATAATACCAATTCTTCAAAAGAGGACTACAGATGGTATAAAACTGTCATTGGGTTCAAGAAGCATCTATGGCAGGGGTTT
>PVWD01000465.1 GCA_003003615.1 filamentous cyanobacterium CCP2 | reverse complement strand
AGCCCTTTGTTTACGTTGCCTCATCGCTGGGGCTTTCCGCGTTGCGTTGACAAAACCTTGACCTGGCATCCTTGGGCACCCACTGAATCTGCCCCTCTGGAAACCATCCGATACAACATTCCTGAACCATCGTCTGAGGCTCCTCATTTAGAAGCCCATGATGTAGATCTGATTCTGGTTCCTGCGGTTGCCTGCGATCGAGATGGCTATCGTCTTGGTTATGGAGGTGGCTTTTATGATCGTCTCCTCAGTTCCCCTGAATGGGCAGATAAACCTGCGATCGGCATTGTCTTTGATTTCGCTTTCTTACCTAAACTGCCGAGCGACCCGTGGGATCGCCCCCTTAGTGGAGTGTGTACTGAAAGTGCATTTGTGGCAACGGATGGAAAGGTTAGGACAATCTCAGGTGACTGAAACCCCAAACGGATAGGTTTGACATTACGGAACTGTCTTAACGTGCTTGCGTAGGGCTATAAAATCCAAAATCTGAAATGGCATGAAATGATGAAGGACGCAGAATAAACTGCGCCCTATAGATTCGAGACGATGAAATTAAATCAGGGGAAGATCAAAAAAACAGGGTGCGATAATTACTGAATCAACGCGGGAGGCAGAATCACGCGATCGATTACGTGGATTACGCCATTGGTTGCAGGAATGTCAGCTTGAACAACGTTTGCTTCGTTGACCATAACTGCTTGCTCGTCCACCATCACGTTAACAGGGCTGCCTTCAACGGTTGCCACTTCACCTGACTCTAGCTGATCAGAAGTGACGGTACCCGGAACGACGTGGTAGGTAAGAATCTGAACCAGAACTTCGCGGTTTTCAGGTAGAAGAAGCTGATCCAAAGTCCCTTCAGGCAGTGCAGCAAATGCCTCATCGGTGGGAGCAAACACAGTGAAAGGCCCTTCACCACCTAACACTTCAACCAGTTCAGCCTCAGTCAAAGCCGCAACCAGAGTATCAAAGGAACCGTTTGCAGCCGCAACATCGACGATCGTCCCTTCAGCAGCAGCAACGTCGTCCGATGCATCAGGAGTAGGAGCTTCTGCCTCTGCCGGAGTTTCAGTTTCCATTGGAGCTTCTGCTTCTGCCGGAGTTTCAGTTTCCATTGGAGCTTCTGCCTCTGCCGGAGCTTCAGTCTCCATTGGAGTTTCAACAGACTCAGTGGGAACAACAATATCAGCAGCAGGAGCTTCGGTCTCCGGCACGGTCATTTCACTCTCTACTGAATCAACAGAGGGTTCAGCAGGAACTTGGGCGGATGCGGGCACAGCAACTACTGCTCCGGCAAGAACAACACCTGCAAGACCCAGGATTTGCTTAGCTAGATTAACAGAATTCATCATTTTCATTGTGTTTCATCCTCCCCTTAATAAGGATTTAATGAACGTGACCTACGTATTATGACGTTAAGGTAAAGAATTTGATTCACAATTTGTAATAAAAACTTCCTATGGCCTTGGGGAGTTTTGTTGAGGATTTCAAACGCTTGGGTAAATTCGAGGAAGTCTCATCCTTTGGATAGAGTTGGAGCCAGTCTTAGTAGGGTAGTCTGCTATGCTTTGACCGAGAGCGGATTGCCATTCAGGAGATTCAGAATGCTGGAGCTATACCAATTTGAACTGTCTCACTATTGCGAAAAGATTCGCCTGATTTTGGATTATAAGGGCTTGCCCTACCGCAAAGTGGAGGTGACACCGGGACTTGGACAACTTGATATTTATCGGTTGTCCGGACAACGCCAAGTTCCTGTCTTAAAAGATGGAGCAGAGGTAATTGCTGATTCCACTGCGATCGCCCTTTATCTGGATCAAAAATATCCCGATCGCCCGATCTTGCCCTCTGAGCCAAAACAACGCGCCCTCTGCTTGCTGATGGAAGAGTGGGCTGATGAGTCGATCGGCTTAAATGGACGGAAGGTGATGTTAGGAGCGTTTAGCCAAAATCCAGATTTCCGGGCGGCGGCTCTCCCCTCCAGCGTACCCAGCTTTCTCAGGTCGCTGGTTGAGTCTGTTCCTCGTGAAGCCCTGGATCTGCTGGGAACGGGGGCAGGGTTTGGCAGTGATGCAGTCAAGTCTGCCCGTAAAGCAATGGAGCAAAATTTAGAGGCTCTCACCACCCTACTGTCTGACAGCCCCTACCTCATTACCGACCATCCCACCCTGGCAGACTTTGCCGTTGCCGGACTCACCATGTATGTAAAATTCCCCGCCGGACTTTACCTACAAATTCCCGATACGCTCAAGGGTAAAGGGGTGCCTGGTTTGGCAGATAATCTTGCCTACCTCCCCTTCTGGGAATGGCGCGATCGGCTATATGCAGACTATCGCCAGACTTCTATCCCGGTTGGAACCCCATCAGGGTCAACTTCTAGACCCACTTCGATCGATATTGAATAGGGGAAGTAGGGAGTAGGGAGTAGGGAGTGGGTTGATCCTTTATCTCTGGCAGCGGAGAACGCTCCCTTCCTGCCCCCCGATCGTCCCCTTCCTCACAAATGAATCTGGCTCAAAATCACTCGCAACCGATCATAGTCATCTTTAAGTAAGAGGCTGAGCGATCGTCCGGCTTGGACTAACCAAGTGCGATCGGCTTGGCGCAGTTGGTAGATTTCACGAATGGTGGCAGCGGTGAGAGCATCTACCGGAGCACTGTTTAGCTGAAGCAGGGTTCGTAGGAAATCAAGTTGTTCGCTGAATTGGATGATTTCTTCTGGCTCACAGTAATAGACGGCTTGGTGAACCTGGGGTGGACGTGGCGGCAGGTGTTGATACTGGGTGCTAAATAATGAGCCGTTGACTGAGCCATTGTCATTCGATCGCTTGGAACCATTTTTGTTTTTGCTGGGAGCAGTTTCCGGTAACTGAAACCCGACGATCGCCGCCCGAAATTCGGTTTTCAGCATGGCGAAGATCTGGGGCTGTTGCTCTCGCAATTCCTGTAATGACAGACCCAATGCCCTGGCCCGATGGACAGAATCGATCGGACTTGTCGTTGCGTGGTAAACCACTGCATAAATTTGATTGCCCGACTCCTCATCAAACGCCTTCACCCAACTGCCGAAAGGGGGCATCACGGCAAAACTTAAGTCTTCTGGCTCCAAACATTGGGCCAAAAACTCAGTTGTAGAAGTTTCAATCACTTCTGCAATGTGACCCGGTTGCCGATTTTGCGTTGAAAATTGGGGTAAGGGAAGGCGCATGATGAAACTACTTCTTGCCGCGTCCGGCTGTGGCATCAACGGCTTCTAATTCAGACAGT
>PVWD01000018.1 GCA_003003615.1 filamentous cyanobacterium CCP2 | reverse complement strand
GATGTAAGTTAAGGATTTAATCAGATAATCCGTAGCGCAGGCATCTTGCCTGTCAAATTAGAAGTAGGGTGGGCATTTCTCACCCGTCAGGAGCAAAACTCCAAATCAGATCAGTGAATCAATTACTTACTGCTCCAGTGAATGAATCGTTTCTCGAACATGAGAAATAACATATTCAAGACATAACCAAGAATGCCGGTGATTAGAATTGAGGCATACATGTCCTTAACGTTCAACACCTGTTGGGCATCAATGATTCGTTTACCGAGTCCTTGCTGTGTTCCAATGAACATTTCTGCAACAATGACAATCACCAAAGCAATGCTAATGCCGCTGCGTAAACCGATAAAGGTTTGGGGCATACTTTCCCACAGCAAAACATCCTTAAAGGTTTGCCATTGATTCGCTCCCATCACCCTGGCGGCTAAAATGCGCGATCGTTTGGCGTTGATTACACCATAGGCACTGTTGAACAAAATCAGGAGCAGGGCACTGAAGGCAGCAATGATTACCTTAGAGATGTCGGAAATCCCAAAGAACAGAATGAACATCGGAATTAAAGCACTGGCGGGAGTCGATCGAAAAAAGTCAATTAAAAACTCAACGCTGCGATAAACTCTTTCTGAACTTCCTAATGCTACGCCCAACGGAACACCGACAATTGCTGCTAATAAAAATGATTGAAAAGTACGTAAAACAGTGGCATTAAAATCCACCATCATATTTCCGGTAAAGATGGCTGAAAAGAGCTGTCCTAGGGTTGCCCAAGGAGTCGGTAACAGAACGGGATTAACCCATCCAGAAACCGCAATCAACCACCAGATAACGAACAACAGCAGGACTCCAATTAAAGGTAAAAGGCGATCGAGCCATACTTCCATAGAAACCGAGCGAGGTGGATCAGACACTCTGGTTTGGGTGATCATTTCCGCATTTCCTCCTGGAAGATATCGAGACAGTGACGGCTCACTTGGACAAACTCCGGCGATGACAATGTATCTGGGGTGCGGGGACGAGGGGCCTTAAAGGGGACTTTCGCTACCAAATGGGTGGGGCGTTTGCTCAACAGCAGTACGGTATCCGCTAGATATACCGCTTCTTCCAGGTTATGAACCACCATCAGCATGGGTAATTGAGCGGTCATAAAAATTTCTTGCAGCTTGTCCCGGACAAACAGCGTCGTTTCAAAATCCAGAGCGGAGAAAGGCTCATCAAGAAACAGCACTTCCGGATCGGCGACTAATGCCCGCAAAATTGAGATCAATTGCTGTTGCCCCCCAGAAAAGCTGTAAGGATACCGCTTTAGATCCAGCCGAATGTTGAAAGTAGCGATCAGTTGCTCCACCCGATCGCGGCATTCTCGCTCCTTCATGCCTTTCACCTTCAGTGGGTAAGCAATATTATCAAAGGCGCTCATCCAGGGAAACAGAGAATCCCGATAGTTCTGGAACACGTAGCCAATCCGCGATCGACGAATCGGCTTACCATTAATGGAAATACGACCTGAATCGATCGGGATCAATCCGCTAATCATGTTGATTAACGTAGACTTACCACAGCCATTTGGGCCAAAGATGGAAATAAACTGTCCGATGGGCAATGATAGATCAAAGTTATCGTACAGTGATTGACCACCAAACGACTTAGACAAACCCTCAATTTCGATACAGGTTTCAGGGGGAGCAATACTTTGTTGGGAATCTAGTTGAAACATAAGTCTTCTGAACGACGGATAGTGATTTGAACAATTGAGAGTAGCTGTAGAATTTAATCAGATCATCCATAGCGCAGGCATCTTGCCTGCCAGTAAGACACTCGATCGATCGCAACACCGAATTAGTTTTTTCTTGCTATGAACTACTGAGGCTGACAAAATAGCGAATCAGGTTAAAGTTTGATTGACTGGGCGGGCAAGATGCCCACCCCACAAGAACTGATAAGACTTGATTGGCTGGGCGGGCAAGATGCTCACCCCACAAGAGCTTTAGTTCAAGCCATTTTCATGCTGGATTCAATCCTCAGCCTTCCCCAATCATGCTGGGCTGTAAATCAATGGTGCAACTTCTACCCGTTTTGAGAACACATCCGATTCCGTCATAAAGTCGAAAAATGCCTGAAAATACTCCACATCTTCAGGAGTAAATTCATCAAACATGGTGTAACCCACCAGCGGTACTCGTTCCACCAGTTCCCCTTCAATGGCGGTGTAGCCGACCAGATATTGCCGAACATCATCAGGATTGGTGCGAATTTCTTCGATCGCCCGTCGATAGGCTTCTGCATAGGTTGCGGCGGCCTCTGGATAGGCTTCAATAAACTGAGTTGATAAAGTGGCCGAACCACCAAACCAGGGGGCTTTCGGATTACCCAGAATATAGGTTGACACCACGCCGTTTTCTAAAATGCGGGTCAAGCCATTCATTTCGCCGACTGTGCCGGTTGGCTCCAGGGTGTAAGCGGCATCAATTTGTCCAGATTCTATAGCAGCGACGTGCTGCCGAATTTCCAGTTGCAGTACTTCAATATCTTCAATGCCGTTTGCCTTGAGTACCGCCTCTGCAATCACTTTATTTTGGGCACCGGGGCCACTGGCGACTCGCATTCCCGCCAGATCGGCGATCGACTGAACCGGGCTATCCTTGGCCACAATAAACTGTTCCAGCTTCAGATCTTCATTGCTGGGGTTAGATGCCAGAATCTTGAACAACCCAGGGGAAGCAATTTCCGCCAGACCTAATGCACCCGATGCCGTGCCATTTCCCGAACCCTGCAAACGTCCCGCAATAATGCCCTCTGCTACTTGTTGCGCCGAGGCAAACTGCACCGCTTCCACATCCAGCCCCACTTCTCTGAAATAACCCTTTTCCACCGCCAGAAACAACGGTAATCCCGCTGCGACAGGCCAAAAACCGATCGAAATTTTTCCTGGATCTGCACCGCTAGAACTGGAGGCTGAACTGGAAGCGTCTTCTGCTTGAGTCGTAGACTGTCCCGAATTGGCACAGGCGTGCAATGCCGTTGAGAGGGCTGCTCCGGCACCGAGTTGTAAAAAGAAGCGACGACGAATGTTCATGGTAAAGTTTCTGGGGTAGATTAAGAATAGATAAAGGAGAAAAATCGGAATAATAAATAGAAGTAGGGTAAGCACTGCCCACCATCAAAAATAGCAGCAGGATAGAGTGAGTACTACCCCGCAAAACGATCGCTCATCCCGTGATCAGAGCCTCAATCAATGCATGGGAGTCAGCCACCGCGCCAAAAACCCCACCCTGCATTTTGATCATTTTCAGTGCAGCGAGATAGTTCCCATAATCCGTCGCTCCAGTACAGTCTGATAACAACAGACACTCGTAACCGCGATCGTTGGCATCTCGCATGGTGGTATGGACACAAACATCAGTTGTGATGCCAGTCAGGATAATATTTTGAATGTTTTTGCGCTTTAAAATTAAATCAAGATCAGTGGCGTAGAAGGAACCTTTGCCGGGTTTGTCGATCACTACTTCTCCAGGAAGGGGCTGAAGTTCAGGAATAATTTCCCAACCGGGTTCACCCCGCACCAGAATCCGCCCACAGGGGCCCACATCACCAATCCCTGCACCAATTTGCTGCGATCGCCACTGCTTGTTTTCGGGGAGATCCGATAAATCTGGGCGATGGCCCTCACGGGTATGAATAATGTGAAACCCTCGATCGCGCATTAAACTCAGCACTTTCTGAATTGGTTCGATCGGGGCACGGGTCAGGCTCAGGTCATAGCCCATTTTATCCACATAGCCACCAATGCCGCAGAAGTCCGTCTGCATGTCGATGATGATCAGAGCCGTATTTTCTGGGCGCAAATCTCCGTTGTAGGGATAGGGATAGGGATCAGCTTCAATAAAACATCCCATATGTTACCTCCATGAGGGGATAGGGGGACTGGGCGGGCAAGATGCCCACCCCACAAGAGTGATGATTCAGGATGGTTTAGTGGTGAGGGAAGCGGGAATCGTGGGTAATTCTTCGCCACGATAAAGGCGAGTGGGAGGGGGAAACCCGCAGGAAGTGCCATCGGTGTGGATCACTTCTGCTTCCCAGGGCAGGTGATAATGACCGTTGACCAAATCCTGCATGTAGGTGTAGGGACAATCTTGCGCTCCACCTTTTACTGCTACATAGCCCCGATGCCCAAACTGGTAAGGATTATTTTCAACGCCCCAATGGTGACGAGCTTCCCGGACTAAATCGGGACGCAATTCAGCCGTAATAATTTCATCAGGACGGTGGCTACCCATGACTAAAGGCGTACCATCAAATCGAACAAACATTCCTTCGCCCATCGAATCAAAGGTGCCATCGCTGCCGCAGAGACAGACAGAAGCTGTGTCCATTAAATTACAGAAAGCATTCGCCTGATTGGTGATCTGCCAGGCATGACGAATCGGTGCTGTGTAACCCGCCGTGCGAATCATAATTTCCGCCCCCTTGTAGGCGCATTCTCGCGCCATTTCAGGAAACATCCCATCGTGGCAGATAATCAGAGCGATCGTGCTGCCATTGGGCCCTTCGCAGACAGGAATACCCAGATTACCCGGCTCCCACGGTTCAACCGGAACCCAGGGATGAAGTTTGCGATAGTAAAGCTTCAACTCACCGTGATTATCGATGATCAACCCACTGTTGTAAGGATTCCCATGAGGGTTGTACTCCATGATGGAAAAGCAACCCCAGATTTGATTATCCCGACAGGCAGTTTGAAAAGCAATCACCTCCGGCCCATCCAACCGACACATAATTTCTGGATTCGTGTCCATCGACAGCCCATGCAGAGCATATTCAGGAAACACTACCAGATCCATACTGGGTAAATTGCGCCGCGCCTTACCAACCAACTCAACAACCCGTTGAGTCTGGGCTGCAAGGTCATCAGGTGTTACAACGATCGGATTTTGCAACTGCACTAATCCAAGTACAACACCTTGAGGAGATTTATTTAATCCACCAAGTCCTGACATAGGAATTTTCTAGTAAACGACTGGGAAAGAGAGGGGATTAGGAAATAGGGAATGGGGAGTGGGGAGTGCGGATAGAGCAATGAAAATTAAAAAGAAGGAAGATAGAGGAATGATTGCTGATTTACATGATTTGAACCTAATTTTCGGAGAGAAAGGAGATGAGAAAAGTTATCGATTTTACGGTATCGGCATTCTTTCAGTTTTCACCCACCTGAACAGTTACAGGCATTTCACGAGATTGGCAGT
Source organism: filamentous cyanobacterium CCP2 (assembly GCA_003003615.1). GTDB lineage: Bacteria > Cyanobacteriota > Cyanobacteriia > Elainellales > Elainellaceae > Egbenema. The sequence continues at coordinate 37,705 of PVWD01000018.1, read as the reverse complement.
AGGCACGCCATCCCCCCCACTGAGTAATTTCCTGCCCCGCTTCACAGCAGTAAGGCTCACCCAGGACACCGAGCACTTGTTCACCATTCTCTAATTCAACTTTGCCAATACACAGTCCAGGCGGTTCCTGAAGCAATAAAGTTCCTAAACCGATCGCGGGAATCGCCCAAATTTCTAAATCGATCGCCGCTCCCCCTTCTGCCACTCGCAACATCGCTGGATAGCAGTCTTGAATAGACCAGAGCCGATATACAGGAGCCGTTTTCGCTTCTCGGAGATAGGTGGCTCCGATCGCTTTCAGGTTGCCGTTTAGAGCAAGTCCGCGCATGAGGGTTCCATTCACGGCTAAATGCAGATGGGTAGGGGCAACCGGAGCAGGAGTCGATCGGGTTTGAGAGGATGGATTTTGAGAAGATAGATTTTGAGAGGAAATAGGTTGAATCACCGTCTTTGCTTGGTTTACAGCTTGGGATGATGGAATTCGATCGTTTGAACAGGGTGAAGCTGGATGGACTGGGGGGCAAGATGCCCACTCCACAAGAGTTTTGGAATGTTCTGATGAATCACTCTTGGGTTTGACCCAATGCACCAGGAACTCCGGTTAGGGTGCGTTTAGGTGAACAGGTGATAATCATGATCAGTAGGGTCAGGATGTAGGGTGAGGCGTTGAACAGGTAGTAGTAAGCATCTACCCCAACGGATTGCAACGCAGGGCCGATCGCCTGGGCACCGCCAAACAGTAGGGAAGCATAAAGACACTGCATGGGGTTCCATCGGGCGAAAATGACTAATGCTACCGCCATCAAACCCTGTCCACTGGAAATCCGCTCTGTCCAACTGCCCGGGTAATACAGCGAGAGAAACGCTCCACCAACTCCCGCCAACGCACTGCCCACCATAATGCTAAGTAGCCGCACTTTGAAGATGGAAATGCCCATTGCTCTGGCCGCATCGGGACTGTCTCCCACGGCCCGAACGAGTAAACCCCAGCGAGTGGAACGGAAAAACCACTGCATCAAGGGCGCAATCAGGACTCCTAGAATGAACAATGGCGACACGCGCAGGGCGGACTCAAGCTGGGGACTGCTACTCCAACTGCCAAAGGCGATCGAGGGAAGTTGAGGTGCGACAGGTTGAATAAACGGCTTACCCAGGAAAAAGGCGAGGCCGCTGCCAAAAATGATCATAGCGATGCCGACGGCCACATCGTTGACGCGAGGTTGTTGAGCCAGCCAGCCGTGGATGCCCCCTAAAGCCATTCCAGCAATCCCCGCCACAATTACTCCTGTCCAGGGAGAACCCGTCAAATAGGAAATGGCATAGGCACTCATGGCTCCCATCAGCAAGGAGCCTTCTAAGCCCAGGTTGATTTTGCCGCTCTTTTCCGTCAAACATTCGCCCAAACTGACAAACAGAAACGGAGCACTGCCGCGTAAGGTTCCGGCCAGAATGGCAAGGGGAACACCCCACCAACCCAAATCTGCACTCATCGCAATTCTCCATGAAAAATTTTTAATGCGGTGAACGACACTCAGTTGACACTGAATTTTGGTGGGCAGTGCCCACCCTACTGACTAGAACTCTCGTGGGATAGGCCTCTTTTGCCCGTCCTTCTGGCTCTTGTGGGATGGGCATCTTGCCCGTCCCTAAACGCTGGTGGCAGCAGGAGCAGCAGGAGGCAAAGAAACCGATCGCGCTTGAAAAATGGCTAGCTTGCCGTAGAGAGAATCGCTAAACAGCACCACCAAAAAGACAATGCCTTGAAACACCAGAACCGTTGCATCGGGTAAGTTATGCGATCGTTGGAGAATGCCGCCACTAGCCAGAATGCCACCCAACAGTAGGGAAACCAGGCTTGCTGCCAAGGGATTTTGCCGGGCGATGAAAGCCACCAGCACCCCACCATAGCCATAGTTCGCATTCAGGGACTCATTAGCCCGGCCGTGAACCGCCGCCACTTCCACCATACCCGCTAACCCCGCACAGGAACCCGCCAGGAAGCAAATCGCCATAGTTAACTTGCCGACGGGTAATCCTGCCAACCGGGCAGCCCGAATATTGCCTCCTGCCGTACGAGCCGCAAAACCAAAGGTGGTGCGCTGAATCAAGAAATAGGCGATCGCGCAAGCAATGATGCCATAGAGCAAGCCATAATGGACTCGCGTACCGGGTAAATTTCCCAGCATATGTACATCGGGAATTGGGAAACTCGATGGTTTATTCAGCGAACTGGGATCGCGCATCGGGCCATTCACCAGATGATTCATCAAGGCGATCGCAATATAGTTCAGCAACAAGCTGCTAATCGTTTCGTTCACCGCTCGATAATGGCGCAATGCTCCGACCGCTCCAATCCACAATCCGCCAATCAGCATTCCAGCAAGGGCCATGCCCAGTTGAATCATCAGAGTGGGCAAACCAAAATCTGCCAGGGTTAATCCCGCCGCCACAGCCGCCACACCGCCAATCACGATCGCCCCTTCATTGCCAATAATCACCAGTCCTAATCGAGCAGGCAGCAGGGTACAGAGGGAACTCAGCATTAGCGGAGCCGCCCGAATCAGCGTATTTTGAAATGACCCCCACGTGCCAAAAGCCGCGCGGTAGATCGAATGATATACCCCAAACGGATTGGCTCCAGCAAACGCACAAAATACTCCGAAAATGATCAACGAAACCAAAAGCGCGCCGATCGGGATACAAACTTTTTCTAATTGACTGCGCCAGGAAATTGTCATTGTAATTTACCAGTAATTGACCCAGTATTTCACCCGCGTTTCACCCGCGTTTTACTCCAGTAATTACCCAACGCTGCCGGACACGCCTTCCACCAGCCAATCCATTTGCTCCAGTTCTAGGGCCGTCTGCTCTAATTTCTTCCCGTTTTCAATCACCACAGTGCCCTGGTTATCTTTGATTTCACCGTCATAAATTACCAATTCCCCCGACACGATCTGCGCTTTGGCTGCATCCGCCGCTTTTTTCGCCTCTTCACTCACCGCAGAACCATAGGGCGACAGCTTGAGAAATTCTTCCTGGAGTCCGCCCCGCACCAGATGGGGAATGCCGCCATTCATCAAGGTTTTGCCCTCCTGAATCATCTGGACATACTGCTCATACACGCCAGCCCAGTTCCACTCTGCTCCAGTTAAATATCCAGTCGGAGCCAGATCCACCTGATTGGCGTGGTATCCCGATGAGAAAATGCCCCGACGTTCTGCCGTTTCAACCACTACCTTGGGACTGTCCACATGGCAAGTCAGAACATCCACTCCTTGATCGGCCATACTGTTGGCGGCTTCTGCTTCCCGCACCGGCAACGACCAATCGCCTGTGAAAATCACCTGGGTCGTCACGCTAGGATCAATGCTGCGTGCCCCTAACGTGAAGCTGTTAATATTGCGGAGCACTTGGGGAATCGGTTTAGCGGCAATGAAGCCGAGTCGCTTGCTATTGGAAGCATGGGCCGCCACAATGCCTGCAATGTACTGGGCTTCGTCAATGTAGCCAAAGTAGCTGCCCACATTTTCAGGATGAACGCCCTCTTGGTACAGTCCGCCGCAGTGAAAGAACTGCACATCAGGATATTCCTCTGCCAGAGCCAGCACATGGGGATCAAAGTAGCCAAAGGAGGTGGCAAAAATCACCGATGCTCCGTCCAAATCAATCATGCTGCGAATCGATTCTTGAACGGCAGTGGTTTCGGGTACGTTCGCTTCTTCAACAGTCGTGACTCCCTCCAGCGTCGAAGCATGATCATGACCTTCAGCATGGGCCTGGTTGTAACCATAATCATCGCGGGGGCCGACGTAAACAAAGCCCATGACGAGATTATCGGCACTACCTCCTCCACCGCCAGCAGAGGAATCAGCGCAGGCTCCGAGTTTTACGGTCAACCCAAAGGCGCTGGTGGCCAGCAGACCGCGTAAGACTTGACGACGAGAAAGCGGAAATGGTGGGCGTGTCCTCATTGGAACAACCTCCTTGGCAACGGATGGATAAGTTAAGACAGTTCAAGGTAAATGAGTCCAATCGAACGGATGGGGTTGGTGATCCGGAATGGGCTTAGTAGGTTTAAGTAGGGTGGGTATTGCCCACCTGCCAATCTTTTGATTTTGATTAATGTCAGAGTAATGGGATTGCCTCTGGCTCAAGGTGCGATCGAGGTGCGATCGAGGTGCGAAATTCGGTGTTGCTCTTCGGAAAAGTGTTGTGCTGGCTACAAAGTTGCGTTACAGCGATCGCTAGAATCCACGCAATGAGCCATTTTGTTATTCAGCCTCTCCCCCATCAGTTTTCCTTGGATGCCCAATCCGCCTTGCGCTTTGTGGAGCAAATTCTTGCGAGTCGTCTTAGTCCGCTTCAGGTGCTTGTGTTTGAGCAGTCCTGGGGCGATCGTTCCTATCAGGAGATTGCTAAAACAGCGGGATATGAGGTGAGCTATGTTAAGCAAACGGGGTCGGGGCTGTGGCAGCAGCTTTCTGAGGCGTTGGGGCAAAAGGTAACGAAACGAAATTTGCATCGCGTTTTAGAACAGCATTATCAAGAGAGCGCGAGTTCGTCGCCTTTCAAGCCGAATCACCCGCCTGCAACAGTGCCACTAACGTTTAGCAATCCGGTGGATTGGGGGGAAGCACCAGACGTTTCGGTTTTCTATGGTCGCAGCGAAGAGTTGCAAGTCTTGAATCATTGGGTTTTAACCGATCGCTGTCGGCTGGTTGGGATTTTTGCGATGGGGGGAATGGGGAAAACAACGCTTTCGGTGAAGCTGGCCCAGCAGCTGCAACCTCAGTTTGAGGGGGTGATTTGGCGATCGATTCGTCATGCTCCGCTCCCGGAGGTCTTTTTGGCAGATGTCCTACAGGTTTTGCAGCCCCATTCCAATGAACGTTCCCTCTCGTTTGCCGATCAATTGCGTCACTTCCTGGCCCACCTGCGACAACGGCGGCTGTTGCTGATCTTGGATAACCTGGAGGCGATTTTGCAAGCGGGCGATCGGACGGGGCATTATCAGCCAGGTTATGAGGAATATGGCCAGCTACTCCACCATTTAGGGGCAATGCCGCATCAGAGTATTGTCATTTTGACCAGCCGCGAAAAGCCGAAGGAACTGGTTGCCCATGAGGGAATTCTGCTGCCTGTGCGATCGTTGCGGTTAAGTGGGTTAGACCCTGATGCCGGACAAGCCCTTTGCCATGCGAAAGGCACTTTCACGGGGTTGCATGATGATTGGGCAGAGCTAGTGGCTCACTATGCCGGAAATCCGCTGGCGTTGAAGCTGGTGGCTCCTGTGATTCAAGATTGCTTTGAAGGGCATATTGCCCCATTCCTGGAGGTTTTACAGCAGGGAAACTCGATTTTTGGCGATATTCAAGATCTGTTGGCGGGTCAGTTCGATCGCCTTTCGCCTTTAGAACAGCAGGTGATGACCTGGTTAGCCATTCACCGAGAGCCGATTTCGCTCAACCAACTCCGGGCTGCCCTGCTGCCACCTTTACCCCTAGGGCATTTGCTCGAAGCTCTCACCGCTTTAGAACGCCGATCGCTGATTGAAAAATATCGGGGTCGGTTTACCCTTCAGCCTGCGGTCATGGAATATGTCACCGATCGATTGGTGGCTCAGGTCAGCCAAGAATTGAGCCAGTGGATTCACCAGACAGTCGTCTCGACGCATCAATTAGCCTGGCCGCCTGCCGTTTCTGCCCCAGCCCTCACGCCCGAACCCTCACCGACCTTACCTCCCAGCCTGCACCACTATGGGCTAATTCAAACCCAAACAAAAGACTATCTTTGCCACACCCAAAAACGGCTGATTCTGCAACCGATCGTACAGCAACTTTTGCAACAGCATCGCCCCGCAGCCATTGCCGCCGGATGTCAGCACCTCCTCACCGCTTGGCGACAGCAACCCCTCAAGGAACAGGGTTACAGTGGCGGAAATGTGATCAATCTGCTGCAACAGATTCCCACTGACCTTCAGGGCTGGGACTTTTCCGAGCTACGCATTTGGCAAGCCGATCTCCGCCATGCCTCGCTGCAAAGGGTCAACTTTAGCGGCTCTGACCTGAATCGATCGGTTTTCAAGGAAACGTTTAGTCAGGTGCTTTCGGTTGCCTTCAGCCCAGATGGTGAGTATTTAGTGGCAAGCGATATCAGCTATGAAATTCATGTTTGGCGCGGAGCTGAAACCCAGCCGTTCCGCACGTTTAATGCTAAAGATGGTTGGTGTTGGGCGATCGCCATTAGCCCCAACGGCCGCACATTGGCAGGCAGTGCAAATGGGGTGGTACATCTCTGGGATTTGGCGACGGGCGAATCTCAGGGTGAACTGCGCGGCTCCGAAGGGCGGGTGTTTGCCTTGTCTTTTAGCCCAGACGGATGCTATCTGGCCAGCGGCTGCGAAGATCACCAGATCCGCGTTTGGGAAGTTCGTACCGGAAGGCTGGTCTGGCAATTGGCAGGACATTCTGACGAGGTGAGAACCGTTGCCTTTGCTCCCCAAAATTATCAAACTCCTCGGCTTGCCTCTCCATTTCCCCCATCCCCCAGTGAAGGGCATCAACTCGTTAGCGGTAGTCATGATGGTCGCCTCAAATTGTGGGATTTAACAACCGGGACTTGTCTGGATACCTGGTCAACGGGAACGGCTCCGGTGTTGTCGGTTGCCTTTAGCCCCGATGGCCAAACCCTAGCCAGCGGCAGCCGCGATCGCACCGTTCGCCTGTGGGAGATGTCTACCAGAGAATGCCGCCACGTTTTGACTGGGCATCAGCAGCAAGTTCGCACGGTTGCCTTTAGCCCCAATGGTCGCACCCTGGCCAGTGGCAGTGATGATCCGATGATTTGCCTCTGGGATGCGGCTTCTGGTCAACTGATCAGCACCCTCACCGGACACAGCAGTTGGATTTCTAGCTTAGCCTTCAGTCCAGATGGGCAAACTCTCGCTAGCGGCAGCGAAGATCAGTCTGTTCGGCTGTGGGATAGCCAAACTCAGCAGGTTTTGAAAGTCTTGCAGGGACATAATAATGGCGTGTGGTCGGTGGCACTCAGTCCCGATGGTCGGACTCTGGTGAGTGGTGGACAGGATCGCTGTTTGCGGTTTTGGGATTTAACAACTGGAGTTTTGCAAAACGCGCTTCCCGGACATGATGGCTGGGTGTTGTCGGTGGCATTCAGTGCAGATGGTCGCTGGTTGGTGAGCGGCAGTGAAGATCGCACTGTGCGACTATGGGATGGGCAAACGGGAGAACTGCAAAGAATTTGGGATGAGCATCAGCATGAAGTCTGGTCAGTGGCGATCGACCCCCAAGGGGAATGGGTAGCTAGCGGCAGCCTAGATGGCACCATTAAGTTTTGGAATTTCACAACCAATCACAGTTTCCGATCGCTCACTGGACACACTCGCGGCATTTGGGCGATTACCGTCAGTCCCGATGGACGTACTCTTGCCAGTGGCAGCCAGGATCGCACCATTCGGCTTTGGGATGTGGCAACGGGAGAATGTCAACAAGTGCTGACTGGGCATAATTGTTGGATTCGTGGTCTAGCCTTCAGCCCAAACGGACGCTATCTGGCTAGCGGCGGCTCAAACGGACAGGTTAAACTTTGGGATCTGCAACAGCAGACGCATCAATCCTGGGAGGCGCACAATAGTTTACTGCTGGCTGTGGCCTTTAGCCCCGATGGCCAGACCCTTGCAACTTGTAGTGGTGATCGTACTGTAAAGCTTTGGGATGTAAATACGTTCACCTGTCGTCAGACGCTTATGGGTCATCAAAAGTGGGTGCGATCGCTGGCGTTTCACCCCCAAGGAAACCCGTTGATTAGCTGTGGTCAGGATGCCACAATTCGGGTTTGGAACTTGGATGCAGACCGGCTTGAAACGTCTCACTGCCAAACGCTGAGACTTCCTCGCCCCTATGAGGGAATGTGTATTGCCAATGCGATCGGACTTTCTGAGGCGCAAATGCAAGCTCTCCAATCCCTCGGAGCTAAAACCGAATTCAGATCGAATGCTTCGTGAACAACATCATGCAATGCAGGGTGCAATCATTCGCAGCAATCAAAATGAATGGTTGACGACCTGCGTTGTTCTCTCTTTACCCAGAACGCCTCACTATTAACCTGGCAACTTTAGGAAATGCAAAATGGATAGAATTTCGTTGGGTGGGCATCGCCTATAGCGATTCAACGGACAAAACGACAGCGTTTTGGTGGGCATTTCCCACCCGACAGGAATGCCTTCTCAAATATTGCCGGAGTCATAAATTGTCGATCGCATCTCAGAAAATTATCGAATGACACGCGCTAACCACCGAATTTTGTATCAGTTATTGCTATATTTTCGTATCAATTTTGCATTTTTCTCCTAACTGGAGGAATGAATTGTTTTATGGGAAAGATAAATTGGTAATGTAATAGAAAGTATGCATTTTGCTACCAGATATCAGCCAACAGCAACAATATGGTTTAACTCCTAAGAATGATTGGGAGTATACGCAGCTTTAAAGATGCTGAACGTTGAGTACTGAACGTTAAATGCACACTAAGTATCTTCCAGTCTGTTCATTCAGTGACCCAGGTTATCTTGTACTTGTAGGAACTTACAATATGGCTACAACGAGAAAGCGTTCGTCCGCTTCTGCATCAATTTCAAAGCCTGCGATCGAGACGGTTCGTTCAACCTTGAGCGAACTGCCAGAGAAACCCAAAGAAAACCTTTCTTTGCGAGAAGCGATCGGTGAGTTACATGAATCCATTACTGATGCGCTCAATCGAGGTTACAGCTACGAGGAAGTCGTAGAGATTCTTTCCACTCAGGGAGTTTCAATCACTGTTGCATCCTTAAAACGTTATCTTGCAGCCGCCAGAAAGGAAGTTGCTGACAAACCAAAGCGCACCCGCCAAACCGCCAATCGTTCTCGCAAAGCGCAGTTGATAAGACAGTCTGAAGACTTGTCCAGTGCTGCCTCGCCCCCGTCTGAAATTCCTGCATCAGATGCTTCTGCTGATCCGGTTCCCACCGAAACACCAAAGCGACGGAGAACCACCAGTCGGACAGCAACTGCGTCTAAAACCGCAACAACACCTGCAACAAAAACCAAAACAGCTGCCAAGGCCAAGCCAACCTCCAGAGCCAAAACAACCCCTTCGCGGTCAACCTCCAGCCGAGGACGGAAGCGGAGCAGTGCCTCTGAGTAGGTTCTTAAGCGAGTGAGAAAGATGATCTTAGCTGAGACGGATGCCGTTCTCACTAATATTCATTCGATCGGGTTGAACATTGACGCTGAGGATGAGTCACCAAAGCGATGAATGTTTGCAAAAAAGGTAGGGGTATTGCAGTGCAACGCCCCTACTTAAATTTAAATGGTTTGTGCTGGGCTTACTGATTCAAATAAGCTTTTGCTTCATGGGCAACAGGTTCCATCTCGTCATGGGCTAGCTGTTCCAGTGCAGCGTGGGATTCGGAACTGTCAAAATGGCTGAGAGCTTGGGCAACGCGATGGCGAATTTGCCAATCTTGATGGGAAACAAACGGCAGGAGCAAAGGTAATGCTCGATCGTCTCCTAGTTCTCCCAAAGAACCGATCGCAGCGGTTTTAACCAATTCATTCTCTGATTCCAAAGCTGTAGATAATAAGCTGAAGGCGCGAGGATCACCCAGTTCTCCAAGGGCAGCCACGATGCTAAACTGAACCAGCCATTCCGAGGTTTGGTGATACAGCCTTTCCATATCCTCATACGCTTCAGTTAGCTTGAGTGCTCCCAATGAATCTGCTGCTGCTGCCTGCACATCGGTTTCTGGATCTTCCAATAAGCTTCGCCGTAATAATTCCAGGGCTAAAGTTGGGTTCTGCTGCCCCAGGGTAGACATTTGGCTGACCGCAGCATAGCGCACTCGAACACTCGGATCGACGATCGCCGACTGAATCATTTCAAACGCAATTTTAGGATCAAGTTGCCGCAGTTGGTTAACAGCACTCAGACGTTGACCAAAATCATCTGAACTGAGTAATTCTTGAACCGATTCAGGCGTAATACTCATTTTCGTTATCTCGTCTTCTACAACAGTTGAATGATTATTTTGAATGGATTTTTTGAGGCAGAAAGCAATTTCATTCTTGATTCGCAGCCATAAAGCGAACCACATCACCACGAGTTAAGACACCAATCACCTGTTTTGCTGCATCCACCACAATCAGGCGATGAACTTTGCGTTCGTTCATCAGTTGGGCTGCATTCCGAACAGACTTATCCGGCGTGATTGTCACAATGTCTTTTTTCGTCATTACCTCCCCAACGGTTTGCCCCAAAGCTTTATGTAAGTCACGATCGTATTTAGCAGGGTTTTCCAGATAAATCACGCTGTCAAGAATCATCAGATAGGCAGGTGGAGTGATCCCCGTTTCCCGCCACATCAGATCTGTTTCTGAAATTACCCCAGCCAGCTTACCCTCGGCATCAACAACAGGTAGACCACTGATGCGCTGCTCTGCCAAAATTTTGATCGCTTCATTCAGAGGAGTTTCCGGAGACACCACGATCGGGTCGCGGGTCATAATATCAGCAACAGTTGTGGACATATCGATAGGAACCAAGTAGAGATTAAGTCGGAATCAAAAAACGCTCTTGGTTCATTGTAGGGAATAGCGGGATCACGGGTGAAGCGATCGGGATCAGGCAAATCATTAAGTTGTGTATTGCGTTTCACGAAAATATAAGTCTCGTCCGATAGAGGTCGCCCATTCAGGTTTACCCGCTTCAATCAAAGCCCGATCGCGAATTCGGCAAGAATCACATAATCCACACGGTTCAGCCTGCCCCTGATAGCACGACCAGGTTAAGGGAATCGGCACATTCAACCGCAACGCCCGATGCACAATATCCACTTTAGAATCCGTTACCAACGGAGCCACTAACACCGGAGCCTGCCCGTTTAGCCCCGCCTTAGACGAAAGAGAAGCCAAATGCTGAAACGCTTCCAGGTATTCCGGGCGACAATCGGGATAGCCAGAGTAATCCACTGCATTAATGCCCAAATAAATCGCTTCTGCCTGTTTTGCTTCAGCCAACGACAGGGCGATCGCAATAAACACCGTATTCCGTCCTGGCACATAGGTTGATGGAATCTGGTTTGGCTTAACCCCATCCAGCGGAATCTCTCCGGAGTCCTCCGTTAAGGTGGAGCCGCCCCACTGCGCCAAGTTCACTGCAATGGTGTGGTGTTCTGCAATCCCAAGGTGCTGAGCCACTTGCTGGGCCGCTTGCAGTTCTCGTTCATGGCGTTGTCCATAGCGAAAGGAAAGCGCAATCAGATCATAGCCATCGGCGATCGCTTGGGCCGCTGCCGTTGCCGAATCTAACCCACCCGAAAGCAGCACCACCGCTTTTGCATTTTTCCCTTTAGAATTTGGGCTGCCAGGATTTACGCCACCAGGATTTACGCCGCCAGAATTTGGGCTGCCAGAATTCATCACCTTATCGCACTCCCAAAAACTTGTGGGTTTGCAAACTCACACGCCAAGCCGGATGCCGCAGCACATAGTCAAACACTAAAGCTGTGCTGTCAGGGGTGTTCCATTCCGGTTGCAGCAGTTTGAGGGTATCAGGAGAAACATAAACTGCCTGTTGTTCGGCCCATTCCAAATCAAGTGCTTCAGCCACGACAATTTTTAGCTCGTTGGCATGATTATAAATGCTTGGCTGGGGTGGTTTGTGCCGCTTGGGGGAAACCGTGATCCAGTCAAACGTGCCGCTGAGGGGATATGCACCTGATGTTTCTAAATGAACTCTGAGCTTTGCAGTATGAAGCGATCGAGTGAGATCAGTTAAATCATGCATGAGCGGCTCACCTCCCGTAATCACCACGATCGCAGGCTGCACCTGAACCGCCTCCGAAACCAAATCTGCGATCGATCGATCGGCATGACGACGCACATTCCAGGATTCCTTCGTGTCACACCAGGGGCAACCCACATCACAGCCAGCCAGCCGAATGAAAAAAGCACTGGTTCCCGTCCAGGCTCCTTCCCCCTGCACCGAATGAAACGTTTCCACGATCGGCAAACTTGGCTCACTTTGGTTTAAGCCCACTGCATTTTTTGCTACTGAGTTGCTAATTCTAGTCATCGAATTCTAGTCATCTGTATATTCCACCCAAGAATTTGGCGTTTCTGACACAGCCACCTTCAGCCTCACACCCTCTGGAACCTGCTTCTTGGTCTTTTCATAAATATATTGCGCGATCATTTCTGCCGTTGTTTCATAGCCTTCAGGCAAAACCTCATTTAAAACGCAGTGGTCTAACCCACCTTTCAGCGCATCCTGCTTTGCCCAACGCAGCGTCCTAAAGTCTGTCACCATCACCGGATGTGGACAGTAAGCCGAGCCATGAAGCTGGTGAGCCGTGGCTTCAATTCGCACTTTGTAGGTGTGACCATGCATTCGTCCGCAGGGCCCGTCATAATCTCGAATAAAGTGAGCCGCATCAAAGCTAAATTCTGTTGAAAGTTTCCACGTCGGCATGTAACGTTCCTTCGCAATCACAAGGGGCTTTACCCCCTTCGTACCGATGCTAACCTGATTGACTGCCCAACGGACTGAAAATGAAATTTAAGAAAAAAATTGAGTCATGGTCTGCATCTTTATTAAGAGCGATTCTGCGATCGACGGACAATGCTCAGTTGAACTTGCACTTCGCTGAAAATCCGGTAAACTGGGAGTTGTTCACAATTATTAAACTAATATTAATTTCTCGCCCCTTTTCTGTATAATTGGCGAATCGCTTGTCCTTATCCAGCTTGCTTCATTCTTCCTCTCTTTGTTTCGCGGGCAGATTTGAACAACCTGGAGCCAACAAGATACGAGCCAGTCTGTTCCTAGCGCTTCGACCGCTTCAAGAGTGCCTCGTCCGTCTCAATTCACCGAACAGCATTGTAATATGGAGGTTCTGAGGCACATGGACTCGGCACTCCCATTGCCTTACTTGGTACACCAATCTGATTCTTGCTGTGTACACCAGCCCGCTACCACGCATCCGCTCATTCTAGTTGTCGAAGATGACGACGATAATCTCCTGCTCATTCGCTATGCGCTGGAGTCATTTGGTTGCCGCTTTGTGGGACAAGAAGACAGTCGTAATGCGTTACACACTGCAAAAGAGTGTAAGCCCGATCTAATTTTGATGGATATTTTGTTGCCGAATGTTGATGGTATTCAGCTTGTTCAGCACCTGAAGCAGGACGAAGCAACCAGGGACATCCCGGTGATTGCAGTAACGGCCCTTGCCAAGCTAGAAGATCGAGAAAATCTGCTCCTGGCTGGTTTCGTCGATTACGTTAGCAAGCCGTATATGCTAGATGATTTGGAAGCAGCTATTCGTCGTCATCTCCGTTAAAAGCGGCATTTGGAGACGGGAACGGTTCAACCCGGTTGGGCGAAGAGCCATTCGGTGTAGGAAACTGCGGTGCATCTGCGAAAACTGCAATGATGCTTGTATGGTTTGTGTGCAGATGCGTATCTACCATTAAATCCACAACATCTACATGAACAACCTGCTCAATCATAGACTTGAGCTGTGGGCGTAGTAGCTTCTCCAGGCTGGTGCGGACTCGTTGAGCCAAATCTTGCTGTCCGTTGGCAAGGAGAAGCTTCTCCAGTTGAGTTACAGGATCTTTGATAACAATTGCCAGCGTTTTATCAAATAATTGGCAGGTAATTTTGCTGGGCTGATGTCCAAGCTGGGTTTGGTAGAGAGCTTGAAGCTTTTCCTGCAAAGGGTGCGTTAGCTGCTGGCGTAGTTCAATGGGATAGCTCATTATTCGAGAGGGAATTCATCGATTCATGGGGATGTGCTTCAGAGTTATCAAGTTGTAGCAATTTGTTGAAATAAATTGTTGATTTAAAGGGTAGTGTTGCTATTCATTACCATCTTGAACAGACATAGAAGCAGTCTGAGGCTTTTTAGAATTTGAGCTACGAACCTCTGGCGGATTATCCAAAACGACAATCATTCCAGTTCGGCCGCTTTCCAGCGTTGCGTCACTGAGTAGATCGACAACACCAACTCCGACAATTTCTTCAATCAAGGTTTTGAGCTGTGGTTGAAGGGCACTGTCTAACTCACTGCGAACTTCTTGGGCTAAGCTGCTTTGTCCTTCGTTCGCGAGTACTTGCTCTGGTTGAGTAATGGAATCTTCGATCACAATGGCCAACTGTTCACCAAAGAACTGGCATGTCACTTTTCCGGGTCGGTGTCCAAGCTGTTCCCGATAGAGTGCCTGAATTCTCTGTGAAAGTGTTCTTTCTAACTGTCCGCGTGTTGGAATTGATGTCGTCATACAAGTTGCCTCCCTGAAAAATAGACCGCTATCAGCAAGCTGGAAATCTTCTCCTCGTATAAGCTTTCACCAATGGCATCCTTCAAACGATTAGACGATCGTGTGAGTGAGCAATTGTTGGTAAGCTGTCTCGGTAAGCAACCTCCAGGGTTGATGATAGCAGTGCATTTTTCAGCTTCTTGAATAATAAGTTGTACACTAGTTTCAAAGCTATCTGCTAGTACAGTTTGAGAGCATTCATCCAATGGTGTATTTTCATATTTCTGTAAAATCCCTCTCTAGAGGTAGAGGATTGATAAAATCATGCATCCTCCTTTTGGCTTAAGAATTAATTAATAATTTCCCAGAAAGATCTAACGTTAGATATAGGGGTTGAGCAGTCATTCCCGCATATCCTCGCTCATGAGTAGGTGGATCTTCCGTGAGCAATTATCTGTAGCGGGTGGCTCACCTTGCCTTTATTGCCTGAATTCTATGTCGGAGTGGTGACCTGATGAATTTAAGGTTAACGATAGGATTGAAGCACTCCTGATTCTTTGAACCTACTTATGGAAGAAACGCTACGGGTTCTCGTTGTTGATGATGATGAAGTCGATCGCATGGCGGTACGACGGGCCTTAAAGAAGGCAAGTCTGCCAATGGAACTTTCTGAAGCAGTGAATTATGCAGAGGCGATCGCACTGCTGAAAACCAACCCATTTGATTGTGTATTTTTAGACTATCAACTGCCTGATCAGGACGGGTTAATTCTGGTACGTGATGCAAGACAGCTTGGATTGTTGGTGCCGCTCGTTGTGCTAACGGGTCAGGGGGATGAACAAATTGCAGTTGAGTTAATGAAGGCAGGAGCTACAGATTATCTTTCTAAGTCTAGAATCACGCCAGAACGATTGGAGCAGGTGTTACGAAATGCCATTCGGGTTTACCGGGCTGAAATGAAAGTAGTCGTGGCAAATCAACAGCTTCGAGAAAGTAATGAACTATTAAAACGCCAAAATCGGGAGTTAGAACTACAGCGTCAGCAAATTCAACTGCAAAACCTAAAGTTAATCGAAGCTTCACAGCTTAAGTCTCAATTTTTAGCTACGATGTCCCATGAATTGCGAACGCCTTTAAATGCCATTATTGGGTTTTCTCAACTGCTATTACGGCGCAGTAAAGGAACTTTAACCACAAGCCAAATGGATATGGTAGAGCGCATTCTTAATAATGGTAAACATCTATTAGAGCTTTTAAATGATATTTTAGACCTCTCCAAAATTGAGGCGGGTCGGTTAGAACTTAAGCCGGAACCATTCAACTTGAACCATATTGTCAATGCGACAGTCGAGGAGCTACGATCGCTTGCGGATGAAAAGCATTTGTCGCTTCAGGTCAAAGTTGAACCGCCCGATGTGCAGGTAGTGAATGACCCTAGCCGTCTTCGCCAAGTGTTAGTGAATTTGCTTTCTAACGCAATCAAATTTACAGAAGCGGGGGGCGTTTGGGTAAATGTTAGCCTGTTCTCTTCCGATCGGATTACTATCATCGTTCGAGATACTGGGATTGGGATTGCCCAAGAGCAGCTTAAGCAAATTTTTGAACCCTTCCGGCAGGTTGATCAAACAACAACTCGTAAGCATCCCGGAACAGGATTAGGATTAGCAATTACAGATTCATTGGTACAGATGATGCAGGGTAAAATTTCGGTTGAAAGCCAAGTGGGTAAAGGTTCTACCTTTCGCGTTGATCTCCCTCGCCAACTCGCATTTCCCTGCCCTCCAATGGCTTCAGAAACCCTGTTTAACCTGAACGTAAATGATTCTTCTGAAGTAAGCTGAACCGTTGGTATAAGCCTTAAGCTGACCAAATCCTTGCGATTATTTAGACTTATATTATTAGAATAACTATTTTATGTCGGTTGATTGTTCCGCTTAACTTTGCAAAGAATAAAAAGGCAATCTACCTTATGGGGGAGATGGTAAATATGAATAAAATATTAACATAGACAAATAATATCTTCTTCAAAGTCTCCTCTTATCCTGCATTCGGCAGATAAAAGGATAAAACGCATTTGCTGTAGTCCATAGAAATAGTAGTTTACAAACCATGCCTCACGCCCAAATGACTAGGACTAGTCGTGTTCTCGCTGTCGATGACACACCAGATAACTTATTCCTGATTGAGGCAATTTTGGGGGATGAGGGCTACGAGGTTAATCTGTCAAAGGACGGCACTGAGGCCCTAGCTGAAATCAAAAAGTCGCCACCCGACTTGATTCTACTCGACATCATGATGCCTGGAATGGATGGCTATGAGGTGACGCGGCGAATTCGACAAAACCCTACTTTACCCTACATCCCGATTCTACTGATCACGGCCCATGAGCAGTCTAGCGTCGTCGAAGGACTGGATGCAGGAGCAGACGATTTTATTCGCAAACCATTCGACACGGATGAACTATTAGCGCGAGTTCGATCGCTCCTTCGCTTGAAGCATAGTATTGATGAGCGGGAAGCAATGGCTCGCCAACGAGAAGATTTTGTGTCTCGGCTAACGCACGATTTAAGAACGCCATTGGTCGCGGCCGATCGCATGCTGCATTTGTTTCAAGATGAAACATTTTGTCCAATTTCGCTAGATATGAAAGAGGCGATCGAGGCAATGATTCGCAGCAACCACAACCTCTTACAAATGGTCAATACGTTGTTAGAGGTCTACCGCCATGAAGCCGGCCAAAAAAAGCTAACGTTTGCTCCCTGCGATTTACATGAAATTGCCCATGAAATCTTTCAAGAGTTGCAGCCTCTAGCCCAGGAAAAAGGAATTGATTTGCAATTGGTGACAAAATTAGAGCCGAATTCTTCTGGGAAAAAAGAAGCAGTTGTGTTGGGCGATCGACTAGAACTCAGGCGAGTATTGATGAATTTAATTGGCAATGCCCTGAAGTTTACGGATACCGGAACGATTCATGTTCGGATCTATGAACATTCAGAGAACTATGTCTCTCAGGTGGGGGCAAAGCCAATGTCCTGGATGGTTCTGGAAGTTGAAGATACAGGTTCAGGCATCTCTCAAGAAGATAAAGCAAATTTGTTTAAGCGATTCCGTAAAGGGAAACACAAGCGGGCTGACAGTGGGTTAGGTCTTTATCTCTCTCGGTGTATTGTTGAAGGCCATGGAGGAACGATTCAGGCTGAGTCGGAATTGGGTAAAGGGAGTCTGTTTACAGTTCGCTTACCAATGTAGTTTGCTGCTCTTTTTGTAGGTCTGCGCTGGGCTAAATTTCTTCCTAGTCCAGTTCATGCTGTTCGGTTCACAACGAAAGAGGGTGAGTTAAAACCCACCCCATATTCATTCACTGATTTGGTGATGCACAATTCACAGGTACGATTCAGGGATTAGTCGATCGCCCGCTTCACATCATCCTTAACGTTTTCCACAGAGTGGCGAACTTTCGCTTCGGCCTGCTTTGCCCGACCTTCAGACTTATCCTTGGGATCGCCAGTAATTTCACCAGCCGCTTCCTGAATCTTACCTTCAATATTTTTAGCCGTTGCTTTCATGCGATCTTCAATACTCATGGATTCTATATCCTCCTTGAATGGGTTAAGAGGTAAATTCAACTGTATTTACCGTATCAAGATCGCTTGTTTACATCATCTTCTCAAAGACAGACCCCCTTCTACTTCTTTTGAGGCAGAACCCTTACCGTCTTGAGCTAGCAATTTTAGAATGAGTTTGAGAATGATTGGCTAACTGTTGAGAAAGTTCAGGGTTGTACAACCGCAAATAATTCCAGTAATTTTCAAAAACGGCCTTTACGTATCCTTTGGTTTCATTAAAAGGAATCTGCTCAATAAATTGATCGGGATCGCTATAGTCAAATCGTCCGATCCAATCTGCTACGCTACCGGGACCGGCGTTGTAGCTGGCAACAGCAAACAACGAATTATTCGCATACTCTCGGTGGGTATAGTCTAGATACCAGGTTCCTAAATTAATGTTGTCGTTGGGGTCTTCCAGGTTGTATTGCGGCAAGCTAATTTGATTAGCCACCCAATCTGCGGTTTCTGGCATCACCTGCATTAAACCCGTTGCCCCCACAACCGATCGAATTTTGGGTTCAAACCGCGACTCCTGACGAATCAGAGCCATTACCAGCATCGGGTTAAGCTGTCTTTGCTGCGACCATTGCTCGATCGACTCCGCATAGGGAAAGGGGTAAAGAGCCTGCCAATAGCCTGCCTGCTGTTGAAGCTGCGCCACTTCCTCCATCTCTTCCGGTCGATCGCGAAAATCCAGGCTTGCCAACATGAAAATCCCGTCTAAATTGTCGTTTACCCCCAATCGCATCAGCCCGTCCGTGTATTGTTCTGCCACCGTCGGCTCAACCCGGTTTGTAAATTCCACTTGCCACAGGCTCCAGGCATCGCGGCTCTGGCCTAAACGGTGAAGTTCGCGCAACGTATTTGAACCGGCCAACACGTCCGGCTGGGTTCCCGGTTTTGCCACATCGGGTAGCTTGTCCCGCACGGTGCCAAAGTTGCCCACATCCCAGCCCAAAAACGTTGCCGATCGCCACGCATAATAAGACTCAGGATATTCCGCTAAAACGTATTCAAACGCCTGCCGCGCATCATCCGGTTTTTCTAGCTGTGAAGCCCACTTACCCACCCAGAAACCGGCTCTAGGAGCGTTTTCATGGTCTGGATTTTCCTCCACCAACTGCCACGCCCACTCCCATGCCGACTGGAGGTTATTTGCCCGAACATGCTGTTCGACCTGCTGCCAACGCAGTTCTGCCGCCGCCTCAGAGTTGCTGTACTCGGTCAATACTTGCTGTTGAATGATCAGGGCTGTATCAGGGCTATTCAGTTGTAAAAAGGCATCTGCCTTGGCTTTGAGGGCTTCTGCCGCCCGTTCAGGAAACTGTTCGATCGCCCGGTCTAAAAATGGGATGGCTTGAGCCGAGGTTTCTGCTAATTCCGCCAACCGCAACAGTGTTAACCCAGACTCTTCTTCCTCTGGAAAGGCTTGCATCAAAGCTTGATATCGCTCTCTGGCAACTCTACCCCGCTGATCTAACTGCGCTCCTCGTGCCGTTCGATACAAATTCAGGGCAGTTGGTTCGGCTCTGGTGTAGGCTTCGGCCGCACTGCCATAGCGTTGAATTTCCCAGTAGGCAAAGGCGATCGCTTCCCAGTCACTTGGGGTGAGCTGTCCGGCAAATTCGGTTCTAAGGCGATCGAGAACGGAGCCAATATCAGATAAATAATGTCCATGCCTTGCCAATAACAGCATCAAGTTGGGCTGGTTAGGGTTTTGCTGAAGCCGTGTTAAGGCAACTTCGACACTGCGAGGATGGGCCGGAAACTGGGCAAGGAGTTGATCTTGATATTGCGGGTTCGATCGCCCCAGGTGAAACAGAGCTTCTGCCGCGATGGGTTGCTCACCATATTGCTCAACCACCGCTTTCCAGGTTTCCTCGGCTTGGGCAGCATTTCCGGTTGCCGCATAGGCTTGGGCCCGTCGGGTCAGAATAGATGCCGCTAGTTCTGGATAGTCATTCTCCAAACCTTCCAGCCAGGGTAACGCACTGCCGCCCCGGTCTTGCTCAATCAGGTCAACCGCCAACAGATAGCGGGCCCGATTTCGATCAAGGGATGGTGCCCCCTGAGCAATGGCTTCTAGCTGAGCCGATCGCTGTCCTGGTGACAAGGCAGCCAACGCTAGGGCTGAGGTTTCTTCGTTTAAGTTATCCGTTAAACCTGATTCTGAATCCGTTCCTGGTAAAAACGGTATCCGAAGGGGGCCCGTTAGCAAAACAGCCGCCGTTGCACCGCCCAAAACGAGGCCACCCAACCCCATTCCGGCAAACGCCCATGCCCGTTTAGAACGAGGCAACCACCGTCTTCTAGGAGCTTCTGCTGTGGAGAGGGGCGATCGGGAGGGCTGCTGTTGTGTGGGTTCCGGCTTTAGCATGAGTTTGCCTTGGCGAATGGGTTCTTTAAGAAGTACAAAGAGTAAAAACAGTTCAAACTAAACAGTTCAAATCAAACTAACGCAAGACGAAATTTCAAGGGTTTGGTGAAGGGTCTGACGTTAGAACTCATCATGTTGGACTTTAGCAAATTTAGCAAAGGTTCCCGAATCAGGGGCAAGTTTTAAACTTGAACATAAGATTTTTCCGAAGCCCCCACTTCTTGGCACACTGGAACTATTGCAATTCTCATCCCTGCGTACTGTCGTGTCAGATCAACCCAGTCGCTATAATTCCGCTGCTTCATCTACGCCCATTGAAGACCTTCAGGGTGTAATCGAACGGCTCACCTATCATTCTGAGGAATCTGGCTATACGGTGGCTCGCCTCAAAGCTCCCCGCACCAGCGAACTAATTACGATCGTCGGCAATTTTGCCAACATCCAGGCCGGGCAGACGTTGCATCTAGAAGGGACGTGGCGCGATCATCCTAAATATGGGCAGCAGTTTCAGGTGGTGAAATATCGGGAAACCAAGCCTGCCACCTTAACGGGACTGGAAAAATATCTAGGAAGCGGACTCATTAAGGGGGTCGGCCCTGTCACCGCCAGACGGATTGTGGCGCATTTTGGCTTGGAAACCCTGGAGATTATTGAAAATCAGATTGAGCGGCTGAGCGAAGTCCCTGGCATTGCGGCCAAACGGGTGAAGATGATTCAGCAGGCATGGGCGGAGCAGAAAGCGATTAAGGAAGTGATGCTGTTTTTGCAAGGCCATGGCGTTTCTACGACCTATGCCGTCAAAATCTACAAGCAGTATGGCGATGAGGCGATCGATGTTGTTACGAGTAATCCGTATCAATTAGCAACCGATGTCTACGGCATTGGCTTTGTTACGGCAGATGCCATTGCTCGGAGTTTGGGCATTCCTCCAGGGTCAGAATTTCGCTACCGCAGCGGTATTTTGCACGTTTTGACTGAAGCCTCAGAAGAGGGGCACTGTTTTCTCCCCCAGCCTGAACTGGTCGATCGGGTGGTAAAGCGGCTGGCTGTGGCTGACCATACCCCAAATCCAGAAGAAATTCTTGCCTTGACGTTGCAAATGGCTGCCGACGGACAACTGGTACTGCAAGAGCGATCGATTTCAAACCCAACCCCTCCGACGTTAACCAATCTACCTCCAATTAATCCAGATCTCACAACTCCAGATCTCACAAATTCCCTGACAGAAAGCCCTAAAGACATTATTTGCTACTCGCCACCCTTTTACGGAGCCGAACAGGGACTTGCCGATCGCCTCGGCCGTTTGCTCATTCAAGACCTGTCTGTGGATTTGCCTCGTGTGCAACGCTGGATCGATCGCTTTACTGAAAAGACCGGACTTCAACTTTCCGCCCAACAGCGATCGGCGGTGGAAATGGCTGCCAGTCAGCGAGTAATGATTTTAACGGGCGGCCCCGGAACGGGAAAAACCTTCACCACTAAAACGATCGTTGCCCTCTGGAAGGCCATGGGAAAAACGATCGCCCTTGCCTCACCCACCGGCCGCGCCGCCCAACGCCTCAGCGAAATGACCGGACGAGAAGCCAAAACCATTCATCGCCTGCTGGAATTTGACCCCAGCACCATGGCATTCAAGCGAGATGGACAAAACCCGATCGAAGCGGATGCGGTGATTGTGGATGAAGCTTCCATGCTGGATTTGTTTCTGGCAAATTCCCTGGTCAAAGCCATTTCGCCTGACTCACAACTGCTGCTGGTGGGCGATATTGATCAGTTGCCGAGTGTGGGGCCGGGCAATGTACTGGCTGATCTGATTGCCTCTGCCCAAATTCCGGTGGTGCGCCTCACGGAAGTCTTTCGCCAAGCCCAAACCAGCCAAATTGTTAGCAATGCCCACCGGATTAACCAGGGACACTTTCCTAACTTAGAAGCCGTTAGCAACCAACCCCAAACCGACTGCCTCTGGCTCGCTGCCCCAGAACCGGCCCATGGAGTCCAGGCAATTCGCGATCTGGTGGCCGATTTAATTCCCAGTTTGGGCTTTAATCCGGCAGAAGATGTGCAAATCCTTTGCCCCATGACCCGCAGTGAAACCGGAACTCGGAATTTGAATCAAGTTTTACAACAGTTGGTGAATCCGCCAGCAGCCCACAAAGCCGAACTAACACGGGGTGGCATGACCTTGCGGGTGGGCGATCGCATCATTCAGAAAGTAAACGATTACAACCGTGAAGTTTTCAATGGAGATCTTGGTGTCATTGCAGAAATGGATTTAGATGAGCAGGCGGTGACGGTGAAATTTGCGGAACGGTTTGTCACTTATGACTACGCTGATCTCAATGAAATTGCTCTGGCATGGGCCGTAACGATACACAAATCCCAGGGCAGCGAGTATCCCGTTGTGCTCATTCCGGTTTATATGCAGCACTACCTTTTGCTTTCGCGAAATTTGATTTACACCGGACTGACCCGCGCCCGCAAATTGGCTATTTTAGTGGGGCCCCAAAGGGCGATCGGTTTTGCGGTGAAGCAAATCAAAGACCAACATCGCTATACCCTGTTAGCCGATCGGCTTCTCCGTGTTTTTAACGAGATTTAGCCCTGAATTACCAAGGGGCTTTCCCTATTTCTACGGATCGCTTTGTGTTTATAGATGATGAAGACTTACGGGTTTTAACTCATTTCCCGACTGCAACTAATTTGTCATACTTAAACGTTAAAGTCACCTGTTCAGATCTACTCATCCACAATTCACGGCAGAACTCCGCTAGCTAAAATGCTGAAACGCACATTTAACAGGCACTTTGTGATGCCAAACCCAAAGCTAAAATTCTAAAATGTGCATTAGAGCATTCTTTAACTTACATTAATTAGCCCCCAAATTTACTGAGGGCCTTACCAATTATTTACACACACTCAATTTATTCCAAAAAATTAGAGTTGTAGCGTTTATCGTTAAAGCCCCCTTTCTGGTTAACCCCTCAACCGTCTTGGATTGTTTATGAATTTTGATAATCTGGATCGACTGAGAGACTGTTGCCGCGATGAGTCAGCCTTTGAACGGATGAAGCAAATCCTGGTGAACGCAAATCAGGTTCCTATGACCGCAGAGCAAAGCTTAGAGAATCATCGCCAGCAAGCACTCCTGAGGGTTATTACCAACATTCGAGCCTCCCTTGATCTCGATTCGCTCTTTCAAACGACCGCCACAGAAGTGCGCCAACTCCTGAATGCCGATCGCGTGGGACTGTTTCGCTTTTACCCAGACTCTAATTGGGATGATGGCGAGTTTGTTTCAGAAGATGTGCTGCCCGGATTTCATTCTGCATTAAATGCCAGAGTGCATGATCATTGCTTTGGCGAACAGTATGCCGTTCACTACCAGGCTGGACGCATTCAGGCGATCTCAGATATCCATCAAGCTGGGCTGCGTGATTGCCATGTTGACATCCTGCGGCGATTTCAAATTCGCGCCAATTTGGTGGTTCCTCTCCGTCCAGAGAACCGTTTATGGGGGCTGCTTTGCATTCACCAATGTTCGGCTCCTCGCGAGTGGCAGCCTGACGAAATTCAGTTTGTTGAACAAATTGCTGACCATTTGGCCGTTGCCATTCAGCAGGCAGAGCTTTTAGCCCAAACGCAACGCCAAGCAGAGGTTCTGGCTCAGACTGTAGAAGACCTAAAGCGCAGCCGCACCCAACTGATTCAAAGCGAAAAAATGTCGAGTTTGGGGCAGCTTGTTGCTGGAATTGCCCATGAAATCAATAATCCGGTTAACTTCATCTACGGCAATTTGTCCCACGCCAGCCAGTACGCCCAGGATTTACTGGAAGTGTTGACCCTCTTTCAGCAGGAACATTCCTCGCGCAGCCCTGAATTAGCTGAACGCATGGAAGAGCTGGATTTGGAATTTTTGATGGCGGATTTTCCTAAAATTCTAGCCTCAATGCAGTTAGGAGCCGATCGCATTCGGCAGATTGTGCTGTCATTGCGGAACTTCTCGCGGCTAGATGAGGCGGGCATGAAGCCGGTAGACATCCATGAAGGGCTGGACAATACCTTGCTGATTTTGCAACACCGCTTTAAGTCGCGATCGAATGCTGCTGGCATCAAAATTGTCAAAGAATATGGTGAACTGCCGCCGGTGGAGTGCTACGCTAGCCAGCTAAACCAAGTCTTTATGAATATCCTCAGCAATGCGATTGATGCCCTAGAGGAAGCCGCAGAAGTGGGCGATCGGCTGGGAACAGGCGAACAATTCCCCCAAATTACCATCCGCACCGGGCTAATTCCCGATTCTCAAACCAACAGTTCCCGCGTGATCATCCGGATTGCCGATAATGCCTTGGGCATTCCAGAAGCGATTCAAGCCAAGCTATTTGAGCCATTTTTTACCACTAAACCCGCTGGTAAGGGCACGGGGTTGGGTCTGTCTATTAGCCAGCAAATTATTGTGGAGCGACACAATGGCTCGTTAGAATGCTATTCCCAGCCAGGAGAAGGCACCGAATTTTGGATTGAGCTTCCCATCCAGCACAAGTCCCCTGCGGCTGAGCCATCTACGGTTGAGCAGTCTCCGATCGAGCCATCCGCTTCAGACAAGTGGTTGGGCTATAAGATTGAAGCATGAACTTTAATTTTCGACTGGGCTGTGCAGTTTGGGCATACAAGGAGTGGATAGGCAGCTTATTTCCGGCAGGCAGCCAAGCAAAGGATTTTCTGTCTCTCTACAGCCGCCGCTTCACTACGGTAGAGGGCAACACCACTTTTTATTCCATCCCCGATGCGGACACCATTCACCGTTGGGCAACCGAAACGCCTGAAGGATTTCAGTTCTGCCTCAAATTGCCCCGCAGCATTACCCACGCCGGACTCCTCACCCCCGTCATTCCAGAAACGCTGGCTTTCCTCAAGCAAATTGCTGGACTGGGCGATCGGCTTGGCCCCTGCTTTGCCCAACTGCCTCCCAGCTACAGTCCTGCCCAAATCGGTGATCTGACCCACTTTCTCCAGGCTTTTCCCCACAGTGAATTTCCTTTAGCCCTGGAAGTCCGCCATCCCGACTGGTTTCAAGAACCCTATGCCAGTCAACTCACCGATCGCCTATCTGACCTCAGCATTGGACGTGTCCTGCTCGACACCCGCCCGATTTATGAATGCCCTGATGACCCCCAACTTTATTCCGAACGCCGCAAGCCCCAGATTCCGCTACAGCCGATCGTCACTGCACCGTTCACCCTGATCCGCTACATCAGCCACCCTGACCCAAACTTCAATCAGCCTTACCTGAAGGAATGGGCTGGCTTAGTAAATCAATGGCTGCATCAAGGAACGCAAGTCTATTTCTTTGTGCATTGCCCCGTCGAGCGGTATTCCCCAATCAACGCCCGTTCTTTCCAGCAAATGCTAGACCAGCAACAGGTTTCCGTTCCGCCCCTGCCCTGGAATACGATCGACCAGCCAGAACAGCTCAGTTTGTTTTAAGTCTGGTTTTAAGTTTGGTTTTAAGTTTGTTCTGATTCTGCTTCCTGTTCTCCAAACCACAGCAGCTTAATTGCAATTCCGGCAAACCCGATCGCCGCGATCGTCTTTACCCATTCCGTTGGCAATAGCTGAGAAGCTCCTTCGCCTAAAATAACCCCCAAAAAGCTGGCCAATAGCAACGCAGCCGAAGCTCCTAGAAAAATCGCTCGGAGAGACTTGCCACTGCCGCTCAGGGCGATCGCCGCTAACTGGCTTTTGTCCCCCAGTTCCGACAAAAACACTGTCGCAAAACTCAATCCCAATAAATGCCAATCCATTCGTTCTCCCTCAATCCCTAAGCCTGTACCACATCCCAAACCAACAGCAGCGACACTGTTAACAGCATCATTGCGGCTGCAACCTCTAAAGTGCGTTGAGATACCCGCTTCGACAACCAGTGCCCCACTAAAACTCCGAGTAAACTCGTTGCCACTAATGCCGCTCCTGCCCCAGCAAACACGACCCAGGGGGCATGAGATTCCGCACTCATGAGCAGCGTTGTCACCTGAGTTTTATCGCCCAATTCTGCCAAAAAGATTGTGATGAAAGTAGAGAAGAAAATTTGAAGCTCTTTGGCCAAACTCACTTCAGGCGGCGATTCAGACGGCAACTCTTGAGAGGAATTTTCGGACTGTCGCTCAGGCGGGGCTTCAATGGAGGATTCCGCTTCTGGTGAAGGACAGTTGGCAAACGTAGAGGGTTCCGAGGGTGGCGTTACGAAGGAGATGGAAGATTTCACTGAGACCAAATTGATACAACTCCACTTTTCACATTCTTTTCATTTTCGCCAACTTCCCTCAGAAAGGCAAGCCATTGTCGCGTCTCTCTACTCTCTACCCTTCCCGAATTTCTCCCACCTCCCGATCGAACCGCAGCATTTCCAAACTTCGATCGCCATACACCCCTTCAATTTGCTGCCGACAGCACTCGATCGCAAAGTCATTTAGCTCCGGCGGCTCAACCCCATAGAGATCGTGAAATACCTCTGCCTCAACCCGGCAAAATCGCGGACGAGTCTCATAAATCTGACATTCCCGCGTCTCCTGGTCATAGTGAATGCACCAACCATCTTCACCCACTAAACTCAGGTAAAGTGCCAACTCTTCCGGCTCCAGATATTGATCTAAATCAGGACGATCGATCGGATCAAGATGACAACACGCTCCACATTTCGTACACTGCCAAGTTCCCATAAACGCTCCAGCCGATTTTGGATTTTAGATTTTGGATTTTGGATTCTTCCCTTCCGTACAGACGCAAAATTTTGCATCTCTTGCTTTCCCCCCACAAATTCCTGTAATAACACCTGAAAACCACGAACCGCTTGCAGGTAAAATATGAGTCAGACATCAATTGTCGATACAACCCTTAACAACGCTTAGTAAGAATTGGGCTATTTGGGAGGAAAAATGGATTTTCTGACAGGTTTAGTTGGCGGCATTAACTGGGAAGTGATTGCACAGCTTACAATGCTGGCTTTGATCGTGGTTGCGGGGCCAGCTGTTATCTTCGTGTTGGCCTTTCGCGGTGGCGACCTCTAAAGTTGGAACTCGAATTTTGAGCAACAACTTGTTGATAAAACCAAGCTTGAAACAAGGGGATTCGTATAAAGTACGGTACAAACGTCTTTGTGCGACCCCCTTATCTTAATGAATGCATTTGATAAGTATATCTACTCATCCTTGCAAAGTGAATCATCTATCGTTGATCAATCATTCATCAGTAGATATTGATGTGTGTAGAGATATTTTCAAATGTTAAGCTTCTCAGAGTATTGATAATATGAGGACTGTTTGATTGTCCTCATTTTTTAATGAGAGTAATCCAAGAGTCACCCCCTTTTATTTTTCTTTAACCCGCCTTTTAGTATCCGAGAAAACAACAAGAGATGTTTTTATGTCTGTGGTGTTAAGATTTCGGTGACTGTAGTGTCGAGGGACTGTCGTGATCCGCTCTGCAACTCTGCCTCTTCAGCATCCTTTAACTCATATTCCTGACAATAGCCGCCTTCGGTTATTCTCTGGTTCCGCTAACGTACCGCTCTCTCAAGAAGTCGCTCGCTACCTAGGGATGGATTTGGGCCCAATGGTTCGCAAGCGATTTGCTGATGGAGAAATTTATGTCCAAATTCAAGAGTCCATCCGGGGTTGCGATGTCTACCTCATGCAGCCAAGCTGCTATCCGGTCAACGACCATTTAATGGAACTGTTGATTATGGTAGATGCCTGCCGTCGGGCTTCGGCACGCCAGATTACGGCAGTGATTCCCTATTACGGCTATGCTAGGGCCGATCGCAAAACTGCTGGACGAGAATCCATTACTGCCAAGCTGGTGGCAAACCTGATTACTCAGGCCGGAGCCAGCCGGATTTTGGCAATGGACTTACACTCGGCTCAGATTCAGGGATATTTTGACATTCCCTTTGACCATGTTTATGGGTCACCTGTGATTCTAGATTACTTGCTCAGTAAGAATCTCACTGACATTGTGGTAGTCTCGCCAGACGTTGGGGGGGTTGCTCGCGCTAGAGCCTTCGCCAAAAAGCTAAATGATGCCCCTCTTGCCATCATCGACAAACGCCGCCAAGCCCACAACGTTGCTGAAGTCCTCAACGTCATCGGCGATGTAGAGGGTAAAACGGCTGTCTTGGTGGATGACATGATTGACACTGCTGGAACCATCTGTGAAGGGGCCAAACTCCTCCGAGACACAGGAGCCAAAGCAGTTTATGCCTGTGCCACCCACGCTGTCTTCTCTCCTCCTGCGGTTGAACGCCTCGCTGCGGGCTTGTTTGAAGAGGTGATTATCACCAACACGATTCCTGTGCCTGAAGAGAAGCAGTTTGACCAACTAACGGTGCTTTCAGTGGCCAATCTGCTCGGTGAAGCCATCTGGCGAATTCACGAGGATAGTTCAGTGAGCAGCATGTTTCGGTAAGACAGGTTTTGGTGGGAATTGAGCGGGGCATACCCTGTCCCTTCACTTAGGAGATAACTCTATCCTGTGGGATGGGCATCTTGCCCGTCCCGTCTTGAACTGCGATCCGACTCCTCACAGATGGGAAAATTCACGTCTCTACCCACCCGCAAAACCTTCCCTGCCTCCGAAGGATAGACGATCGTATTCAGGGTAAGGCGATAAAAGTGGTTGAAGCGGGAAGGGTTTGCCCAGGAGGGTAAGGTGGCTTTGCGCTGGGTAGTAAATGCTTTTTGGAAGCCCTGATATGACTCTCCAGTCAAATGATCCCTTGTGACAACGACACAACGCTGACAGGGATGACTACCCCAAAGCGTGACATCGCCAATTTGAAACGGGACGAGTTCTCCGGCTTGCCCAAATAGCTGATCTTCCCAAAAGGCAGGAACATCAGCAATTTCTAAATTGGCCCGAAAGCGATGGCGAATCTCATCGGTGCTGAGGTCAGGAAACCAGGAAGCGATCGTCTCTAAGGTGGTCGTACTAACCACCGTTGGGCCAGATGCCTCAGTGTCATCGGGAAAGCCCATGTGCAGGTTTTGCTGAAGCGTGACTGGGTAGCCAAAATATTCACTCAGCCAGGTTTCTAGGGCAGCCCGATCGTCATCCAAATGAAATGAAGCGGTTTGAGTATCTCCTTGCACCTCCAGCGTGACCCCTCGATTTGCCAAATCATAGGTCGATCGCAGCAAATGAACCTTTGCCGTCCGCTTACCATTAACAAATCGCCCCTGCTCATCCACCATGACAAACTCGCGATCGTGCGCCAACGCTCCCCCTTCCAATAACCGAGCCTCCGTCACCTCTATTCCACTCAAGGACTTAATTGGGTAAATCAAAATCTTGGCAAGATGCGGCATGAATCTAATCACTCCTGTGTGGAGAAAGTAATTTGGAGAAAGCAGGCAAGATGCCTGCGCTACGGGGGAAATCGAAAATATCAGGTTTTGAATGACCCATTCAGCATCACTCCTCACTCCTTAGTACGGGTGATTCGCGAATCGCCCCTACCCATTCCATTCCCTCCCTCTACCCATCCGAACCACTTTACGTCATGCTAAGTAGTGGTCAATTTAGAGGAGATTCAGTAATGACAGCAGGACTTGATCCCGTAAAAGTGATGAAGCAGGAAGTGGGCAGGGCAGCGGCAAATCGCGTCAAGTCTGGCTCTATTGTAGGACTGGGTACGGGTTCAACCACTGCATTTGCCATTCAGTTTTTGGGCGATCGGCTGAAGTCGGGTGAGTTAACCGATATTAAGGGCGTTCCGACTTCGTTTCAGGCTTCGGTGTTGGCCAAGCAGTATGGCATTCCCCTGACTACGCTCGATGAAATTGACAGAATTGATATTGCCATTGACGGTGCAGACGAAGTTGACCCTCAGAAAAACTTGATCAAAGGGGGTGGAGCGGCCCATACCCGTGAAAAGATTGTGGATTCTCTGGCTAAAGAGTTCATTGTGGTAGTCGATAGCTCCAAACTGGTCGATCGCCTCGGTTCTACCTTCCCCTTGCCGATCGAGGTGCTACCAATGGCGGTTTCACCCGTAATGAAGGCCCTCGAAAAGCTGGGCGGCGAGCCTGAATTGCGGATGGGAGTCAAAAAAGATGGGCCAGTCATTACCGATCAAGGCAATATGATCCTGGATGTGACCTTTGGTGCGATCGACAATCCAGCCGAACTAGAGAAAACCCTCAATAATATTCCCGGCATTTTGGAAAACGGGTTATTTGTTGGTGTTGCCACTACGGTACTGATCGGTGAAATTAAAAACAATCAGCCGAGTGTGAGAGAGATGTAGAACAACTAAGTGCCAGACCTCTGGGCATGGAGCATGGCAGGTTTTTGGTGGCACTCCACTGTCGGCTACGGTTTCCCAAGCACCGATCGCTAAATTGACTCTCCGGAGAAACCCATCTGGAGACGTATAGAGTTATTAATAGAACTATTAACAATAGTTCACATTTCTTGTGAGTGAGGGGACTAACGACCTTTAGCAACGCTCATACCCAAGGGCAGTGTAATCCTGTTGATGCCAAAGGCTTAGCTCCCTCGCTTTAGACGGAAATGTCGTTGTATTCTGCATGAAGCATTGGGCTAGGAGATGAGAAATGAACAGTCCGTTTGAAAAGCTCATCATCACAGTTGAAGAGCTACAGTCCCAAGGAAATTCCTACAACAGTTCTATGACGGAACTGGTCGTACAAGGTCGGCGGTTCCATAAGCATCTTTCCCTGGGTAAGTTATTCAAACAGATTTGCATTCAACATTGCCAGAAACAAGGACAAATGTGTTTCCTGGTTGAAGAAGACACCTGCTTTACAATTTGGCAAGAAAGCTCTCCGAACCCTTCAAGGCAGAAGGTCAACACCCAAGCAAATCCATCCCAACCATATCGCCGTACTCGCCCCTTGAACTATAACGATATCAAGGCAGAGTTCCGACGCTCTGGGGCAACACCAGGTCATCAGCCTCAATCTTCCTCAAGATCTTCCCCATCAGGAAGAGCCTCTCAGTTCTCAAATGTCCAGAGCAAAGCTGCTCCAACCCATCAACATTCGCCAATGCAACCAGATTCAAAGGAGCAAACCGCCCAACCAGCAGATGTATCTCTCCCCTTTCTGGCAAAACAGCCCACTCCTGCTGAGAAGAACTCCCCGCAATTAACTCAACATCAACGGGTTTATCGTGGAATCACCTACCCAATTAGTCCGGGAAAAAATACTTCTCCTCCCTCTTCACCCAAACAACCTGCACACCCAGAGAAGGACGCTTCACAGACAGCCCAGTCTCAACGCATCTATCGAGGAATATCCTACTAGAGTTTAATCTCTAGAATATTGAGGGACACGTTCTGTCGATAGGCGGATTAGGCTGGCTTGGAAAACTGATTCAGGTGTTTGGCTAACTGCTTCGTCTTCAGTCCATATTCGATCGCCTCTAAGACTCGGACAACGCCAGTAGTATTGACCATTTCAATACTCTTACCTGCTCGTTGGGCTGCCTGAACCGCCTTATCCGTAAGCTTGTGGCTCGTGTATCCCGTCACCACTAAGATCAAGTCAGCATTGGCAATATGGCTTTCAGTTTGTTCAGCAATTTGGGGGCCGGCCTGGGCTGTACACCAGACGAGATCAACTTCCGAGTCGCGTAGACGGTTTCGGACTGCACTTTCCAGGCGATCGTGTCCCCCAAAGATGACCACTTTGCCTTCCAGAATGGAGTAGGGATTAGGACGCTTTTCGCTAGTACGGTGGCGAACCCTCGGCTGAACATCGGGGGCCCGTTCAACACGAGAACGGTTTTCTAGGGCCTTGTTATAGATAAAATTTAGAGTCTGTTCGTGGCTTCCCCGCAGGCGAGCGACTGGGCCTTCCTCGCTGTGGGTATTAATTTGATGAATTAGGGCATCTACGATTTCTTCTAGTGCTCCGATCGCTTTCAGGTCATGGGCATAGCCGCGAATGGCGATCGAGGCATCAGTGGCACTATAAAAGTCTTCCTGTTCAGTGATCATTTCGAGCAAGTCGGCTCGAAGGGCCTGCCGCCAGCGATTTGTTTGCTCCGTGACCCGTTCATCTAAGAGGCGTTCTTCGTTAAGAATCAACTGTCGATCGATCGCTTGGGCGGCCAGCATGGGGGCATCTGCCAACCGTTTTCGTAGGTCTTCTGCTTTGGCTTCCAGCTTTTGGCGGGTAACGCTGTCCACAAAATCCTCAGAGGTGAGTTGGGCAAGCATTTGTTCAACCTGGGCCAATAGAGGTTCGAGGCGTTCCTTAATTCGGACTATTTCTTGCTGAATTTGTTCATCTCGTTGTTGCTGTAATCGTTTCTCTTCGAGTTCTATTTTTGCCAGGGATAGTAGATCTTGGACAGAATTTTCCAAATCATCGAGTTCTGAGATATCCATAAGAGGTGCTGAAGTAGTGGGACTATGATGTAACAAACCGTAAGTTAGACAAACTACCGCACTGGAAAGTTCACTTGGCGGCATTTGCTGATATTGGTATAGATTAGTTAATTTTATTATTGCGAGTTTTGTTAAGGGTTGAGCGATTTATCACGAAAGACTCACCCTATTTATCTGATGAGTCAACTTACGAGCGTGTCTCCATGCAATACCGAAGATTTGGTCGCACAGAATTAACAATGCCAGTATTTTCCTGCGGTGGGATGCGCTACCAATATAAATGGCAAGACATTCCAGAGCAAGAGATTCCATCAGACAACCAGGTGAACTTGGAAGCCACAATCCGCCGATCGCTTGAGGTTGGCATTCATCATATCGAAACGGCCAGGGGATATGGCACATCCGAAGTGCAATTAGGGAAAATTTTGCCAACGCTACCGAGGGAAAAACTTATTGTACAAACAAAAGTGGCTCCTGTGGCAGATGCTAGAGAATTCCAGCAGACTTTTGAGCGATCGTTGTCTAACCTCAGGCTGGATTATGTTGACCTGTTGGGGCTGCATGGGGTCAACACACCTGAACTTCTTCACTATAGTACTCGATCGGGAGGATGCCTGGAGGTTGCCAAACGGCTTCAATCTCAAGGGAAAGCCAGGTTTATTGGGTTTTCGACTCACGGTTCCACAGAGACGATTCTGAAGGCGATCGAAACGAACCAGTTTGATTATGTCAATTTGCACTGGTACTACATTTTTCAAGACAACTGGGCCGCCATTGAAGCCGCCACCGCCAGAGACATGGGGGTGTTCATCATCAGCCCTTCCGACAAAGGGGGAAGGCTATATAACCCGCCCCCAAAGCTTGTGGAGTTGTGCCATCCCCTCAGCCCAATTGTGTTCAACGATTTGTTTTGCCTCAGCCATTCTCAGGTTCACACCCTTAGCATTGGGGCATCCCGGCCGCAGGATTTTGATGAACACTTGAAAACGCTCACCTGGCTCGATCGGGCTGATGAAATTTTGCCGCCCATTCTGCAACGGCTAGAGCAAGCTGCGATCGAAGCATTGGGCGAGGAATGGTATCGCACCTGGCACATTGGTTTACCCAATTACACAGAAACCCCTGGAAACATTAATATTCCAGCGATTTTGTGGTTGAGAAATCTAGCCCTCGCCTATGACTTGGTGGACTATGCTAAAGCGCGATACAACCTGCTCACTAATGCTGGACACTGGTTTCCTGGAGCCAAAGCCAATGGGTTTGAGCCAGCCCAACTCCGCCAATGCCTTGCCAACAGCCCCCACGCCGATCGCATTCCTGAGCTTTTACAAGAAACCGATCGATTATTGGGCGGAAGCGCAGTAAAGCGGTTATCCCAACAGTAGGGGCAATTCGCAAATTGCCATCATAAAATTTCTATCCAGGATCAGGATATCGTTACCGCACCAAGACCGTCATATATTTCCCAGAGGCAAAGGGCGCGGGGACGATCGGGGTGAATTGGACGCGATCGGATGCCAGTCTCCGCACATAAAACTCATTCATGGTGAAAACGACCTGATCGCGCGTACCGATAATCCAAATTTGTACCCGCTCCTCTGAAGAAACGGGCAGCAGTTCGTTGAACTCTGATGACATATTGAATTTCCTCGCTGATGAGTATTGGAGAAGAAAAGCTTAAGGCGTGGGGAGTTATTCACGAGGAAAAGCCCCCCAAACTTCTTGGTTCATCAGCGAAGCCGCCAATTCTAGATGCCATGATCTAAAATCAGACAGCCTTGCTCTCTGATCCTTCCAGAGAGTTAGGTTAGCTGGTTAGGGTTGTTGGTCGCTTCCCTAATCAGCGTTACACCTCACCTTAAGCCGGATTGGTTTAGACTGGCTCCTTCTGGGTAGAAAAAACCAGCATCGAAACAGCATAAAGGATACGCCCCTGCAATACAAGCGTATCTAGATACTTTTTCCTATACTTTTTCATAATTTTTTGCTGGGCTTTCTGGTAATGTTCTTGGCTTGGGGAGTAGGTGTCTTGACTGACCTGAGCTTTGATTGACTGGACGGGCAAGATGCCCATCCCACAAGAATTTTTCCCTACTCCCTACTCCCCACTCCCCCTCATACATATAGCGTTACCTAAGCAGAAAGTTTTGCTCTACCACGCTATATTTTGTTTAGACTATTCCTGCACAGACGATCGATCGCACGAATGTACTACTACACCGTCGGACTGCGGTATAAATAAAGAAAACGTTAAGCGGTGCAAATCTACGATCGTCTCTTCGTTCCCTTATGTACTGATATAGATTGAACTCACCAATGGTTTCCCAACTCGACGCGCCCCTCCGCGACAGCAGCCATTCCCTGCCTTACTCTGTTGAAGGATTGCTACAAGTTTTCACCTGTCCCCATCGCAGCTTCTTTACCAGCGTGATGGCACAAGCCTTACGCATTGCCGGACAGGGAACCTCCGTTTTGATTGTGCAATTCCTCAAAGGCGGCATCCGGCAAGGCTCCAACAATCCGGTGCAACTAGGGCAAAATTTGGACTGGATTCGCTGCGACCTGCCCCGATGTATCAATACACCAGACTTGGAGGAGGAGGAGACGATCGCCCTTCGAGAGTTGTGGCGATATATGCAAGCTGCCGTTGCTCAAGGTAAATATTCAATGGTCGTGCTGGATGAACTGAGCCTGGTTATGAACTTTGGGCTAATCTCGGAGGCAGAAGTCCTAAACTTTTTGAAAAGCCGCCCTTCCCAGGTGGATGTCATCTTGACGGGCCCCGATATGCCAGAATCCATCCTCAACATTGCCGACCAAATTACAGAACTCCGCCGCACTCACCGACCTTAAAGATTTGAGTGTTTAAAGTTTTGAATGTTTTGTGCTGCGTTTTAGGTGAGCGCGTTAAACTCAGAACTCAGATTTTGAGCGATCGTGCCTTCTCCAACCTTATCCCCATCCTCAACCATGATTAAAAACGACACCTGGATCTTAGAAATGGCGGCGAAAGGGATGATTGAACCCTTTGAGCCTCACTTGATTCGCCAAGTCGATAGTTTGCCCGTCATTTCCTATGGCCTCAGCAGCTATGGCTATGACCTCCGCCTGTCTCCTTCAGAATTCCGGATTTTCCGACATATTCCAGGAACGGTCGTTGATCCGAAAAACTTTAATCCGGCGAATCTTGAGCCTGTGGAATTGCACACCGATGAAAGCGGCAGTTATTTTGTTTTGCCAGCCCATTCCTACGGGTTGGGTGTGGCCTTGGAGCGGTTGTCCGTTCCAGAATATGTAACGGTGATTTGCATTGGCAAAAGTACTTACGCCCGTGTGGGGTTAATTGCCAACCTGACTCCTGCCGAAGCTGGATGGCGTGGACATTTGACCTTAGAATTTTCTAATTCCTCTAGTGCCGACTGCCGCATCTACGCCAATGAAGGCATTGTCCAACTGCTGTTTTTGGAAGGAGCACCTTGTGCAGTCAGCTATGAAACCCGACGCGGCAAATATCAAGATCAAATGGAGCAGGTGACGCTGGCACGGGTGTAAGGGTTTTGAGGCTCAGGGCTGATGCAGTTGATGCAATTGATCGTATAGCCCTACGCAAGCACGTTAAGACGGTTCCGTAATGCCAAACCTATCCGTTTTGGGTTTCCGTCACCTGAGATTGTCCTAACCTTTCCATCCGTTGCCATACCTTCATTTAATGAGAGGCATTGCATAAACATAAATAAGGGGGCATCGCAGTGCAATGCCCCTACTTGGTTTGAAAAGAGATTCTCTTGAGTTATGCTGCTTTCGTTTCGGTGCGCTTTTGGAGAAGCTGAATAATAGAGGTTTTCTCCAACAGACCCACCAACATGCCGCTTTCCTGTAAAACCACCAAGCTTGGAAGTTGTTTGCGCTCCAGCAGATTAACAACGTCTAATAACGGCTCATTGGAATTAACCGTTTCAAGAGCTTCAGGCGGTTTTGCCAACTCGCGGACTTGAATATCCCACCAGTCATTTGTCGGGATGGTTTTCAAGGCTTCAACTGCAATTTCACCAATGAGCTGTCCCTCTTCATCGGTGACTAAATACTTCCGCCAGTTTGCTGGATTCCCGATGATGTAATTGTTGGCAAACTCTCGTAAGGAGATATTTGCAGAAACGATCGGGCTATTAGGAAGCACAGCATCGGCCGCGGTTAAACCACTTAGCTTTTCTTGAATGGTTGCTGCTTGGAGATAGCGAGAGGCGTTTTGCAGCAGGAAGAACCCAATTAACAACGTCCAAATGCTGCCAAGGTTTGAAACGCCTAACACATTCAAAAAGCCTAGGGTAATTCCAGTCCAACCCAGTAGCTGACCCACTCGGCTAGCAAAAGCAATTCCTTTGTAAGGTTTGCCCGTCACCTTCCAAACGATCGCCTTTAGAACATTACCACCGTCCAAAGGTAAGCCAGGGAGCAAGTTAAACGCTGCCAGGATTAAATTAATGTACGCTAATAAATTAACGATCGCTGCAAGGGGGCCGCTAATTCCCGTGAACAGATTGATGGCAGTGAAGACCCCAAACAGCACAATGCTGACCAACGGCCCCGAAATGGCGACCCAAAATGCTTCTGCCGGAGTTTTTGACTCTTCCTCCAGGCTGGCTAAGCCACCAAACAGAAATAATGTAATTGAATTAACTGGAATGCCTTGACGCAACGCAACAAAGCTATGACCTAACTCATGCGCCAGCACTGAAGCAAACAACAGTAAAGCAGCAACTAAGCCAAAAAACCAGGCCGCACCACCTAACTGAGGAAACGCATATCCCAACTCACTACCGTAATTCCAGACCACTAAGCCTAAAACCAGGAACCACGATAGGTTCACATAAAATGGAATACCGAATAAGCTGCCGACGCGCAGGTTGCCGTTCATACTTTCGACCTCCCTGGCTGTAAACCTTTTCATTCTAACTGTATTCATCGTAACGAATTGTTAAACCCTCGTTAATCC
>PVWD01000464.1 GCA_003003615.1 filamentous cyanobacterium CCP2 | reverse complement strand
CCCACCCACCCTCCAACGGCGTAAGTTTCTGCAAACGGCTGGCCTGGTTGGAACGGGAGTGGCTATCACCGTACTGGGGGGACGGCTCCTGGAATCCATCTCTGACAGCTCTCCTCCATCCACTCCAAACCCAGGCGGTTCCCTGCAATCCTTCCAGTTTGAAACGGTGACGGTGAATGAACGAGGCGAAGAAATCGATCGCTCCAATGGACAAGCACAATTCTTTGCAGAAGATTTGGGTAACGGCATCACTCTGGAAATGGTGGAAATTCCAGGGGGGACATTTACGATGGGATCGTCAGAAGATGAGCCAGGCCGGGATGGAAATGAAAGCCCACAGCATCAAGTGACGGTTCCTGGCTTCTTTATGGGACGGTTTCAGGTGACACAGGCGCAGTATGAGGCAATTACAGGCAGTAATCCTTCACGCTTCAGTGGAGCTAATCGTCCGGTGGAGCAAGTGAGTTGGAATGATGCGATCGAGTTTTGTGAAAAGCTGAGTCAGCGCACAGGAAGGGCGTACCGATTGCCGAGTGAATCAGAGTGGGAATATGCCTGTCGAGCGGGGACAACTACCCCGTTTCATTTTTGGGAGACTATCACAACCGACCTGGCAAATTACAACGGCAGCGAGTCCGTTTTTGGTGGTGAACCCATCTATCGCTCTGAACCAAGAGGAGAATATCGCCAACAAACGATCGACGTGGGAAGTTTTCTGCCCAATGCCTTCGGACTCCATGATATGCATGGCAATGTTTGGGAATGGTGTCAGGATGTGTGGCATGTCAATTACAATGGTGCCCCAACCGATGGGAGTGCCTGGGTGACAGGTGGAGGGAGTAATCGTCGGCTCCTGCGCGGTGGTTCTTGGGTCAACTTCCCTAGGTACTGCCGTTCTGCGATCCGCGACACGAACTTTCCGGACTACCGGGTCAACAGTCTCGGTTTTAGAGTTGTTCTGTCTGCCAGGACTTCATAACTCTTTACATCTTTTTGTATGAAGGGATCGCCCAACACATCCCGTACGGGCGAAGCATTTGCATCAATATGCATGAGATTGATCGATACGTTAATTGGCAAATGCTGAGTGCGAAGCACACGCTACGCAAACGCCCCTACCCGTCGCAGGGAATCCGATATTGGAAATTACCAAAATGGATTGGGCATCCTGAAAACAACCGATCGCGTCTATTCCTACCCATGCCATACAACCCCAGTATTCACCACAGACGATCGATCCGCCTGAAAGGATACGATTATTCCAGTTCAGGAGCCTATTTCATCACCATTTGTACCCGCGATCGAGTTTGCTGGTTTGGGGAGGTGGTGGATGGAGAAATGCGGTTGAATGAATTAGGACAATTTCTGAGATACAACCATTACCCCAACAACGCCAACCAATACTGAACATCGATCGTCAGTTTTTGCCCCAGCAGCAGGAGTTGCCGCAATTGGGTTGGAGACCAGCAGGATTCGATCGCCACTGTTGATTCTGCCTTCGATGGCTGTCCCTGATTAGCCGGATCGATT
Source organism: filamentous cyanobacterium CCP2 (assembly GCA_003003615.1). Classification (GTDB taxonomy): domain Bacteria; phylum Cyanobacteriota; class Cyanobacteriia; order Elainellales; family Elainellaceae; genus Egbenema. Next base: position 1,781 of record PVWD01000464.1, on the reverse strand, counting down.
AAGGGAATGCCAGACGTAGATGTTAATCCGCCATCCTGGTAACAAGCCCTCAGCTGCGGCAGAACTTGGGTATGGAGGATTTTGAAGAAGAGTTCCTGGGGTCGATCGAGGGAGAGATGGAGGTGTAGTTTTTGGGCGAGGGAGAGGAGGCGATCGATCCACTGGATGTCGGCTTCGGCGGTGGTGGGGTTGAGGTTGGTTAAGAGTGACCAGAAAGAGCGGTAAATCAGCCTTTCCAGGATTTGTTTAATTTCAGGCAGTTTAAGCTGGCAGTGGAGATGATCCGCTTCAGCGGCGATCGCTTCCAATTCAATCAAATGGCTGAAACAGAGTTGAGGATTGCTCAGGGGAAGTTCACCCGCTTCCCGTTCCAGGGCTTGCAAAGAGGTAATCGCCCGGTGGCTAATGGCAATCTCGGCGGCAACCTGTAGCTCTTGCGGCACATCTAGCGTATCCCGATGGAAGGCAACCAGCACCCCGTAGTTATCGCGATACACCTGTGTATAAAGCTGATCGAGACGAGTCAAAGTTTCCTGACTCAGCAGGCGCATGATGCGGTGACGTTCTTCGGCAAACAGATTTTGCAAACTGTAGGACTGATCCCCAAAGATGCGGTTCATTGCCAAAATGGTTTGGGCTGCACTTGCCTGACGGAGTGCCTCAAACAAGCTGTCCTTCATTTGGCTGTAGTTGCGCCGCCCATTGAAAGGACGAATACAGCAATGGAAATCCCATCCGCCTAAATGCAGCACTGCAAAGATCAAGTGGCTACTTTCCCAGGTAATTTCTGAAGTCAGTTGGATCTGCCCCACTGCTAAAGTCAGATTCCCTAACCGCTGAAGTTGATAATCCAGTTGATGCACGGCATAGCAGTAGACCCGCTGATCCCTGGAATAGCTGGTAAACAGGGACGAAATGGCATAGTGGGCTGCCACCTGCTCCATCGACACCTGCGCTGGGATCACCAATTGTCGATAAACTTCTGCTCCATTTTGGAAAAATTCTACATTACTCGGAGCCGCTGCCAATCGCCGAATAAAGGCCTTTTCGAGTTGAACTCCCGCCACATCCCCGGCAAGCTCGATCGCCCGTGCTGCATATCGTAAAATCTGCGTTCCTTCTGGACGGGACAATTCATCAAAAAACCAGCCGCAGCTTGTGTACATTAACAATGTATGACGCTGCATTTCCAAAAGACGCAAGGCATCTACCTTTTCAGCACCCGTGAGCTTGCGGGTTTGATGGCGGGCAAAGAAGCGATTAACGTTAACCGGACTGCGATCGAGCATGACGTGAATATATTCATCTCGCGCCGCCCACGGATCAGTAAAAAACTTTCGCCCCGTTTCCTCGTACACCTTAACCAACTGATCCCGCAGCCAATCTAGGCTGTCTCGCAACGGTCTACGCCACTTTTGATGCCAGCTTCCACCACCCCCACAGCCGCAGTCTTCCTGCCAGCGATCGACCCCATGGGAACAACTCCAGGCCGTCACAGGTTTGAGTTCTACTTCCCAAGTGGGCGGATTCAGGCTGAGGAAGTGGGCATAGTTTGTTACTGTCCAGCCGCGTCGAGGAAATTCTTCTGTGAAGGCATAGGCCAAAGCCTTCTCGGTGCCGCCCTTGTGATGCCCAAAGGTTTCGCCATCCGTTGCCGCAGAAATGAGTTGAGCCGGACGATGATCCCCCCGGACTGCCTGCCCAATCCGTCCTGCCAAATGTCCGGAACTGCTGAGCACATCATCAAAGCCCATGTCGCGGGAAATGGGGCCGTCGTAGAA
>PVWD01000463.1 GCA_003003615.1 filamentous cyanobacterium CCP2 | reverse complement strand
AGATGTGTATAAGAGACAGCTCCCCACTTCTTTCACTGACTGTCACCAACAAAACGATTACAATACATTAAGCATCTTAACGGCTGCCTATTTAACCAAAGTATATGACTGATGTACCTGTCTCTCGCATTCGCAACTTCTCCATCATTGCTCACATTGATCATGGCAAGTCAACCCTGGCCGATCGCCTATTGCAGGTGACGGGGACAGTGAGTTCTCGTGAGATGAAAGAGCAGTTCCTCGACTCAATGGACTTGGAGCGGGAACGGGGCATTACCATTAAGCTCCAGGCGGCTCGGATGAATTACACCGCCAAAGATGGGCAGCAATATGTGCTGAACTTAATCGATACGCCAGGCCATGTGGACTTTTCCTATGAGGTGTCTCGATCGCTGGCTGCCTGTGAGGGGGCTTTGCTGGTGGTGGATGCATCGCAGGGAGTAGAAGCGCAAACCCTGGCGAATGTGTATTTGGCGATCGAAAATAACCTGGAGATTATTCCAGTTCTGAATAAAATTGATTTGCCTGGGGCAGAACCCGATCGCGTCAAGTCTGAAATTGAAGAAATTGTCGGGCTGGATTGCAGTGGAGCGGTGCTGGCTTCGGCAAAAGAAGGAATTGGGATTGATGAAATTTTAGAGTCGATCGTTTACCTCGTACCGCCACCGCAAGACACGGTGGATCAGCCCCTGCGAGCTTTAATTTTTGATAGCTACTACGACCCGTATCGCGGGGTAATTGTCTACTTCCGGGTGATGGATGGCACGGTGCGAAAGGGCGATCGAGTGCGGCTGATGGCATCGGGCAAGGAGTATGAAATTGATGAATTGGGCGTACTCTCTCCCACTCAAATTAAAGTAGACGAACTCCATGCTGGGGAAGTAGGCTACTTTGCTGCCGCCATTAAAGCGGTAGAAGATGCGCGAGTGGGGGATACAATTACCCTGGCAGCCAAACCTGCCCCTAAGCCTTTACCCGGCTACACCGAAGCCAAACCAATGGTCTTCTGCGGACTTTTCCCCACCGATGCTGACCAGTTTGAAGACCTGCGCGAGGCTCTGGAAAAACTGCGCCTGAATGATGCGGCACTCCAGTATGAGCCGGAAACGTCCAGCGCAATGGGCTTTGGCTTCCGGTGTGGCTTCTTGGGGCTGTTGCACATGGAGATCGTTCAAGAGCGATTGGAGCGGGAATATGACCTGGATCTGATTACAACGGCTCCTTCAGTGGTGTACCGCGTCACCAAAATTGATGGTGAGGTGCTGCTGATTGACAACCCAAGCCTGCTACCTGACCCGCAATACCGCGAAAAGATTGAAGAACCCTACGTTCAGGTGGATATGATTACGCCAGAAGAATTCGTGGGGCCGCTGATGGAACTGAGCCAGAGTCGGCGGGGCATCTTCAAGGACATGAAGTACCTGACCCTAGGACGGACAACGCTTTCCTATGAAATTCCTTTGGCTGAAGTAGTGACAGACTTCTTCGACCAAATGAAGTCCCGATCGCGCGGGTACGCCAGCATGGAATATCACCTGATTGGCTATCGGGAAGACTTCCTGGTGCGGTTAGATGTGCTGATCAACGGCGAACGGGTTGACCCCTTAGCGACGATCGTTCATCGGGATAAAGCCTACTATGTGGGCAAAGCCTTAGTGGAGAAGCTGAAGGAACTGATTCCACGCCACCAGTTCAAAATTCCCGTGCAGGCTTCGATCGGCAGTCGGGTGGTTGCTAGTGAACATATCCCCGCTTTGCGAAAGGATGTGTTGGCAAAATGCTACGGCGGTGACATTTCCCGAAAGAAGAAACTGCTGGCAAAACAGGCAAAGGGTAAGAAACGCCTGAAGTCGATCGGTACAGTGGATGTGCCGCAGGAAGCGTTTATGGCGGTGTTGAAGCTGTAGGAGAGGAGAGGAGAGAGGAGAAGAGTGTGGAGGTTGTGTTGCTTGTATGGGGTACGACTGGGGCAGCTTGGACGGGCAAGATGTCCATCCCACAAGAGCTTTAGCTTACTCTTAGCAGTTTGGACGGGCAAGATGCCTATCTCACAAGAGCTTTAGCTATTCCTATTGGCTTTACCCATGCTTCTGAACTCTCCTCACTCCTCACCCCTCACTCCTTCCTCAGTCCTCTCTTAAACTCTTCTAATTCTACTCGCGTTGGCAGGGAAGGCTGCGCTCCAGTTTTTGTAACAGAAAGGGCTGCGACGGCTGAGGCTTGGCGGGCGGCTTCCTTCAAGGGTAATCCTTCTGCAAGGGCAGCGGCCAATCCGCCATTAAAGGCATCTCCGGCAGCAACGGTGTCGATCGCTTTAACGGGAAAAATTGGAATTTCAAAGGTTTCGGTTGGGGTAATACAGAACGCGCCAAGCTTACCAAGTTTTGTAATGACAATCTGAATGCCACGCTGGTGTAGGGTGTGGGCTGCTTTGATGGCGGTGTTCAAATCTTCAACCGGAAACCCAACAAGTTGACTGGTTTCTATCTGGTTGGGCGTGATGATGTCGATGAGTGAGTACAGTTCATCGGGTAAGTCCGATCGCGCTGGAGCCGGATCAAGCATCACCGTGACACCTACCGCCTTGGCCGCTTTCGCTGCCGCCACCACCATTGGCAAAGGAATTTCTAGCTGAAGCATCAAAACCTTGGCTTGGGGTAAGACTTCTTGAAGGCGATCGATATCGCTCTCATCTACATGCCCATTGGCTCCTGGAATCAAAATAATATTATTCTCACTGGCATCATCCACAGCAATGACCGCCACGCCGGAATGGGTTGCCGAATCAGTTAAGACACGATCGCATCCAACACCACTGGACTTGAGGCTGTTTAACAACTCCAGCCCAAAAGCATCGTTGCCGACTCGCCCCACCATTTCCGTTGGCACTCCCAACCGAGCGACTGCGACTGCCTGATTTGCCCCTTTCCCTCCAGACACAGTTTCAAAAGAGTGCCCGGTTAAAGTTTCTCCTGGCTTGGGCAAGCGAGGGGTACGGGCGACCAAATCCATGTTGATACTGCCAAAGACGACGACTGACATAGATGGCTCTGTGAATGATGATGCGCTTAGTATAGGGTTTTTGGGATGGGGAGAGGACGGGGAAGAGAGCGGGAAGAGAGGAAAGAGGATGACTGAAATATTGATGGTCGTCTGTGAGCGGTTGTGAGCGGTTGTGAGCGGTAGCGGCTTCAGGCGAAGCACTGCTTTAAGAAAAGATTGTTTTTATACACCACGCAGCAAATTTGCCAGATATTGTATAGC
>PVWD01000142.1 GCA_003003615.1 filamentous cyanobacterium CCP2 | reverse complement strand
ACTTTAGGGCTAAACACCTTAACGTTTTGTAGAAGATGATTCACTGTTTACATCCCAATCTATCTCCTCGATCGCTTTCAGACAAATCACTAGGGCTTTCATTGTATATCTACAGCCACTTAGGCACAAGTGACTAAATTTATGTAGGATCATAGGCAGATATGTCTATCTGCTTCCTATGCCTGCTGACAAGAAAAGCCTCAGAGTATATCTCACCTCAGACATTGAGAAGATTCTGAGGGTGTTAAGTGCGATCAAAAATCAAAGTATTAGTGAAACAGTGCAGATTGCATTGGAAGAACATTTTGCCAAACCTGACAATCAGCATTTAATCGATCGCCACAAAATTAATGAAATTGAAAAATAGAAAATTATAGGTTGTCCGTGATGAAGTTGACTTGAAAATGAAGCGAGTTATTTTGCAGAAAATGATACAGAAGTGGGCTGACTTCGCTACCATAGAGCGATGCTATTTAATCTCCTGAATCTCCGCTGGTTCTACAAAATGCCAGATCTTCTTTACTGGAAATAGTCCAGCGGATTGAGGGCAACTTCATTCAACCAAATTTCAAAATGCAGATGTGGGCCTGACACATACCCAGTATTGCCAGACAAACCGATAATTTGTCCAGCCGCTACCAAATCGCCTTCTTTAACCAGTAATTCATCAAGGTGGGCATAAAGCGTTTCATACTCTTCCCCGTGGCTAATAATTACCTTTTTTCCATACGTGCCACTCCATCCGGCAAATACGACCTGCCCTTCCTTTGCAGTTCTAATGGGTGTTCCGATTGGTGTTCCAATGTCGATTCCCTTATGAAAGCGGACATCGCCCGAAATGGGGTGAACCCGGCTACCAAAAGAACTTGTAATTGGAAATCCTGCTACGGGGTTTACAAAGCCGGAAGCAGGGTCATCCATCACAGACGCTTTTATATCTTCGAGGCTTGAATTAACAGCACGTATCGCCCTGCTCGTTTCAGTGGTGTCTGGTGCGTCAAGGAATTGGGGATTTTGCGTCGTTTCTGCGTGCAAGGTAAATGTATCCGGCTTTGTCAACCGTAATGGCGCATTTGAATCAGGATGATACAAAGCCGTAAAAATGCTCAAACATAAAAACACTCTGTAACCCCAGACAGCAGTAATATGACGAACGGGCTGCATCCGAGAGGGAATGTTTTTGTCCTGTAGCGGTTTTTGCAGCGGTTTTTGCAAATATTCAAATTGCTGCTCACAAAACCGTTTTAGGCTTGCAATTTCATAAACTTCGGGTGTGCTTAGTCCAGTTCCCCAAGCAGGGATTGGATAGGAATTATTGGAAAGGTGAGCGATCGTTGGGGGAATGTAACGATGGCCAACGCTAAGATTGGGGGTATAAGTCCTCATTCAGGTGTCGATCGGTAAATGGTAGATAGCCCTATGTAATTTAGGGAAAACGTCATGGGAAACTGGCAACCCATTGATAACGGATCACCATGAAACTTGAATTCAAATTAAATTCAAAATAAGTCGCTAGATACAGAAGTTAGGAACTGGAAGAATGCCCTCATGGAGAGCCTCTCAGCCTCCTAAACTAGACTAACTGAAACTACTACGTATTTATACATATAAGCAACAATTACCAGATAGTGATGGTTAATGCACTAGGGCTGCCTCTAACCTCATTAAAAATTTAAAAAACTTCATTAGAAGCTTGGGGCTAAAATTAACTTCGCAATCAAGAAGATGGATTCCGTTAATGAACATTAGGAATCGAAATAAGAATTTGACACGGCAGCCCTTTCTCTGCGTCCTGAACTGAAGTTTCTCCGATCGAGACGTTTTCGTGAAGGAGATTAAAGCTGAAGCTAAACAAGTTCTACTAATCAACATCAAACAAAGTGATATGGAGGCAGTGCTCCCCCCAGACTCACATCCCAATAAGACGATCGCATTTGCCATTCCTTTGCCTGCTCTTTCAAGTGGGCTTCATTCACACGATCGCTTAACAAGTAAATGCGTTCAATGCCTTCAGTCGTCTCCGTTTGCACAACATTGGGGTAGTGTTGAGTAATGAACAGCTTCAAGGTTTCTAGCTCTGCCTGTTGACGGTTTTGCCACTCGGTTTGGTTTTGATAATGTTGCTTCTTTGCCAAGAAATATTCTCTGCCCTTGAGGTTGACAGAAATTGGATTTTCTGGAGTAGGAATCGGCTTCAGCTTCAACAGATATTCCGCCTGTCCAGAGAGCTGCTCCAATTTTTCTAAATATTCAGCACGATGGGTTCCCAAATGTTCCATTAACCCTTGCCGTGAAACAAAGCACGTCCCAAACCGTAAGGGCAGCACTGGGGTTTGCTCAAAGACTTCACGAATCACTTGGTCATGATACAAAACCGCACGCATTAATACGTCGTCACTGGTTTGCAGCGATTCCAGCGACAAGTCTGGCTCTACCAATGCAGCCAGTTGATCTACCGTGACAAGCTGAAGCGACCCAGAAATACCTTCTGGCAAGTCCAAAGTATTTGAGATGGGTAGAAATGCATAGGTGTACATGGGTTCTTAGAAATCAATGGGGCGAGAGCATCACGTATACCTCTATTCTGCAAAGTTTCAGCAATATAAGGAATTGCCCAGCCTCTCACGGTAAAGTGAGCTACATAACTGGGCAATGACTAACTAAAATGAGCGGACTATAAAGGATAGGCGATCGAGCAGTTCGTGGTGAGGCGTAGTTGGTAATGAAAAATCAATTATTGATTGGCGGATAGGCAGTTCGTAGTCATCGAAACGACGCTAATGCAGCTATCCTCCTTACCGATTCCCTACCATCCATTACCGCTCGTCCATCGCCGAAACCGGCTCAACGGTGTGAGCATTCTCAGCCGCTTTGGCATATTTACCGTTGGTGTGTCCATTCCCATTACGAGGCTGAATTACACCACACCCACCATGATTGCGCTCATAAATGACGTTGATTTCGCCCGTCTCTGCATTACGGAACATGTAGAAATCATGATCGACCAACTCCAACTGCTCCATTGCCTGTTCGATCGTCATGGGCGGCATCGCAAAGTACTTCATCCGCACAACGTCTGTAGGCAGCTCAGGAGCACGGTCTTGAGTGAGTGTGGGGGCAACAGGTTCTTGAGCCAGCACCTCAGCCGTTCTGACTGAAGTATGATGTTGCTTGTCTTGACGCTTTTCTTTGTACTTCCGCAGTTGACGAGCAATTTTATTAGACACGAGATCAATGCTGGCGTAGAGGTTCTCGCTACTCTCTTCAGCCCGAACAACGGTTCCGTTGGCATAAATTGTGACTTCGGCCGTTTGCTTGGGGTTTATCCGGGGGTTGCGGGCAACCGATAGATGAACATCAACTTCTGTCGTTAAGTTTTGGAAATGGCTAACCGCCTTTTCAATCTTTTGATGCACATACTCACGGATTGCGTCAGTAATCTCAATATTTTTGCCCTGGATAACAAGCTTCATAATTAAGCTTCCTCCCCTAAAAACTTGGGTTGTACCCCTTACCATTTGGGGTTATATCTTCACCCTAGCATCTTGTATTCTGTACGACAGGCTCGTTTAAAATGTTTTGCATCCGTTGATAATTCTTGACTAGAACAAGCAGATTTAAGTGACAATTTACGTTGTTTTACGCTTGTTCTGTATCTCGATCGATCGGTTACGCTATATAATTGGGGGTTATAAAGATCGCTTCACGTCGCTGTTTATTTTACGATCTGGGCATCGTTCCCTACGGTGAGGCGTGGGAATGGCAACGATCGCTGGTTGCTGCTCGTCGAACCGATTCCAGCCTGGACGATGTACTCATTTTGCTGGAACATCCGCCAGTTTATACGCTGGGGCAGGGCAGCAGTCTGGAGTTTCTCAAGTTTGACCTAAATCAGTCTCCATACCAAATTCACCGGATTGAACGAGGTGGTGAAGTGACTTACCACTGTCCGGGACAGTTAGTGGGCTATCCCCTCTTAAACCTACGTCACTACAAGCAAGACCTGCACTGGTATTTACGCCAGCTTGAAGAGGTGCTGATTCAAGTGTTGGCAGGCTATGGTTTAGCAGGGGAACGGATACCAGGGCTGACGGGGGTTTGGGTGGAAGGATGCAAAGTAGCGGCGATCGGCATTAAGGTGAGCCGTTGGATTACGATGCACGGATTTGCCTTGAATGTGTGCCCAGACCTAGAAGGCTTCCAGCAGATTGTTCCCTGCGGCATTGCCGATAAACCCGTTGGCAGTCTAGCCCAATTTGTGCCAAACATCTGCCTTGAAACAGTACGCCAGCAGGTGGCAGCTCGCTTTGCCGGACTGTTTCAGGTAGAGCTTGTCGCGGCAGAATGGAACAATTTCAGCAATATCAGAATATGATGAAACGCTCAAATCCTTTACTAAAATAATTACTTTTTGCAATGTATTAATTTTAACAGCGTAATGCAAGTCAACAAATCTACTCCATTTTAGTTTTTGCCAAGGTTAACTCCTGCTGTAGCAAAATGAAATAGGGCAACGGATGGAAAGGGTAGGACAATCAGGACTCACACAAAACTTCATTTGTAGGGTGGGCAGTGCCCACCTTATGCTAAATCTAGAGGTATGAAACAGCGCCTGAGTAAGTCTTGACAATCTCAGATGACTGAAACTCAATTGGTATTACAGAACTGTCTTAATATGCTGGCGTACTTAATGTGCTGGCGTACTTAATGTGCTGGCGTAGGGTTCTGAACTTTTGTGCGAATCTTCAAAATTTGTTTCAGGTGGTTTAATTTTATTTGTGTTTTTTGATACTTAAAGCAATCACTGTGAAACCGTATATACTCCAGATAAGAAAGGTGATTACAGCAGATTGAGTCCGATCGTTTCGATCAAGTTGTCTGCAAAGGCCTTACTATGCATTCAAATGGTTTGTGCAAATGTAACGTTCGCTTTATCGGTTTCATTCTCCATGAAAGCAGCCCCAGACAGGATTCGATCGGTTAATTCTATTCATTCTGCTAGCTCGGATTGCTTTAAGCTCAGTGAGCAGCAGTACCTGATGGAAGAATTGATGCAGAGTACCGTAAAGAATGGGGCAGCTCTTGATTCTCGTAGCTCTGCGGCACTGCTCATCCCTCTACGCGATCGGGATCTGCAAAGCTTGAGTGATTTGTTTGCGTCAGATGAAATTGAGGCGATCGAAGAAGATATTTTGTGCAATCTGACTCGTCTGCTGCCGGAACCCTGCTGGGAAGATAATCCGTTTGACTTTTTGCAAGACTACTTGTAATCTCATTAAGGCATTTTCCCAAGATCTGTGGAAAACTCTTGGAAATTCTGTGGAAAACTCTGGGTCGCCTGTGGAAAACCCAGAATTTTGCTGTGGAAAACGTTTGCTTTTTTCCTAAAAAAAGCTTAATTCAGCAGCCGCATCCAACGGCTTATCGCCCCATTTGCCGTTTCAGATCTTCCAACTCTTCATCAGTTTCCCATCTTCTGAAGGTTTGCTCTAGCGGGTCTGCCGAGGACGAATAGCCAAACCCAAATCCCTTGTTCCAACCCGTCGTTTGCCACTGCTGTTCAGCCTGAGTTTGAGAGCTAGAACGAGCGGCAGCCTGGGCTTCTGCCACCTTTGCCTTGACTTCTTGGCGACGAACCTGGATTTGACGTTGCAGTTCGATCGTCTGTTGAATGCGCTGTTTGACCATCTCCATTTGCCCCCAGAGTTGGTTCCCTTGGCGCAATAGGGCTGCTTCTCGTTCTTCGGCAGGCTGGGCTAAATCCATGCGTTGCGCTGCTTTGGCCTTTTCCACACGAACATGCCAACGCTGGACATCTTGAGCCGTTGCTAAAATTTCATCCTGTAACCGCTTTTCTCGCAAACGCAAATCTGCTAGCAGTTTGATGGCTTCCTGCTCTTGGTCTCGCAATTGCTCCTCTAGAGCTTGTAACTCCAGGTGAGGGTTGTTTCGCAGAAATTCTTCAAGTCGAATTTCGAGGAAGGTGCTAAAGTCTTCAAACAAGCCCATTACAGGCACTCCTGCTCAAGATATGCCCTCTTATCCTAGCAAGCGATCGTCTGTGGTGCAGTTTTACTTAAGCTAGATTTGCTGATTTCTCCAGGCTGCCTTACGGTTTGGAGGGAGCTATGCTAATCATTCTCCTATTACTCCGGCAATATTTGAGAAGGCATTCCTGATCGCTGTGGGCGATGCCCACCCTACGAAATTCTATCCATTCTGCATCTCCTAAAGTTGTCAGGTTAATAGCTGATAATGCTCCTGGCTCCGGCTCAAATTCCTAGCTCCGGCTTAAGTACAAATCCCAGTAGCTATTTGGGCGATCGGACAAGCATTCTTCAATTGTCAATTCTTTCGGGTAGGTGTCGTAGTCGATGTAGCGCAGGATAAAGCCTTCAGCCACAATTTCCTCCAGGAACGCTTTGGGGTTAGGGTAGCGATTGGCTCCAAACTCCAGCACGATGATGATATCTTTATTGCGTTGAACGGTTTCCCGCATTCCTCGCCACACGGCTTCTTCGGCTCCCTCAACGTCAATTTTAATGAAATCAACCTGTGGCCACTCGGCAGTCAGTTGGTCGATCGTGACGGTTTCCACTTCCATTACTTCATCAGTGGCGTTGGCGGTTTGTTTGATGGAGGCGTGGCCGGTGTGCCCTGGTGGAATCATTAGTTTAACCATTTCGCCACTTTTACTGGAAACCGCATTGGCCATTGCAGTTGCCCGATCGTTGAACCCATTCACCTCCAACGTTTTCCGCACCATTTCTGCCAATCGACGGTTTGGCTCCAATGCAATGACTCGACCGGATGGCCCAATCACGCTCGACATCACCAGCGAATAGTAGCCATGATTTGCTCCCACGTCTAAACAATGCCATCCTGGTTTGAGGGCACGGAGCATGGACAGCGTGACCCAGGGTTCCCAGAAGCCGTTTAAGCACAAATGCGGGACAATGCCGATGTCTCTGGTGTCGCCATACAGTAAATAGTTGGCAAGGACGCGGCAAAGAATCAGATTTTCACCCAAATATGCAGTTTGGCAAGCATTCCGGCAGGTCGATCGCAGGTCTTCCAGCGACATATTTGCCATTACTAAACTGCTGCGAGTAGGGGCAGTGGTGGCTTTCAGATCGCGTCCTAATTTTCTAGTGTCCCGCTCTAAGGTGTTAAGCCGATCCAAAATGGCGGAAAGCATTGCCGTGATTCCTTCCATCCGAGGGTCAGCCAGTCGGCGTTTGAGTTGTCCCAGCAGGCTTGGTTGAGTGGATGCAGCAGTTTGACTGGCATGAAGCGGGTTAACCAGGTTCAGAATTGACTGTAGATGAGTTGTGTCGCTGAGTTTGGGAACATCCGATCGACTCGTGAAAACTGCAAAAACTTCATTAGCAAACACAGGGGTAAAAGAGTGAACCGTTTGCCGCAGGAAACCGTCATCGATCGCGCTCAAGCGTCCTTTATGAATAAATACCCATTGAAACTGGTCTGCCGCAATCTCGTAGGTCGCATTGTAGCCATGCCAATTTGACAAGATATGTTTGAAGGGTTTAGGCGCAATTGTGCGTTCGCCAGGTTTAATATATTTTTGCCCAAAATCTCTTGCGGTTGACCAATGAATGTCAGTGAACTGGCTCATAATGTCTGAATTAAATAAGTGAAAATTCAATGGGTGGAATCGTTTGTTGCGTCGCTAACGTTTCTGAGTCAGGGCAAAATTCCACAATTTATTTACCCAACTTTTAAAGCGTTGAACCTTGGATTTATGTTTTGGCTTTTGTTGCAAGGCTTCATAGCAATGGTTAAACCGTTGAGTACAGGTGTCTCGAAGTTTAGCGTTCGTTGTGGATGCTTCGATCGCCGATTGATAGGCTTCCATAGCCACGTTCAACTGCCCCAATTTTTCGTTATATAACCCTCGATGATAATGAACGGTTCCGACTTCATCCGTCAACCGATAAATGGGCAAACATTGAGCTGCTTTGTCTGCCAGAGTTAGGGCCGTTTTAAACTGCTTGAGGTGGGCAAAATATTCCGCCTGACCTAACACGCTCCGCACCACTTGAACATCTCGCGCCCCTGGTAAGTTTTCTATTTTTTCATACAGATAATGTGCCTCATCCCAAAGCCCAACTTTTTTGCATTGATTGGCTAAAGGTAATAAATGATCGGTATCTTCTGCATCGTTGCAGAGCGGAATCACTTGCTGGCAATATTCAAGCAGTTCATCAGTTTTGTTTTGCGATCGTAGGGAAACAACGAGTCGGCGCAAAGCAGCCACTTTTAGCCTTGCTTCCACCGTTGCGTCATCCACTAATTGCTTAAAAATCAGTTCTGAACCTGCAAAATCCTGGTTTCGCTGCCGATCGCAAGCAAACAAGTAAAGCTTCAGTGGATGGGGCAACCATTCATCATCATAGGAACGAGAAAAATCGCCTGTTTTACGCAGGAAAAAAGAGACACTATTCAAAATAATATCTCGGCTATAAATCGGGATAGAAGACTTTAATTGAGTCCGTCTGGGTTGAGGTTCATTACCCGGATCAGATGCCAATTCTAAATCAGGTAAATCCACTAGTTCAAAACCTTGAAGGAGTGCGTTGGTTTCCGTTAGCCAATGCCGAATCCAATGGCGATCGGTAAACAGCATATTGGGTTCATAGCTGTGGTGATCGGTCATATTGTATTCAGTGGTGAGTGCAGCAATACCGCCCGGTTTCAAGACACGATGAATTTCTCGATATACCTGATGCAAATCTTGAAAACTGTTGACATGCTCAATGGCGCAACAGCTCCAAACAAAGTCAAAGCTAGCATCGGGATAATCAATTTGGGTCATATCCATGTTTCGCACAGTCAGCCGATCGCGCCGATAGGGAAAGGTACTTTTTTCGTACACCTCTTCCACCGCCATTGCTGCTGTCTGCCAGTTTTGCGAATTATATAAATCTGTTGCGATCACCTCACCGCATCGATTGGCAAAGGCATAAATCAGCCGTTCCTGCCCCACCCCTAAACCGATCGATCGGGCATCTTCCATGAGCAAGTCAAGGTGAAGCAACCCCTTGTAAACCTGAATATGCTCCCAGACTTTGCGATCTTTAAAGTCATCTAATCCCAGCAAAGATGAGATTGACTGAAACTCCTGATCCTGCCAATCTGTAATGTCAGCAACCTTACAGAATTTCACAGTCCCAATCACTCCCCGCAATGCGATTAATGGAAAGCGTTAAACAGCAATAAAGCCTTGCAATAGCTTACACGAAGAGCGGATGTGTGGGAATATCGCCGCGCAGAAAGCAACCTAGACAAGCCCTGTCCCTTGCGACCCTGCTGATCAAAACTGCTGCCCAATATAAATCGATCGCACCTCACCATTACGCCGGACAATTGCCTCCTGGTTGGAAATGGAAACAAGCGTCCAGCCACTTGCACCAATGCGCTCACCCATTTGAACCCGGTGGGGCGTTCCCTCAATTTCAAACAAAGCCGCCGATCGATCGCCCAACTCCAACAACCCAATCAGCACATGGGAGGGCGCAGGCGCAATGTTGGGAATGGCTGCTACCGAGGGGGAAGGTGCAGGCGCAGCAGAGGGAGCAGGGACAGCCGCCACCGGAGGAGCCGTCGAGGGAATTGGCACTGTTGTAATACTGGGATTGGGCAGGGGGGCTGTGGGCGAGGCACCCGGCAAACCTGTCACCGATGGAGGCTGGTAGATTGGGACGTAAATTCTTTCCAGGACGGTGGGAGTTGTGCTTGTGTTGGCATTGGCGACGGCATCAGCCTGCTTTCTCGATCGATCGATTCGCTCCAATGACCGCTGCACATAGGCCAAAAATTCTTTTTCCTGCTGGGTTTTCAGGGTTTCGGCTGGGGTAGGAGCTTCAACGGTTGGCGTTATGGCTGCGGGGGTGCGATGACGCAAGTAAAACCAAAGGCCGCCCGTAATGGCTAGCGTTGCCACAATGATACTGACGAGCAATGCATCAAACGATCGGCTGCTTTCCCGTGAGGGCTGGTCTTCCTTTGCCAGGTTTAATAGCACATCTGCATCAATTTCGGCTTCGCCCATTGTCAATTCGCGAGGGGAAACCTTGGGTAAAACGGCAAGGGCATCAGATGGCTCTGGCTCAAGTGCTTTCTGGGAAAAAATATCTAATTCCTCAGATTCATTTGGCTGTGCGGTTTCACGGGATCGATCGATCGACTTAATTCGCTCAAAAATGGCTTCATCATCGTCATCATCTGGGGCATACATCCCCACGCCCCGTTCTACCATCCGCTCAATGTCGGCAAATACATCGTCCATGAGGGCATCGGCACTGCCTTCCACGGAGTGGGTCAATGGGTTGCGCGCATCAAATTGGGTTTCCGGCTCTCCAGGAGGGCAGTCCGCCGTTGAGCGGGGAGCGGTGGATGGACGATCGCTGACGTAGGACATATCAACCCAGTAAGTAACGATAGAGACAATAGCGGAAAGTTGACAATACTCTATCAGTAGAGCTTTCCTTTCGCAATAAGGCTGCCGGACGCTACATCAAGCGATCCAGAACAGTTTAGACAATTTAGCCCCTAAACTTTAGCAAGGTTTTTAGGCGATCGAACCTTTGTTAACTAAATTAACGATCGCCCAACTTTTATCAGGACTTACGCAAGCTCTATTTCATGCCTCTCGATTTAGCGTAAGGTGGGCAGTGCCCACCCTACAAATGAAGGTTTCTTACGCAAGCTCTGTTTTATCCTATGTGACCCAATGGGTAACTTATTCCAATCTCTTGTGGGATGGACATCTTGCCCGTCCAGACTCAGCAGGCAAGATACCTGCGCTACGGAAAATCAGAAATTTCAGGCTTTAAGTTGCGCATTACGTAACGTTGTCCAGACATAACATTGTCCAGAAAACAGGGTGAAGGGTAAATTGTGGAAGGTAAATGATGGCACTGGCAATATTGTTTTGCATCAGGATGTGAGGAATGGCGATCGAAGTTTACGGAATCCCAAATTGCGGCACATGCAAAAAAGCTCTGAAATGGCTAGATGAAAATGATGTCAAATATCAATTTATCAACACCAAAGAGCATCCCCCCGATCGCAATCAAATTCAAGCATGGGTCAATACGCTCGGCTTCAAGCCCATGCGGAATACGTCGGGGCAGTCCTACCGAGCCTTGGGCGATACAAAAAATGATTGGGGCAATGAACAGTGGATTGCGGCTTTTGCAGAAGATGCCATGCTGCTCAAACGCCCCTTATTTGTCAGAAACGGACAGGCGGTTTTGGTCGGTTTTAGAGATAAAGAAGAGGTGATTCGGGAAAAGTTGGGTTTATGAGATGAATTGTTCATCGATTCACCCCATTACTTCAATGAAAGATTGATCTTACTGAAAATCACCTTATATTTAGGCTGATTTTGCTAAGCGATCGTCAATCGTAAAATAAAAGTGGTCAAACCTGTGTTTAAGCAAATCCTGAGGTGGAGCAGCCAGAAAGTTACTGGGCTGAGAAAAGCAAACAGTGGAGACTGGGCCTGGCTAGATGTGAAGCCAATGCCGCTTCCAGTTCTTAACCGCAAACTTTGGAAAGTTGCAGAACCTTCTATCCCATATTATGTATTGCTGTCGCTGTCAGTCGTGATTGCCACATTGGGGCTGTTGGCAAACAGTGCTGCGACCATTATTGGTGCGATGATTGTCGCCCCTTTGATGGGGCCAATTTTGGGGATGGCTTTTTCCATGATCATGTCAAACCGTCGTCTCTTAAGGCGATCGACGTTGGCCCTTGTGACTGGTGCTTTGATGTCCATCGCCATTGGAGCGATGATTTGCCAATTGGTTGGCATTGAAACTTTAACCCCAGAAATTACTGCACGAACCAGCCCAAATTTGCTTGACTTGGGAGTGGCCTTGGCCGCAGGAGGAGCAGGGGCGTTTGCCTTTTCCCGTCGAGATATTGCGGATGCCCTGCCCGGTGTGGCGATCGCCGTTGCCCTTGTTCCGCCCTTAAGCGTTATCGGCATTGGCATTGCGCTGAACTTACAGGATGTAACCTTTGGTTCATCTTTATTGTTCTTAACCAACTTAACTGGAATTATTTTTAGCGGTGGCTTAGTTCTCCTCCTACAACGCTATGGTTCGCTCGCTCGGGCCCAAAAGGGGTTAACGGTGGCAATCGTCGCTCTTCTTATCTTGGGAATTCCATTAGCCTTATCCTTTCAAGACGTTGTGATTCGAGAACAAACCCGATCGCAAATTAACCAGCTTATTCGTCAAGAAACACTCACCTTTTCAGACAAAGATATTCGCAGCCTCACAGTGCAACGCCATCAAGGACAACTGCTGGTAGATTTAGAAGTTTCTGCTCCTGCTGGCGAAATTTCTGATCGGCAGGTGGATTTAGTGCGTGAATTTTTGCAAAACCAGACCGAGCGAGCGATCGCGCTAAATGTAACTGTGATTCCCACGGAACAATTTATCTCACCTGTAGAGGAGTGATTTGTAGAGAGTGGTTAAATCCATCACTAACAAAAAAGAGGTGCAATGACTGCACCCCTCTCTAACTTAAGCTAAACAAACTAAAGTTATAAAACCCTGAAATACGAACCTTGAAACTACGAAACCAAATTATCGCCCTTCCGCAGAAGCTCTTTCAAGAACCAACGGTGCTTCTGATGGGTTTGCACAATTCGGGTAAACAGGTCAGCCGTGCCAATATCTCCGGCTTCATCTGCAACTTCCGTGTCTTTGTGCATTTCATCAATGATTCGCTCGTGAGTGGCGATCGCCTCTTCAATCATTTGCTTCACAGTAAGCTTGCCAGACGAAGATTCCACCGAAGCAGTGGGCAGATAATCAGCAGGGTCAGCCACGGGTGTACCGTCCATCATGAGGCTGCGCTCTGCAAGTTCATCCAAAGTGGCAAACACTTCGTTTCCTTGCTCTTCAAACAGCAAATGCAAATCACGGAACAAGGGGCCATAGGTTGACCAGTGATATTTCTTGTAGTTTAGATAAGCAACAAGTGCATTCGCTTGCTGACGATTGAGAGCGGAAATAACGGCGGTTTGCTTGGTTTCTAATGTAGCTGTCATACTTACTCCTTCTTACTCCTTAACTGGAATAAAACTGTTAGAACGAGATTGCGAAATCTGTGTCAATGGGGCAATTTTGTAGCTCTCAATACTCGGCGATATTAAGACAAATTGACGGTTCATCTACCCATAACGCATTCATTTATATCATGATGTTTCCATCATCACATGATGCCGAGATGCCTGAAGCTTCACACCTGCCTATGGGTAGGTTTTTGAAGATTCATCTTCCTAGTACAGCAGTACGCAGAATGCTTAGGACAAGTTCTCCGGCGTTAAGCTCATCCGTTATGGATTTCAACGAACTCGGCCGTCCTAACTTTTCCATCCGTTGCCATACTTGGTTTTGCGATCGGTCTTCTGGCATTGCTCTCTCCAAGATAGATGCCTCGAAGGATAGATTTCCGACTAACTTTGCTAACAACTGGGTCACGGTTTGAGCAAAATTTGATTCAATCGCTTCGATGCCGCTTGCCTTACACGAACAGTTGAGTTGTAGGAAACAAATTTCAATCCTGTTTTCAACTGCATATCTAAATCATACTCGTTATGAGTACGACTTGCAACCTAAATTTCAAAAAGTTTGCTGCATATTTTGCTAAACATTTTGCTGGAGCATCCTGATCCTCTGGTCTTTGGCATAGCGGCAAACCGATCGAATTACGCTAGGGTTGACAGTGTTGCATCCACTGACTTTGCTTGGCTACTCAATCTTCCTCGGCTTTTCTGCCCCTATTTGTCCGCCTGTCGATCGTCAATATTCTGTCGAACCTGATGGTGCCGCTAGCAGGTTTAATTGATGTCTCGTTTCTCGGACATCTTGCCGACATTCGCCATCTGGCAGGGGTTGCTCTGGCTACGGTAATCTTTAACTACGTCTATTGGACGTTTGGCTTCCTGCGGATGAGCACCACTGGCATGACGGCTCAGGCTTTGGGGCGAGAAGAATCTGATACGGTGCTGCTGATTGGACTACGGCATGGCATTTTGGCAGTGGCGATCGGCTTGCTGATTTTGCTGTTGCAGTCTCCCTTACAATGGCTGGGGTTCACCCTCCTGAGTGCCACCCCGGAAGTCAAAGCGGCAGGGCAAGACTATTACAACGCTCTCATTTGGGGTGCTCCAATTAATTTATTAGGGTTTGTGCTGATCGGCTGGTGTCTGGGGCGCAGCCAGAGCAGTAAGGTTTTACTCTTGTCCCTGGTTGCCAGTAGCAGCAATGTGTTGTTGAACTATTGGTTCATTGTCCGGTGGGGATGGGGCAGTGCAGGGGCAGGCTGGGCAACCACCATCAGCCAATATTTAATGGGCTTCGTCGGATTAGGGCTAGTGGCATGGGAAGTTCGCTGGGCGCAGATTAGAGCGGTCGTACCAAAGCTATACGACCCACCGGCAATTCGGGCCGCCTTCAGCTTAAACCGGGATATTCTGATTCGCACCTTTGCCCTGGTCACTACTTTCTCGATCTTTACAAACTTCAGTTCCGTCTTAGGAACGATCGTCCTCAGTGCCAACACCGTCATGCTGCAAGTGATCACCTTTGCAGCCTACTTTATTGATGGGGTAGCCTTTGCCACCGAAAGTTTAGCTGGATTATTTCAAGGACAACGTTCCACCCAACAGTTAACCCGGTTGGTGCAAGTTTCCGGGGGAGCCAGTTTGGGGGTAGGGCTGCTGTTTGCCATGATCACGATGCTGCTGCCTGCGCCCCTGTTTGGCTTACTAACTAACCACACAGCCATTCTCGATCGCCTCACTCAAGATGTCTTCTGGCTGTTGCCCATTCTTGGCTTTGGCTCGATCGCCTATATGCTAGACGGTTATTTTCTAGGGTTAACTCAGGGACAAATTTTACGTCGATCGAGCCTCATTGCCTCGCTGATTGGATTTGCGCCAATGGCGATCGTCGCCTGGCAAACTCGCAATGGACATCTTCTCTGGTTGGCATTGAGTCTGTTTATGCTGGCAAGGACACTGACTTTAAGCCTACAAGTGCCCAGAACTTTGCATCCCCATGACCCTTCTTAAACCGTTATCGCTATATGAATTGGTCGATCGAGTACCCATGCTGCTGCAACTTTCATCGTATTGGGGCTGCCCCGTGCCCAAGCCGTCTCCTATGATACTCAGTTCATCGTTTCTATTGAGGAGAGATGTTGACAGAACGCCCCTCTTT
>PVWD01000141.1 GCA_003003615.1 filamentous cyanobacterium CCP2 | reverse complement strand
CCCCACTCCCCACTCCGATCGCGGCATCCTCATTGCTGGAGTTGCCCAACCCCGATCGCCCAAAACCTACTGCCAGTCGATCGCGCATTTGGCTAAAACTTGGGGAATTCCTGTGCTGGCGGAAGGGCTATCTCCAGTGCGAAATCATGCAGACCTGAATCCTTATCTGATTTCCACCTATGATTTGGTGCTGCGAAACCAGGCCCTGGCGGAAAAGCTGGCTCCTGAATGGGTGATTCGGGTGGGAGAAATGCCAACGAGTAAGGAACTCCGCCAATGGTTAGCCCAGACGCAACCAAGGCAGTGGATTATTGAGCCGTCCGATCGAAACCTTGACCCATCACACGGCAAAACAACGCATTTACGAACAACTGTGGAGCAATTTGCTGAGGGTATGTCAGATCAAGCCGTTGCGCCAAGTTTGTATTTGAACCAGTGGTGTGAGGTAGAGGCGCAGGCGAGGCAGGCGATCGACCAGATTTTTGATGAAACAGAGGCGATGGTGGAAAGTAAGGTGGCATGGCTATTGTCACAGTATTTGCCAAACGAAACGCCCCTATTTATCGCTAACAGTACTCCAGTGCGGGATGTTGAGTGGTTTTGGAAACCCGGAAAGACGCGAGTACAGCCCTTTTTCAACCGGGGAGCGAATGGCATTGATGGCACGCTTTCCACCGCATTGGGAGTAATGCACCAGCGAAGTGGCGTTTTACTGACGGGCGATCTTTCCCTTTTACATGACACCAACGGATTTCTACTACGCCATCGCTTCCGGGGACATCTGACGATCGTGCTGATTAACAACAATGGCGGCGGCATCTTTGAGCTATTGCCCATTTCCCAGTTTGAACCGCCCTTTGAAGACTTCTTTGCTACACCACAGGCGATCGACTTTTCCCACCTTTGCACCACCTATGGCATAAAGCATGAACTGATTCAGTCCTGGGAGCAATTTATCCAACGGCTGAACCCCTTGCCGAAAAGCGGGATACGAGTTCTGGAAGTGCAGTGCGATCGAAAAGCCGATGCTCAATGGCGAAAAACCCACCTGAATCAGTGGCAACGGATGGGAAAAACAGAATAGTAAAAGTTAATGCAATCCATCGCGGAGCCTTACCGTCGCAACAACTGTTTTACGGTCTTCATCATTTCAACTGGGTGAAACGGCTTGGTGATGTAGGCATCTGCTCCTTGCTTCATGCCCCAGTAGCGATCGAACTCTTCGCTTTTGGTGGAGCAAATGAGAACGGGAAGATTTTGAGTCGTGGGTTCATTTTTGATCCAGCGACACAGTTCATAGCCATTCATTTGGGGCATCACGAGGTCGGTAATCACCAAATCAGGGACTTTGGTCTGGATTTTTTCTTTTGCCTCAATGCCATTTGTCGCTTCTACAACTTTCAGCCCACTGTTTTGGAGCAGTTCCGTGAGCATCTGCCTTAAAGTTTGGCTATCGTCCACAATCAGAACTGTACTCATATCTCCCCTTTTGCCCCCAGGTATTCAGATAAATGGCACACACACAACAGCATGGCGGAACTGCATCGAATGAATTTGAATGGTATGGTGATTCTGGAATTGTGGCATCAACCCACCATTGGCTCTTTCCTCTAGGAGTATTCCCACAACTGATGCTCCAATCCCTCAAGTTTTTGAAGGACTTACCAAAACTTGATGAGTGGCAATGGATGGAAAAGTTGGGACAGTCTTCGGTTGCTGAAACCTGAAACGAATGAGATTGTAAAACTTTTGAGTGATCCTAGACACCTCCAGCAGAACTGGTTTTAACTCAACTGATTCGCTTTATTTCTACCGCCTGGCAGAGATACATAAAGAAGTATTTCGTTAAATTAACAAGTATTAACAAGACCTGAATTTTGGGAGCAACAACGATGCAAACTAATCCTAGCAATGGTAACTATGCTCAGCAGTCTGAGCGCAAGTATGGCGAATTTGCAACTAAGTTTCAGTTTGGTTCTAACCCCAGTGCTGAAATTTGGAATGGTCGTTTGGCGATGGTTGGCTTTTTGGGAGCATTGATTGTTGAATTGACGACTGGACAAGGTTTCTTCCACTGGCTTGGCCTGTTCTAATCCATTCGCACAACTTTCACAGGTTGTTTCTCAGAGAACTTTTTCAACTACTCTCAATGACTGAATTTAAACAGGGTGGGCATTGCCCACCCTACTTTTTCTAAAAATCAGACTAAAAATCAAACAACACTGTATGCCCAAGCTTCTTCTGATCGCCTGTAATGTCAAACACAACATGCTTGACGATCGTGAATTCTTCCAGAGCATAGTGGGACATGTCTTTGCCAATGCCGCTTTGCTTGAAGCCGCCGTGGGGCATTTCGCTACAGATGGGCAGATGATCGTTAACCCAAACCGTACCGCATTCCATTGCCGCCGACATTCGCATGGCTCTCTGAACGTTACCCGTCCAAACGCTGCCCGCCAAACCATAGGGAATGTCGTTTGCTAGCTCGATCGCTTCTGCTTCATCTGAAAAGCGATTGACCACGACAACAGGGCCAAAAATTTCTTCTTGAACACAGCTTGCCGCTTGCGGTGCTTCGACCAGAATCGTTGGTGGATAGTAGAAACCTTCACCCTCTGGTAAATTGCCTCCAGTCGCGATCGTAATGCCCTGCTGCTTGGCTTCTTCAACATAGCCACTGACCTTCAGCCGTTGGGTTTGGCTGACCAGAGGCCCCATGTCTGTATCTGCGGCAAAGGGATCGCCAACTTTCAGCTTTTGGGTCAGTTCGGTAAAGCGGCTGAGGAAGGCATCAAACGCTTCATTTTGCACATAAAACCGGGTGGCGGCAGTGCAGTCTTGTCCGGTGTTCATGAAGGCCGCCAGGAGTGCCCCTCGTGCGGCCGCTTCAATATCGGCATCGGCAAATACAACAAAGGGGGCCTTACCACCCAGTTCCAGGGTGACTCGTTTGACGAGAGGGCCAGCCAGTTCAGCAATGCGCTTTCCAGTGCGGGTGCTGCCTGTGAAGGTAATCATTTGGGTGTCAGGATGGGTGCAAATGGCTTCACCGACCTCGGCTCCACCCGTGACGACGTTAATCAGCCCTTCTGGTAAACCAGCTTCTAAGGCAATCTTTGCCAGTTCGATCGTGGTAATTGGCGTGTTGGGGGCGGGCTTAATCACGATCGCATTTCCAGCGGCAATTGCCGGGCCGAGTTTCCAGATTGCCATCATGAAGGGATAGTTCCAGGGGGTAATGGCTCCGATCACACCGATCGGTTCTCGACGGATCATGCTAGTATAGCCACCAATGTATTCTCCTGCGGCGGCTCCCTCTTGACGACGAACAACCGAAGCAAAGTAGCGCAAGTTGTCGATCGCGAAGGGAATATCGCCACCTGTAGTGAGTTTAAGCGGCTTTCCAGCATTGCGGCTTTCTAAATGCGCCAGTTCTTCGCTTTTGGCTTCTAAGGCATCCGCAAATTTTAGTAGAGCAACACTGCGTTCTCCATAGGATAAAGCAGCCCATTCTCTTTGCGCTTTCTTGGCAGCAGCAACCGCCCGATCAACATCTGCTTTACCCCCTAAGGCAACGGTTGCAAAGGGTTTGCCGGTAGCAGGTTCAATTAAATCTTCACTTCCTGTGGAGACGAGATCTCCACCAATGACCATTGGATAGTGGGTTAGTTTTTCGTCCATAGAAACCTCGTGATCAGCCGATGATTCAACCCTGTCAGCTTAGGATAACTGGCAATACACTATCGTTTCCCGCAATACACGACAGCTTAAGGATTGGGGATAAAGTTTGTTACGGTGCAGGTTTGTTGTGGTGCCAGTGCTGCGATCGTTTTCTATCGTCTCTATTGTCGCGAATTGGCGATCGGTGACTTTGCAGTTTGCAATATATAGATTCTGTTCGCTACTTGGGCAACCAAACGGTAACATTTTTGACTTGATTTACCCGATCGTTTGGTGCTACGCTCGTTTGCTATAGCTGTCTTTCAGGTTACTTTACCTACAAGATGGCTGGACACCTAGAGACAAATTCTCTAGCGGAGGTCGAGCGTGCCGTGACAAGCAAAACGCCCAACCTCCTAACCGCAGACTAAGCGAGGTAGTCCGGGCTAGGGTGTATGATAGCACCCGATGCTCTCGGCTTGCCCTGTCTGTAAGTTGAGGGCTAGTCTCTAGGGTTTCTTTAAACCCTGGAACAAAGGAGATTCACAACTCATGGCTCAAGCATTTATCGGTCTGCCTCCCAAAGGCGATCGACTCATTTCACCTGCCCGTCGTTCCGTCAAAATCCTGATGATCGGCCAACCCGAAGATGTGGAAATCACGATCGCCCGTCTGTATCAATGTAACTTCTGCCGAGTGGAAGACTGGTCAAAACCCTTACCCTTCTCGCAAATTCAACAGGCCACAATGAAAGAACCGGGTGAAATCATGCGAATCTATGTGCGATCGATGACGCTTTAAGTCAGGACGCACAGCAGTGTAGCCCCTACCCGATCTCTCCTTTATCGAACTCTTGTGGGGTGGGCATCTTGCCCGCCCATTCCTCTAACTTATCCATCAATCATTCAACTAACAATCCTCAAACCATCTTACTCATGTTCTCAAGGGCGATCGGTTTTTGGGTAATGGGTAATCGGTGATGGGTGATGGGTGATGGGTAATGGGTGATGGAGGGGGAAGGGGCGATCGGTGTGTTTGAGACGAATTGAATCTCGCACCCGCTCCAGCAATTTTTTAGGAGATGGTTTCATCAAGACAAGGAGATGATTTTGTATCTGATAGCACATTCGATCGTCTCCGTAAAAAATTGAAATTATGCGGAAAGATTCTAGCTAATCAGATCAAATGGCGTATTATGCAGAAACGATCGGCATAAGTAATGATTTGGGACCTTAGGCTGAATCATTCTGCCTATCCGCCCATTTTGGGATCTTATGCGGAAAAATTCCGTCTACTAATGGTTAGATTGCTTCAACTCATTCGTTAGGGTAGTAGTTCTAAGGTGTTTGGCAACATTCAGCCTTAAGTAAGGAACTAGCTTATACTCCTGTAGAATCATTATGTTTCTGCCATAAATTCATGAACAAGCAAAAAAGCCTTTTCTATAAAAACTTTGGTTTTCCAGTAGGAGCAATTATTGTTTTATTAGTCTTAGTAGCTGGAGTTTGGAAAATTCCCCAACAACAGGCTAATTCTGTATCTTCTATTACTTCTAAAGAACGGGCTGAACTTGAAAACGCTAACAGAGGAACCTTGCTGCAAGCTATAGGCGGACTGTTTTTCTTTGTAACCGCTTATTTTACCTGGCGAAATCTTCAACTTGCGGAGGACAAACAGGTAACAGAACGATTCAGTAAAGCAGTGGAGCAACTTGGCTCAGATAAATTAGAGGTGAGAATGGGAGGAATCTTTAGTTTAGAAAGAATCATGAAAGAGTCAGAACGAGACTATTGGACAGTGATAGAAATATTAACTTCATTCATTCAATCTAAATCTCCATCTCAAATCTTAGTCAATCAAAGCAATGCACTTGACAATCAATCAAGAGAATTTCAACTATTAGCTGAAGATATTCAAGCAGCCCTTACAGTGATCAGTCGGCGTAACGCTAAACAAGATCCAGAAGATCGAATTGTACATCTAGACTCTGCAAATCTTAGATCAGCAGACCTCCGAGATGCTCACTTTAAATACGTTGATTTGGAATCTTCCAACCTTCAGGACGCTAATTTTCAAGGGGCTGATCTCGAAGATGCAAATTTGAGTAGTGCAAATCTTTGCCAAGTCAAGTTTAAAGGCGCTAATCTAAAGCAGACAAATTTCTATAAAGCCGATCTTAGCGAGGCTGATTTTCGTGAAGCAAAAAATTTGACATCAAAACAAGTCAAAGCGGCACAAAATTGGGACAAGGCAAATTATGATGAAAACCTTCGTAAGCAATTGAATTACGAGTAAGGCTGAAGAAGAGTTGGATGTGACAGCACAATCTAACAATCACGCTGCGCCGGAACGTATCAATATGTTTAGCTGAATTGCAAAGGTTGCTTACGTCCGGTGAGCGTGAACGTTAGTCCGCTCAGTCATTGGTTGGGACGCAGCCGAAAGCTTACCTACTGGTGTTCAAAGTTGGGTAGAAACTCTTGACCAGAAGTACTTCCGGGTAATAGAAATAGCAATTTATGATAGATACAATTGCTGGGGAAGACCTGATGACGATACAAGAACTACAGAATCAGGCATTGCAGCTGTCTATTGGCGATCGCTGGCAGTTGGTACAAGTTCTTCCAGATTCTCTGAAACGGGAAGCAAACCTCTTTTGCCTTTGTCATAAAGGCTAATTCGTCATTGCTAACGTGGAGCAGTCTTGTATTCCAACGCCGCCCGATCCCAATTTGCCAGATTTGCAGCCGCCTCATAGGTTGTTTGAAGAAAGGAAAGTAATGCGGCATCTGGATTATCCGCCGTTCTCACCGCTTCATAGGGCAAAACGAACTCGCCCAGACTCTCATGGTAGTAGGCTGCTGCGGGTTCGATCGCTGCTGTTGAAAACCCCTCTGGTGCTGGATACGCATAGGCATAGAACGCCGCCTCACCGATTCCTGTCCCTGCCCAAAAGCCTGCACTTGATACCTCATGGGAATAGGCATCTTCCATCACCCGATCGGGACAGTTGGGAATACCGCCAGGATGTTTGGGAGCCGATCGTCCTGAAAATCTCGTCACTGCAAGATCAAATGCACCCCAAAAGAAGTGAACGGGGCTAACTTTGCCCACATAGCCCGCCCGGAATTCTGTCAATACACGGTTTGCCTGTACCAATGCCCGCCAAAATCGATTCATTGCATCGGCATCATAGCTGGCATGCTGATCGTCCTGTTCAAACGGAATTGCCACTTCGACCTCTACAGGTTGGGCAAAGATTTTAACTTCAATCCCCAGGGAGCGAAGAGCATCCATAATCTTCTGGTAGAAATCTGCGACTGACATGGGTTCTAGCCGAAAGGATTGGTTGTCAGATCGAGAAGTCGTGATCAGAAGGGTGTGGTTTAGGAAGTCAAAGTCGATCGCAAAGGTGTAGCTGCCATAAGGGATGGGTGAAGTCGTCAGTCCGCGTGTTGTGATGTAAAGGGACGATCCCCAAGAGTGGTTGATCCACGGGCTGAGTTCAAGCCGAATTTTGCCGACGATCTGTGTCCACAGGTGAACCGTAGTGCAGGTATCTGCCCAATCCGCAAGCGGGGGCAAAACGGGCCAGGCAGTTTCAAGTGTCGCGTCGCGTTCAAGCATATTGCGCCCTTTTTGGGTGGTTTAGCTTGAAGAATACACCCAATTGTCCTGCATAATTCACTTTTGTCCGTTTGGTTATCTTGGTTTGTTTGTCATTTGTTCGTCAACGGCTATCTTAAAATCGCAAATTGCAGCATAGGTACACGATCGCACTTTGCAGAGCATCACAGATCATCGTTTGGGAAATCGCGGATTTGAGGTTGCATGGGATGAGCCAAAGGAGCCAAACTCAATCCAGCAAATCTGGCTCTAACCGCACAATTTTGTCATATAACGACTGGAAACAAAACCAGCCCATGTAAGGCGATCCCACCTGGGTAAAGGTCAACCGCGCCGTTTCAGGATCGATCGCTACAGGTTTTCCTGCTGCCTCCGCCGCAAGCTGAGCCTGACACGATCGATCCATCGTAATAAACCACCACGCCGCCTCATCCACCGACTGCCCCACCGTTAGCAGCCCATGATTCCTGAGGATCACCGCCTTTCGATCGCCCAATGCCGCCCCAATCCGCTGCCCCTCATCAGTAGACAGCACAACCCCGGTATAGTCATCAAACAGGGCATGGTCTTCATAAAACGAGCAAGCATCCTGGGTAATGGGATCAAGTAACCGTCCAAGGGATGACCACGCCTTGCCATACAGCGAATGGGCATGGGCCGCCGCCACAATGTCTGGACGGGCTAAATGAATTTGAGAATGAATTGCAAACGCTGCCGCATTCACCGGACGATCGCCCTCGACGACTTCACCCTTGTGATTCACCAAGAGCAAATCCGAGACGCGGATGTGTCCAAAGTATCGGCCGAACGGGTTCACCCAAAAATGATCGCTTAACTCTGGGTCGCGTGCCGTAATGTGTCCTGCCACCCCTTCATCAAAGCCATACCGAGCAAATAGACGCAATGCCGCCGCTAAACGCTGTTTGCGATGGAGCCGTTCATCTTCAAACCGTTCAAAGGTGGGTGGTTGGGGCAGGCTGGGCTGAATCAAAGGTAGAGTCGATGGATTCATGGGTAAAAGTCCTATGGCGCAAAACGTTTGTGGGGTGAAAAATATCGGTCTTTAAAGATGATCGTTCTGGAATTTACTCATCTTTTATATCCAGTATCCGGGCTGCTTTTGAAGCGACTGAAAGAGTAGGGGGAATGGGCCGATCGGTCATTGTTATAGAAATTTTATCTTGCCTAACCTGAGGATGCCGCATTCATCCTTCAGGCAACCGATCGTCTTCCCAATGAATTCAACTCTTCACCACCCATGAATCCCCCAGTCAACCCACTCCTCCCGCGTTTGCTCCAGCCCTTTGCCATCAAGCCTTCCCAAGGGTTTACCCTCCTGGAGTTAATGGTTGTGCTGCTGCTGTTAGGAATTTTGTCGGCCATTGCCCTGCCCAGCTTTTCTCGTCAGGCAAACCGAGCAAAGGAAGCTGAAGGTAAAACCACCGTAGGCAGCATCAACCGAGCACAGCAACTCTATTTTGTCGAAAATTTTGAGTTTGGTGCCCTGGATGACTTAGCGTTAAACCTGGCGGACTCACAGAATTACACGTATAACTCTGTGCCCAAACCCGCAGAGCCTCAGTCTGCCAACGCTACGATTGCCCTAACGACCGCCACGCCGATCGCCGATACCCTACGCGGATTTACTGGAAAGGTTTGGGTCGAACCTCAGGCAAACGGTGCCAGAAGCAGCCAGTCCATCTTGTGTGAAGGCAATTTAGGCGAAGTTCCTCAGGTTGAGGCAGAGGTCTGTCCCTGAAATGTTGATACGCTAAGGTCATGGTGTACTGTGCCTCCACGCCGCTTCGATAGGTTTTGCCCCCTACAGCTTGTCGTCCATCCTTTGCTTGGACAGATTTTGGGATAAGCAGAGGCTATTGGCTTATCCTTATTCATTGGATATATAAAAGTAATAATTGCAGCTAATTTATATTGGTTCATTCTGTTAGAAAAGGCTATATAAAATGGGTCAATTTAACTGTAAGTATTCCTGGCGACATAGAGCTATTCCTAATAGCATCATTAAATAAACCTGAAGTATAAGTAATTCAGGTCTAAATCAGGTATTTTCATTACGAATCCCATTCGGCCGCCGCATTAATCTGGGGTTACAGCGTTATGGTTTTCCCGTAGTATCAGAGAAGAGTCAGCCCTAAACGCGCTTCTTATCCTTTACAAGATCCGCCTAGTTTGCTACGGGTGAACTCATATATTGCCGTTCTAGATATTGAGAGGACTACTGCATGGCAACCTTTAAGGTCACGTTAATTAACGAGTCCGAAGGACTGAATACCACGATCGACTGCCCTGATGACGAATACATTCTTGATGCTGCTGAAGAAGCAGGTCTTGATCTGCCCTATTCTTGCCGCGCAGGTGCTTGCTCGACTTGTGCTGGTAAAATTCAGGCTGGCACCGTTGATCAATCCGACCAATCCTTCTTGGATGATGACCAAATTGAAGCAGGGTACGTTCTAACGTGCGTGGCTTACCCCACTTCTGATTGCACTATCCTCACTCATCAAGAAGAAGAGCTTTACTAAGCTTTTTCGTTTTGCAGAAGCAGAGAACATTTAGATAGTGGGTTCTCTACTTCGTCAGCTTCCTGGCTGGTATCCGTTAGAAGCATCGCAAGGGCAGGAACGCACTATGTTTCTGCCCCATATTTTTGTGATAGCTGGTTTATCATCGCGTGAACCATTGCAGCAGACAGAATGATTCGGATAAGTTCTGCATTGCCAAACGAATCCATCTTTGTTTGCCTCAATTGTTCTAACCTTTGCCGTTACCAGTTCAACCGCAACCCTTGTTCCACCATAAATTGTTGCAATTCTGGCAAAAGTTGATTGGGAATAATCTCAGTTGGCATCAGTTCCGGTTCACCCTGAGCAACCAGCCAGCCAGCCGTTGCCCCCGCCGCAGAACCAATTACCCACTCGCCGTAATGAATCCGGGTAGAGGCATTCACAATATGGGATGCAGCAATTCCCTTACCACCAATCAGCACATTATCGATGCCTTGCGGGATCAAGCTTTCCAAGGGAATCACCGTTGGCAAAACCATGTCGTCGTATTCGGTGGGGGCACTGCTGGCTTCGTGGGAAGGACGATGATCGCGGTAACGGCAACCGTGAATGTCTACCCGATAGTGCGTTACGCCAACCGAAGTCAGGCTAAAATCTCGCGCTCCGCCGATGTCTGCTCGGATGTCCATTTCCAGCATCATAAACTCATCTTGCCCATAGGCCGATCGCCCCAAAATCCGTCGTCCTTCCCGGATGTAAGGCAGCATACTGAGACCAGACTGGGTTCCCATCGGGGAATCGATTCCGTAAAGATAAGCCAAGGGAAAACCGGGTTCTGATTTGTTTTTCATCAGCCATTCGGCAAAAAGCTGGGCATGATCTTCGGCATGTTTCAACGCCCGAAAGGAAACACCACCTGTCCAGTTCTCATACTGACCTGTTTCAAGCAATTCTTCGGCAGTCAAAATCAACGGTGGATCCATCCACACCCAGTCGTTACCCCGATTCCAGTTAATCATGGCAATATCACCGATCGCCGGATAGCCTGTGCGAGGATCATTGAGCTTGGTGCTCACAATCCGTCGATATTGGAAAAAACTGCCCCCTTCAAACATGGAAAACCGCCCTAAATGGAAGTCGTTTTCATGCTCTCGTCGGGAATAGTCTGGCTGAAGCTGAGACAGTTTAGATAAGCTGTTGCCGCCATCGTCTGCCAAGGCCATGGCAAAGGGATATGTGAAACCCTGAGTACATTGGGGATTGTCTTGAAGCGGTGCGTGAAATTCGCCTGTTGTATCCTTAGATTCTGATCCTAAACGGTAAGGAACTCTGGCCCAGCCCACAAATTCGCCTGTATCGGTGGCATCAATCACGATCATTCGTTGTCCAGGAGGGGGTTGCAGGCGGATTGGAATTTTCTCAAATGTGTCATCTGGCTCCCAGGAATACCATACGGGCAGTTCTGCGGAGGCCTGTCCTAACGGCATATAGTTGGGATCACGGGGAACACGGCGCACTCCGTAAATGGCCGTTACTTCCTGCCCTGTCACAT
Source organism: filamentous cyanobacterium CCP2 (assembly GCA_003003615.1). Taxonomy (GTDB): domain Bacteria; phylum Cyanobacteriota; class Cyanobacteriia; order Elainellales; family Elainellaceae; genus Egbenema. The sequence continues at coordinate 3,905 of PVWD01000141.1, read as the reverse complement.
CAAACTCGGCTCCTTTGAAAGCAGTAGAGACTGTCCATTGGCTACCGGGGGCAGAGGGCAATAATGACTGAAGCAATTGTTCAGAGGCATTTGCTCCAGCCTCAGGAGGGAAGCAAAGCGTGGCAACCCAACAGCTATTTACATCGGCCGCAGGAATGGGGGAAGGCAGCCCTGTCCAATGGGGTAAGTTGACGGTCTGCTCTTTAATCAACTGCCGAAAGGCTACCCAACTTGGTGCAAAATTTCCCATCGATCGCATCACGATCGATTCATCCAGGGCAGACACGCCTTGAGAACTAATCTGTCCACCTAGCCAGGGGCTTATCTCAATTAAGCAAGTATTTGCTCCAGACTGCATTGCCTTAGATGCGGCTGCGACCCCTCCCAAGGTTCCGCCAATGACTGCAACTTCGCACTCCCAAACTTCTTGCGGATCGGGCAAGGGGGAAAGCTGCGGTCTGCCGCTCAGTTGTCCAATCAACTGATCCACAGGCTGTGAGTTCCAAACTTCCTGAGTTTGTTGGATGTTTGGTTGCTCAAAGGACATTGGGGTGATCGTTCCCCCCCAAGAAAAGTATTGCAAGGTTCCTAAAAGGACGCTAGCACTGCCTGGAACCAGGAAGCTAACAATCGCTAATTGGGTAATTTGACGAGGGGATAACGGTCGATTCACAGCCAAAAACTCGCAAAACACGACTTCGGAAATGGACAAAGCAGAACTTATATAAAGCGTTCCGCAGATTCAAAAGGTAGATTTTTACGCTAAGGGTAGCGTGCCACCATCAATCTGTCTTTAATTTTTAGAACACAAGTTTTATACTAATTTAGGATTTGAATCCTGCATCAATAAATTGCTGAAATTGCAATGTAATCAAACATTTTCTGGGGATAGAATGCCCCATTTCAAAGTAAATCGAGAAGCTCATTCAAGCTTCTTCAAACTGCGAAGTTTGTGTAAATGCTTAGCGCGATCGACTTTACAAGGGGTTGAAAGCATGAGTTTGGCGTTGATGCATATCCTAAATGAGTGGGAGCATCCCATTTACGCAAATAGATCGATTTCCGTAGTGCAGGCATCTTGCCTGCCAGTGAGATATTTCTCATGGAAATGCAAAAGGAAATGCAAAAGTGGGATACACGCAATGGGACAGGAAAAATACCCATCCCACAGCCGTCTTAGGTAAATGCAATCGAATACGTTGCTTTGAGAAGGTCAGCCGATACAGTGAAGTTTGGAAATTGTTAAATGCCAGTCGCAATACTTCGAGGACTGGGGCGGGAAGCAGGTTGCGGTAAAAGGGCTTGCAGGGCAGGTTCTCGATGGTTATTTAGCGTGCCGTAGAAGAAGAACGAGAATCCGGCAAACTCTCGATCGCGGGTTGCCTTCACCTTTTCTTCGACGAGGGCCGTTTCAATATTGAGCACCCTCAGCCCCGTCAGAATGCCAATACTGGTAGGAACCTGGTTGCGAATGGTTCGCAATTCTGGGCGATCGAGTTCAGCCTTGAAGCCGTTGAGATCACTCCGATACACCTGAATAATCAATTCATCAATGAACCCCAACCGCACCCAGGGGGCCCAGTCTTGTAGGTATTGTTCGTAGGAAAACTGTTTTGGGTTAGGAGAAAGGGAAATCAAGCAATCCGGGCGGCGGGTTTTGATGGCGGAGAAAATTTTCACCATCATGGTTGTCACGTTTCGGGCCCGCCAGCGCATCCACTCTGGGTCTTGTGGATTATCGGGCGGAGCATTGCCATTGTGCTGCTGCTTGTACAAATTGACAGTGTAGTCGTCATAGCCCAGTTCAACGGGGGTGCCAAAGTGGTCGTCAAACTGAATGCCATCAATGTCATACTTTCCAACGACTTCTACCATCAGATCGGTCATCATTTCCTGTACATCTGGATGGGCCGGATTCAGCCATACAAAACGATGCTGACCTCGATCGCCATGGACAAAAACCTGCGTTCCATCCTTACGGCTCATGAGCCACTCTGGATGCTGCTGGGCAATTTCCGAGTCCTCCAGTGCCATTAAGCCAAACTCATACCAGGGAATAATGGCCAACCCCTGCTCATGGGCAATGTCGATCGCCTCTGCCAGCATATCCCGGTCTTCAAATTCTGGAATGGGATCAACCGCTTCCCCGATCCATTTTTCTGCCACCTCGCTGGGATAGAGGGTATAGCCACCATTCCAGACCGTTGGATACACCGTATTAAAGTTCAGCCGCTTCAGTTGGGCAATGCCGTCCTCCAGATTGCTCCGAGAAAACAGTACATCACTGTCTACATTGGTCAACCAGACACCCCGCAGTTCAGCATTGGGTAAGGCAGCCATTTCAGTAGCAGTCTGGGCAAGGGCGATCGACGGTAAATGGACGACCAGAGCCATGACTAGCCCTAGAGCCATCAAAAAGAGCGATCGGGCTTTTCGTTGCCAGTAACGATTCCAGGTTGTTCTCCTCAAAACCACACCGAACTTCATGCGTTCAGTCCCTTTCAATTTCAACTCTCAGATTATAGGCAAGTTCTTCACCTTGGGCGCAGACAGGGGATCAATTTCCATGCCCCTGAATCATGCCCCTGAATCATTCAACGCGCAGCCTATGCCACAACTGACATCGATGTTGCAGGAAAGTATTTCTGCATCACCTGCTGTAGTCTGGCAGGATCAAGTGGCTTGCTCAAAAACTCCGATGCCCCAGCCATTTTAGCCCGCACCCGATCGACCACTGAATCCTGTTTGGTGAGAATGACGATCGGCGTGGTTTGAAAGTCCGAGGTTTTGCGGAGGAAAGCGCACAGTTCGTAGCCGTTGGCGTTGGAGGTGGGAGGGGCGAGGAAAATCAGCTTAGGCTTGCGTTCTTGCAACAGGGTCATGCCGCGCAAGGGATTAAGGATGGTGAGGACTTCGTAACCCATCGGCTGCAAAACTTGGGCGATCGCCTGGCTGACTCCAGGATTTTCATCAATGCAGGCAACGAGAATTTTGGAAGCGATCGGCAGAGGGACGATGCTGGAAGCAGGTTTAGACGAAAGGGAGGGAAGATCAGAAATTTCCTTCAGGTCAATGATGCCGCGCCGAATCCAGGGAATCAGAGAGCGAACGACGATCGGCAGAGGCTGCTGCATTTCCAGGGCAATATCCCAAAGGGTGTGCTGACCTCGCATTAAGCGCAGCATACTTTTGTAGCTCTTTGATGAGGTTTGAGCCTCCAGCAGGGCCCGATTTTTCAGTACAGGAGCCAAATCAGGTGAGAACTGCACCATCAGTTCTTGCAAAAAGCCCAGCCCGCAGTCGCGCCACTGCTCACGGAAGGCTTGAGCATCCCGGATTAGCTGTTCGACAGAGAGAAACGTCGCCTGCTGTGGAATTTGCTGACCGGGAAACCACTGAGTCGTAAAAAACTTTTGCCCCAACACCCCAAACATCACTTCCTGCACCACATTTTGAATCACCGCTTTGTACTGGCTGGAACTAATGCATCCTTGTCTCACCGCCTGATTGAGCAGATCAATTTCCCATAGGATTGCTTCTGACTGGGCTTGAATTAGCCAATTTGTGCCAAAGCATTCAGGGCAATAGTATTTGAACGATCGATACCAACGCCGCACCGGATGAACGCCTCCAGTGGCATAAACAATGCGCCCTAAGTAAAAGTAGATATGCCATTGCAGCGAGGACTGTTTGCCATGCGTGATGACAAGATGCCCGGTTGCCACCTGCTGATGGAGCAGCAGTAAGTGTTGGGCAATTTTTGTGATTCCTTCCAGTTCCATCGCCATAGGTCTTTCTATCTGCAATGCTTTCACCCTGATGGTTAGCAGATCTTAATCCCATCATCATCGGTGAGCCAAAGAGACTGTATCCCTGGAATTACGGAATCTTATGTGAATTTAGGG
>PVWD01000140.1 GCA_003003615.1 filamentous cyanobacterium CCP2 | reverse complement strand
CTCGTAGATCGGGATAGATCAATGGAAGCAATGCTTCTCAACGACGACTCTAAAGAATGGATGCAACCCCTCCTCGACTTTCGTAACGAACTTGACTTCCGCGACGACGAGAAACGCTTTCAAGAACGCGAAAACCGCGATTTTAGACGCATTAGCGGTAACGTTCATTTATTTGAGCGTGATGCTGAAGACTCTAAAGAAAAAGAAGTCACCAATGTTCCTGGTCCTTACATCAAATCCTGGCGGGAACATCTACTACGTCGCCTCCTCGAAACTCAGGCAATCGTGCGAGAGAAAGCACCTGCCAGCATGAAAACTATTGAGTTAATTTCATTTGCCGAACTTAGCGAGATCCGCCGCATTTGGTTAGAGGAGAAGCATGAATTCGATGATGCCCTTCCTCGTATTTATGAAACTGTTACAGGTGATCCCTTTCAAGATTTTCGTTCTAGTAGCGATCAGTCTTTTCTTGGTTTGGACGAGTGGAGCATTTTAGAGGAAATTTGCGACGACCCAATGCACTTTGAACTAATGACTCGGCTCCTCAGCACCGAGCGTAGGTTTCAAACCATGTCACGGCGGGTTGGCATTATTGACGCACTTGAAAAGCACTTTGAGACCAGTTCTCGTCCCAAGGAAGAAGCGATCGACAACGCCCACCTGAACTGGAACATCAAAAAAGCCGCCAAAGCTGGAGATGTAGAAACCGTTAAGCAGTTAACTGACAAGCCAGCGGATTCTTGGGCTGACCTGAAATTTAAGGGACGGGGATGATTTTTCAAGAATTAGTATTAGAAAACTTCGGTCCTTACAAAGGACGACAGGTATTTAATCTTTGCCCTGGCAAGGAACAGCAAACCATCGTTCTATTTGGCGGTATGAACGGCGGTGGTAAAACGACGTTGATGGATGCCATTCGTCTGGCGCTCTATGGGCATCGTGCCCCCTGTTCAACTCGCGGTAACCTCAGTTACCCCGAATTCCTCAAACAGTGCATTAATCGGCAAGCGCAGGACTCTACGATAGAACTGAGCTTCCAGCAAACCCTAAATAATGAGGCACAACCCACTGAGTTTAGGATCTACCGTACCTGGACTGAGCAGATCAGTGGTCGGGACATTCTAAGGGTTACTGTTAATGGTGAAATCGCGCCCGATCTGGCACAGAAATGGGATGAGCGTATTGAAGATTTACTGCCCTTGGGAATCTCCCGCTTGTTTTTGTTTGACGGTGAGCAGGTTGGTGAACTGGCTGACCAGGATACTCTGCCCCAATCTGTGACCATCGCGATCCGATCGCTGCTAGGACTTGAATTACCCGATCGCCTCTCTGCCGACCTTGATGTGCTAACTACCCGTAAGCGTAAAGCCTTGGCAACGGCTCAGGAACAGGCACAGCTATCAGATATTGAGCAACGTCTTGAATCTCAGGAGCAGGAACGCCGCTCTATCAAAAAGAAAATTGCTGCAATTCAACAAAAGCTGGACAAGGCGGAAGAGAAATTGCGGCAGGCAGAGGAACGGTTTCTGGCTGAGGGTGGCAAAATTGCAGCAGAGCAATCCCAGCAGGAGCAGCAATTACAACAGGCAAGGAACAAAGCCGATGACCATCGCGCCGCCTTACGAGAGGTTGCAGCGGGAGCCTTACCTCTGGCATTGATTCAGCCTTTGCTTGAAGAGGCTCAAATTCAAGCCCAGCAGGAGATTCGTCAACAACAATTAGAGTCCGCTGGTGAGTTGTTGAAGGAACGGAACCAGGACTTGCTTCAGTTTGTTAAATCACTAGACTTAGAAACGAAACAACTTAAGCAAATTCGTTCGTTTCTCGCAAAACAAGAAAAGGAAGTCTCACAGGGTATAGGGAAGACTTGGTTAGGTGCGGACGCAGACACCCTTCATCAACTAACGAACACATTGCAATATGCTCTGCCTCATCAGCACCAGGTAGCAGCAGACCATTTAAAGCAGCTTCAAACTTACCAGGAAGAGATCGAAACCATTGAACGCTACCTTGCAACTGCCGCTTCTCCAGAGATGTATGACAAGTTAGTGCAGCAGGTGCGGCAGGCACAGGCAGAAGTCGTGAGCCTCAAAGCCGATCGCGAACACAGTCAACGGCTTCTTGAGCAAGCAGAACAAACCCTTGTTCGCACCAGGCAAGAACTCATGGATTATGGCAAGCTGGCGATCGACCGCAAAAATGATGAGCATACCTTGACGGCAATTGCTAAAGTGCAAGACACCCTCAAAGTCTTCAAGCAAAAGCTGAAACTCCGTAAACTCAATCAGCTTGAGGCTCTGGTGACCGAGTGCTTCCTCTACTTGCTGCATAAATCGAATTTGGTGCATCGGGTTCAAATCGACACTGAAACCTTCAGCCTTTCCCTATTTGACTACGAAGGGCAGCCTGTGCCCAAACATCGGCTGTCTGCTGGTGAGAAGCAGCTATTGGCAATTTCCCTATTATGGGGATTAGCCCGTGCCTCTGGTCGGCAGTTACCTGTGGCGATCGATACCCCACTAGGTCGGCTTGATTCCTCTCACCGCAATAATTTAGTTGAGCGCTACTTCCCGCAAGCCAGTCATCAGGTGTTGTTGCTCTCGACAGATACAGAGATCGGCAAGACAGAGGTGAAGCGGTTACGGGAGAATGGGGCGATCTCTCGTGAATACTTGCTTAAGTACGATCGCACCAAACACCAAACCCAAGTAAAATCTGGTTACTTTTGGTAGAGCCTATGGAACCCCCTGTCGAACGAGTCCGTATTTCTCAAGCTGCCAAGGATCAATTGATCAAACTTAAGCGCGTCACTAAGATTGATCAGTGGAACATCCTTTGTCGCTGGGCATTTTGCCGTTCTTTAACAGAACCTACTCTTCCGTCGCCTGTGATGATTCCTGTATACAGCAATGTAGAGATGACTTGGCAAGTCTTTGGTGGAAATATGGCTGTTCCGCTTCTTCTAGCCCTCAAACAACGATGTCACAACGACGGCTTATTAACTGATCAAGAAACTCTCGCTATCCAGTTTCGCTTGCATCTTCACCGAGGAATTGGTTACTTAGCGGGTGATCTAAATATCAAGACCGTTGAAGATTTTATTAATATTACTTCTTGGACTATGCAAAACCCTTCGTGAAGGGTTTAACTAATAGTGGGTAGTTTCTTGTAGTCACTAATCAGTCTAACGAGCATCAGATTACAGTTAATTTGATGGATAAACTTAGAGAACGAACGATTAGAGCTATTCTGATTCGATTGGCAATTGCAATTTATTATCCCAGTGTTCTCTTAATCGTAAATTGCGAACTATTTTCTCTAAATCGTCTTTTATTAGCTTTCTAATGTTCGCATTGTCTTGAACTCTAACTGACCATTCCTGTTCCCAAAAAGCAGAAGGAACTTGATTAATCACACTATTTACCTGCGTATAAACCTGCTCTGCTGAGAATATATCTACTAACCCAAACTCCCAAGCTTTTTGCAGTCTATCTACAATAAACTCATTCAAAGCATTTATGTTGACTTTTGTCATAAATTTGTTGGGTTGTCCCCATAGGTTAGGATAATTATCTTTAACGGCTTGCCAAACTGAGCAAAAGAACTCAGTTATAGAAGAATCGTCATCTTCAAAGAAGGGAAAAATTGTTCTGATATATCTGAGGGACTGCTCAACAGCGGTTAGAGGAACAAGCCTATTCTCCTCTGTATTCCGAGGCCATTGTAAGAGATTCTGAAAAGGACTGTTAGGCAAATCATCAATATCCCTTAGCACCGGAGATACTTCTCCGTACTTAACTCCTGCCTTCAGCAGTCGTTCTTGTAATCTTTGTTCATCTAAATTAGCAATTATCGCTTTAACATTATCGGTAGGAACTTTTACCGCTTTGTTATTGATAACAATGAATTGAAAAGCCTGCTCTTCAAGTGCGGCATCTAGAAGACATACCACTAATAGTGGAATATCTTCATCTTGAAAATTAGAGATGCCATACAATCGATGCTGCCCATCCACAATAAATGCTGGGCGTAAATGCTCTTCTACATCTGTGGTAAAATTAAATGTTAAAATTCCCCATTCTAATTGTCTTCCGCAATAATTCTTGAAGTCGGTGCCAGAGATAAAATCATTGTCAGCAATGCATTGAGAAACCAAAGTATCAACAGAATTGAAACTAGCTACATTTGGTTCAAAAGCTAACAATATATTATTTGGGATAGTGTTTCTCAAATCAGAATCAAGAAAGCGTGTAACTGCATTAACTCTAGATTCTTTTATAATGCGTTGAGTTCCTTCCTGAAAGTCTTCAACTCGTCTAACTCCAGCCCAGCGTCTAATGTCTTTTGCTCGTGCATAAAAGACAAAAAAGGAGGTTGTAGAATTGTCTGCCCTTTGCTGTAAGCGCCAACCGAAATAGTTTCTAGTTTCCATAGAATCTTTAGGATAAATCTATTAGGACTAACAAGTTCTACTCTTGAGAATGTTTAGAACAATAAAGCCCCATGTTGAGAAAATGCCAGCTATCGTCCTCTTCTCGACGGCAAAATTCCATCACACCTTCATAAGCTGGCTCTTTGCCACAGATTACGCATTTATATTCGCTTTTCGTTAGAACTGCAACTCTATATACCCAGTTAAATTCACGTAGAAATTCCCCCCTGCCTTTGTCATGATTCACTAAACAAATCTTTTCATAATGAAAGTCGTTTGCATCAATATAGTTTTCTTTTATTTCGCTACATCTTTTGCAAGAAACTCTGAGGTTTCTTGGCTCACTATCCCCTCCCATAGCTCTTGGCCAAACATGTTCAACAATGGCCGAATTCCAGTTGTCTCTACCAGCAGAAGTAAAGTCCAAACTTGAGCCACAAATGTAGCATCGTCTTCCCTGATTCTGTGCCTCTCTCAATAAATTTCGTTTAAGAGTATCACTAGGCTCTTTTCTACTTTCTCGGATACATTCAAGTAAAAGGGTTAGGATTTTTTCTAGCTTGCTTCCAGGAATTCGTGTGGAATTACTAAGGAAATTGCGAATTTCTCTAATGTATCTATCGCTTGGATATGATCTAGGATCATACTTTCTGTAAAGGTACTCAGAGGTTGCGATCAATCTTCTTAAGAAGTAATTGATATGACTCTCGTAAGTTATCTCCAAGTACTCTCCTTCTGCCATTAGAGCATTATCAATATCCATCAGGAAGGAATTAACTAGATCCTTCTTCTTAAAAGGATATAACTCCTTCAATACTTCTTTGAGCTGCTCTCCAGGTGTTAGATAATTAATCTCATTTGGCATAAGTCTTCGACAACATGAAGCAGTAGCAATCTTACAGATCGGGATAATAATGAAATTCTTGCAACAATTTAGTTGAAAAATGCTTGAATTCTAAAGCCTATCGACACCACTTTAAACCACTGTTTTCTCTAGATTTCTTTTCTACTCCACTGTCTTAGGATATTTCTCGCAGTGATTAATTTCTCAATGTGAGTGGCTTCCTCCATCGCTTATGAGTTCATATTTTCCATCTGCCAGCTTCTTGAAAAATTTTTTCGCTGCCAACTCTTTTCGAGTCGAACCTTCGCAATGTCGTTCAATTGAACCACGGACTATACTTTTGGGATCTTTCGTACTAAAAGTATACAAGCTCTTTTCCAGAATTACTTGGGTAATGTCAGCCGCAGACATAGGCTGTCTAGCCACTTGTAACACTTCAACTACAACTTGAGTAATTGTTCGTTTTTCCATAGCTTTTACTACAGTTCATTGAATAATAGTGGCTGAATACTGCCATCTTGGAGAATTTCAGGCAACCATTCATCTCCTCTTGGCTCAGTTCCATCCCACTTTTCAGGATAGGTGTTTGCGGCAATCAATTCTTCAATCCGCGCCAGTTCTTCATCGTTGATCAGGCTAATTTCTGGTTTACCAAGAGATCGGGCTGCTGCATTCACCTCATCTTGAATTGCTAAAACCTGTGACTGCATCCAACGCCGAGCATCTAGAGTCAACGGTCCCAAACGATTCTGTTTGGCTGAGAGAGAGCCATCCTTGTTGATCTCTCCATGCTTACGATGGCGATATTGAGGCTTTTTAATTTCCCAATACAGCGGTCTGAGCTTGTGAAGAGGGGCAAGATACGCCCACTCTGGTTGAGCGATCAGGCGATCGAGGGCAGCATCCTTCTGAACGAGGGGACAGCCAATACAACCTGTTCTGGCATTGAGCGGCTCCTCCCCATCACTAACATCCTGCCCGTAAACCCTGGCGATCTCAAAAGTGGGGAATCCAAGTTCTAAATCGGCATGAAGCAGCCAGTCCCACACGTGACAGACCCGCCAATGAACGATCGGAGCCAGCGTATCTGCTACAGCCCCCGAAGACGAATGCTGGAACCAGCCTTGACCACACTCTCCGCCGTCCTTCGTACAGCTAACTGCAATCCGCTGATCCCTGGCGGCACTCTCCCCAATTCGCACCCCTGTAATCATTAGGAACTTTTCGCCCCGCTCTTGGCGCAAGGCTTCTAATTCCCGCTCCATGCTCATGACCTTGAGCTTAGGCGTACACCATCGAAAGGTATTGGACGGCGGCGGCACCCCCCGACCCAAGATGTAGACAAAATAGCGGTGATCTAATTCTGGCAACACAACGCGAGTTTCAAACCCACGCTTGCGAAGCTCCTCCAAAATCCCCATTGCTGACGAGTGCAGCGGCGGTAGCTCTTGGCGAGTGTCGGCGTAGAGGACGGTTAAGCTCTCAGGTTTGGGAACTTGCCCCGTTTCGATCAGGTGGGCAATGAGGGTGACGGTAGCAGAAGAGTCCTTACCCCCAGAAAAGGCGATCGCCCAATGTTTGTAGAAGGAGCCATAGTGACGCAACGATTCCACCGATAGCTCAATGCTCTTCGGCAACGTCAATCGATCTTCTTCAAACAGACTTAGCGTTCTTGCCACAGATACCCACTACTAACAGCGTTGTTTGCTTACTTTAACAGCTAATTTTTCCCGCGCCATCTCTTTTAGATTTGAATCGTCTACCACTATATCTAGTGGCGTGACATCCGAAATTAAAATTTTAGCTATAAATTATGGTTTTAGTGTGCTAATAGTATAGCCGTACTGCGATCGCCCAGGTCGGCTCTAACTGGCGATGTTGGCATCAAATAGGCTTAGGGCATGGGATAGATGGCGATGCCAGTTTAAGCCGCCCGAATGCAGCGTCAGAATCAGAAGCGTCAGCGGGAGCTTGCTGGCAATATGGTCAACGCCTGGATTGCACCGCTCCATGTACTCCACCCATGCATCAAAAGCCCACTGCTGGATCTGGGTATTGTTCTCTTGTAGGTAAGTCGCCCAATCAGGGTGAAGGACGATCGCCTGCTGGTCATTCGTAAAGGTGTAGAGTGGCTTGCGGGTTTCAAACTCGTCTTGAGACAGCACCAAAATCTTCTGATTAACCTGAGCATCCTTGGCTCCTCGTAGTTCCTCCTCAAAGAAGGGGCGAATCAGGCGGAAGGGAACGTAGCGCAGAAGTTCAACGGTTGAGTCGGCAACTCGCCCCTGGATCATGCCCTTGAGATCGGTTGGGTTGACATCCCTGACGCGAAATAGGGATTTCGGCAGGGCATCGTCCAACTCTTTCAGATTCTCTGCAATCTGGTCTTGTGCTCCAAACTTGAGTTGGTGAGTGTGGTGTGCCCTCCAAGCTCTTGCCAGCATCTCCACCACCACATCGTTGAGCGGGATCGGCGTAGCCGCGTCAAACTGTCGCTGTCGTAACTCGTCCATCAACCCCAGGAAAAACAGATATTTGTAGGAGTTTGTCGTGCGATCGAACAATCGACTCAGTGCCTCAATATCGAGGATTGGGGAGGGAGGCAGCGTCATAGTGGTATTTTCTTGCTTGAGCTTTTATCCTGAATTCTATGCGACCCTGGGGGAAACGCATGGACACGACACGGCTGGGATCAAAGAGCGAGGTCTGCACCACGTCGCAGGCTCATGTTTTCGTGACTAACTTTGATCAGTTGATTGCTTGTTGCGATCGCAGTCAAACTGGCAAACGCCTCCCTAGTGCCCTTTACGTTCACGTCTCTGCTCTCCCTGCCTTGGAGCGATCGCTACAAGATTACGAGAATCTGGCTCGTCAACATCTGAAGAAGCTGGAGGGAGCTACCCTCGTCAAGTTCAGTACTGACCAGCCCAGGGTTTCCTACCTGTCCTATCCTGATTTTGATACCGATGCCCATCCTGCTCTGCAATGGAGCATTCAGGTTGACCTGGTAACTTCGCAGGTCGGTGTGCGGAACTACAACGACACAGATAATCCTCCTGTCCTGCACCGGAAGGAAACCTTTGTCACCTCAGACTACCCTCTGTACCAGCCCTTTGCAGAACTGACGCGACAGGAAGAAGCTTTGGGGCTACTGAATCAATCGCGGGAGATTGGAACTCGTGAGGGTTGGGCGAAACGGTTGACCGATTGCGGGATTGAAATTCAAGGTCATGTCCTGGCTTGCCCGACTTCCCGAACTGCGGTTATCAGTCAGCCCAAGATCGATCGCCACAAAGCTGCCCTCGTCCGTAACGAACTTTCTAAACCTGTGAGGGTTGCTTTGGAAGCAGGATTATTTCCCCCTGAAACTACCTTCTTCGACTACGGATGTGGGCATGGGGGAGATGTGGAGCGGATCGGCGATCGCGGCTATACCAGTGCTGGTTGGGACCCCTACTATCGTCCTGATGCACCCTGTGGATCGGCTGATATTGTCAACCTGGGTTACATTATTAACGTTATTGAAGATCCGGCAGAGCGGCGAGAGGCATTGCTCAAAGCCTGGGAGTTGACCGGGAAGGTGTTAATTGTCGCGGCTCAAGTGCTGATCGAAGATCGGATGCGCGGCATGATGGCGTACAGCGATGGGGTGATTACCCGCCGCAACACGTTTCAGAAGAATTACAGCCAGGAGGAACTCAAGAGCTACATCGACCAGGTGCTTGGCGTTGATGCCATTCCGGTTGCGTTGGGCATTTACTTGGTCTTTCGGGATGAGGCACAGGCACAAACCTTCCGAGCCTCTCGCTTCCGATCGCGTGCCACGACTCCCAGAGTTAAAGCCAGTGTCAAGCGGTTTGAGCAATATAAGGAAATGCTGGCTCCCCTGATGGCATTTTTCACTGAGCGGGGACGGTTGCCGATTGAGGAGGAACTTCAGGAGTTTGCGGCTCTGCAATCCGAATTTGGAACGCTACGACGCGCCTTCCAGGTGGTTCTGCAGGCAACAGAGGTTCAGGAATGGGATGCCATCAGCGAGAAACGCCGCCAGGATTTGCTCGTCTACCTTGCTCTCAGTCATTTTGATACTCGCCCAAAGCTACGCCATCTCGCCCCCATCGTTCAGCACGACATCAAGGCACTATTCGGCAACTATCAGCAAGCCTGTACCGCAGCGGATTTGATGCTACTGAGCTTGGGGAATTTGGAGGTGATGGCAGAGCGGTGTAAGTCCAGTGCGATCGGCAAGAAGCTGTCGAACTCCCTCTGGGTTCATGTCTCTGCCCTGGATGCCCTTGATCCCCTGCTTCGGCTCTACGAAGGTTGCGCCTCTCGCACGATCGGTCGCCCAGAAGAAGCAACCGTGGTCAAGTTCCACACCAGCAAACCCAAAATTACCTACCTGTTCTACCCGGACTTCGATCGCGAACCACACCCTTGTCTTCGCACCAGTATGCAGATTGACCTGCAAGACCTGCATGTTAGCTATCGAGACTATGACCCAGAGGACAATCCACCTGTGTTGCACCAGAAGGAATTGCTGGTGCAGTCGGACTATCTACTCCATGAGAAGTTTGCCAAGCTGAGTCGGCAAGAGACGGATTGGGGATTATTAGATGATTTGGGCAAGATTCGCGATCGGCGGGGATGGCAGAAGTGCCTAGATGAGCACTGTGCGGAGTTGAAGGGGCATCGGGTATTATGGCGAAAAGATGCTGATCCGTATCGAGTTAAATTGATTCGAGCAACTATACGGGTAAGGCAATTGAAGCGGAAAAATGAGGAGCCTTGATGCTTGAGTTGACAAAATTCAAGCTCTTAGCAAATTCTATGGCTAGAAAAGACAGGGTAACAATTGTACAAGCAATAAAAGAGGTGATGGTAAAGCACAATCACCCAATGTCTCCTAATGAGATTTATGAGGCGATTCTAAAAAATAACTTATATACCTTTGGTGCTGTAGACCCCCTGCATGTAGTCAAAGGACAGATTAGAAAACACTGCAAGGGACTTGAACAGAAAAGCTCTTATTCAAAGACAAAATACTTCTTTATCACTGACGAAGGGAAGTATTTCTACTTGCAGGAACCTGAATTCATTGGAGATGAGCTATCTTCTAGTTCTGAAAAAGACCAAGACGAAAAATGGCAAGAAAATGATTCGGTTTCCCATCCAACGGTTAAATCTATCAAGGAATGGTTTCTGTCTGAGTATGAACCCCTTTATGAGCGTAAGTTCAGTAGTTTTGAAGATAGTGAATATATAGCTGATCTTGATGGTCCTTTTTCAACTCTTGATGTCATAAAAAACAAGTTTTGGAATCTAGCATCTCCCAACGTTATATCAAAAGCTGTAGAGACTTTGGAAGATGAATTTGAATGTTTTGAGTGGTCAAAAATTCCTAAAGATAGGGATATCAATAACTACTATCTAGAGAATTTAGGCACGAATTTCTTTAAAGAATTTACAATCGCTATATCTCATATCACAAAGCTTAGTCGTCCACCTGATGGTCCTTATACAATTAAAAGCGAACTAGAAGAGCCTTTAAATAGAATGCTTTATGCAAATATTATTACTGCAATGGAAAGCTATCTTTCTGATGCCTTCATCAAGATTGTGCTTTCCAATGAGGAAAGATTAAGAAGATTTGTAGAAACGACTAAGGAGTTCCAGAACCAAAAAATTAGTTTGAGTGATATTTTTATCAAAATGGATGGATTGAAAGGAGAAGTCACTGATTATTTGGCTGCCCTATCATTTCATAATTTGGCAAAGGTAGAGGCTTTGTATAAAGCTACATTGAATGTAGAGTTTTCAAAAGATTCGACAAGAAGAATACATAAGGCAATAGCAATTCGCCATGATATTGTTCATCGAAACGGGAAAAACAGTAACGATGGGAAGTACCATAGAATTGGTCACGAAGATATTAAATCTTTAGCTGCTGAAGTTAACCGCTTTTTGAGGGAGGTAGATAAGCAGCTACGTAGTTATCATAAAGATGATTTGAAATCTAATATCTAGTGTTTCAAACATTAGTGAGCTTGAGTTTTAAGCAAACAGACTGAAAACACAAGTGGCAGCAAGTGTGGATCTTAACAAAACTGTTAGCTATTTGGTTGATTTATTACTCAACAGCTCTCCTTGTTGCAGTCTGTCTTGGGAGTTCTAAATTATCCTTTAGATGGGTTACTCACGTTCATAGTAGATAAATCTCTGATTTGGGCTTCACTATTCAAGTGTACGATCGCTGAAGTTGGCAGAAGCCCTGGAAGACAACTGTGCAGAACTGAAGGGCTATCGGCTAATGTGGCGAAAGGATGTTTGTCTATGTTAGGTAAAGCCAGTGGGACTGGTGATCTGAGCAGGGCAGGGGAAATGACCAAAATGGTTACTTTTGGAACCGTTTAGAGACAGCGATTAATTTTGGTCCTTTGGCTTCCACAGTTGAAGAATCTTCTCTCGTAAAAGCCTTCTCTCCTACAAATGACACTTCAGTTTGGGAAGGGATTACGATCCTAAGGACTGAGTGCCCTTTAAATGATATGGTGTCAATCTTCGATAAAACTTGAGTTTTAAGAGGCTCCGTCAATTCAGAATGACGGATTGCACTCACCAAGATTTGAACATGGTCCTCGAGAGTTTTGTTTGAATGTTTAGCCTCTCTATCAATTCCAACAACATATCTACCACTAATTTCAATAGGAGTGATTGCATCTAGATGTGCAACTCTTTCAGCATCAGTTTTTTTGTCAGTAACACCTAAAAAAATGTAGCCATTGTCTTCTGGATCAGCATTTGCGATCCCACAAATCGTTTCCACAAGCCTCTGAAGTAAAGCTTTATTTAGTGTTCTCTTGGGAGAAAGATCTAATAAACCTTGCTTACATTCATACTTGGTTGTTTCTATACGTGAGCGAAGTAAAGAGTTTCTAAAAGCTTGCACCAACTCAGCACCTTGTCCAAGTATTGAAACATCCTTTTTTGCAAAATACGGTTGAATTAAACCCTTTGTTTTATTGATATTCTTGATGCGGTCTGGAACTGTTGCATAACGTCGGCTCAAATCTAGTGTCTGTTGGAGATTCTTGAGCGCATTCATAATATTATTTGGGTCAGCAGGTAGAAGCTCTTGATTGATAACCAAATCGAAAAAACTCATAAATATTGTGTAAAAGGCTTGCGGAATTGGATTAGTGCTACCAGGATTAACAAGATTTTGCAAATATTTATTTTCCTGGCTACAAGCTTCTATCGTCTCTCCCAGAACAGAGAAAGTTTTTACAATGTTTTCTTCTAACTTGTCCCGTGTGTAAACCGTCAAAGATTTTTCAATATTTTCAAAATATTTACTTTCTTGGTTATAAAGCTCATCTAGTCTTTCTTGGCTTCTTGGGAGAGGTTCATCCAGCAGAATAGATGCTGAAATATCCGCAATCATATCTTCATCTTCACTATCACGTAGTTGAGAAATTCTAAGGATGCCTTGTTTACACCACAGCGTTTCTTCTGCCTGAATTCCATACCCCTGATCAGATTGTTTGGAGTCAATACTAACTCGCGGCATATTAGACAAGTAGAGAGTCTTTGGACTATCATCTCCACGTAGCTTTATAGCAATTGTTCGTATAACTTCTGCAAATGGGGTAGTAACTCCTGCTTGCCGCTTTTCCTGCCTACTCAAATGCTTTCCACCTGAGTTAATTCTTCCAAAAACCTCTGTTATATTGTTCTCCTCCATAGCTGTATAGATCGTCACAGCGAGCTGATAATATAGAATATCCGAACATTCCTTTCTGGAAAGATAAGCTACATTTTCTCCACTCTGTTTTGAGAAAATACCCTCATCGGCTAACTGTTTAGCATAAGAGAATTCATCAATATCAAAGTATTGATCATTGAACGTAAACACATTCTCTATAAATCCACAAATTGCGTTAAGGCGCTGCATTCCGTCTATAATTTCATATTTACCACTTCCATGAATTTGGGGTCGTTCAGCCAGTAATATTAGGGGAATAGGGTATCCTTTAAGCAGACTTCCAATTAATTTCTCTTTTTCTGCAATCGACCATATCAACTTGCGTTGGTATCTACGATTCACTAATAAGCCACCAGAACGATAAAGTTCATAGGCTTCAGTAACTGGCATCCCACGTGGAACAATACTCATAACGTTCGCTTACCCCAGACCAATTTCTTCCCTTAATCTCCGTATCATAAAGCACGGCAAAGAGTTATTAAACCTAATTAGTAGAGCTATACAGCCCTTGCCTGTAACGCGACCCAGTGCTCAATTCCTTTGCGAGTCGGCGTTTGTTTCTTTGTAAACGCCCAAATTTCTTGCTTTTGCTGCCACCCATAGCTGATGTGGATGGGTCGATCGCTTCCATAGTAGTACAGCGAGTCAAACGGTAATTGCTGTTCTAGAATCCACTCTACGAGGCGATCGCTCTCCAGTCCCACAATCCGAAAATCACAGGCAGCACCGAGGCGATCGCACCCCTATTTCCCCCGTTGGTTAATCCACTTCTCAATACCTTTCCTCGTAGGCACTCTTCCGTCTGTAAACGTCCAAATATTTTGCCTTTGCTGAGGAGCGTAGCTGATGTGGATAGGTCGATCGCTCCCATAGTAGTACAGGGAATCAAATGGTAACTGCTGTTCCAGAATCCATTCTACGAGGCGAACACTCTCCAACCCCACAACCCGAAAATCACAGGCAGCACCGAGGCGATCGCAGTAATACCTGCCATTCCGGTTCTTCTCATGCGCCATGTGCTGGTCGCGGCTCGGATCAACCCGCCCATTCTTAATCCCCGTCTCTGGGTCTTTCTGAGCCAGAAACCGCTTCAGATCTTTTGAACAGAACCCATAGGTCAACTGAAATCGCTTCCTGCTGAAGTGAGCAATCACAGGGTCAAGGATGTGATGGCACAGAGCCTCTAAAGCTGGGATTGTCTCTGACCGGTTGTCAGGATATGGGTCAATCTGATCCGCATACTTCTCGTAAGTTTGCGTGCAGGTGCAAAGCTCCTCCAGCGTCAGGTATTGACCAATCTGCATCTCTTTCACAGTCTGAGCCATCCTGAAAATCCAGGCTTTTTATATCTATCCCCACTTTATAGCCCAACCCAATCCAGCAAACCCCAAGGCAGAAAATTCCTCAAAGCTCAACATAGCCTGCATCCAGCAGTGCTGTTTCGGTAGAGGCGAGATCCTTACCAGCATCCACCAGACGAATCCGAGGATAGTCACTTAATTGTCGTGCGTCGGCGTAGCCGCTCTGAAAGAGCATCGCTTCTGGACTGGTATATCGAGTTCGACCTGACTCAGAGCAGTTTGTCTCAACCTCTGGCAAACCCCAAATAACCAACACTAGCTCAGACCAAAGATTCAAGGGTTCAGGTGCAACCAGATCACCCGCCACCACAATGCGTAGGCTTTGCCGCACGGAGTGTTCGATGGAGTAGTGATCCCGCAGGAATGTAGCTGCATCTCGCGCCAACTTCCAGGCATCTGCTTTGTGGTTGGGGTCAGAGGCTACCCTTCGTTGTACCAGCAGAGCAGCGACCCAATCACGCGGATGAGCCAATTTGACGACCTCTGCCAATCCAAAGGTCATCAGCAGCATTCCTGCCAATCCCTTGATGCCTTCTCGTCCACCAATGTCAGGTCGTCCGTTGAGGAACTCAAACTTTGCTTCTGGGCATCAGTAGATATAGTCTTCAAAATCAGCAAGTTGGAGTCAACAATGACCATTCAAAATGCACTGGGGCTATTTCTTAAATCAATAGTTCGGACAGTTTTTGGAAAGAGGAAAGTAAGATTCTGGACAAAAAGCTACCTCCGTTTGTAAGGTGCAGGTATTGAATCAAACACCTAAGAGGTAGCGATGAAGACCATTTTACAAGCCCTATTTGCCAAAATGGGGACTTTGACAAACCGCAACAAAAGTTTCTTCTAACGCTGTTTCCAACGATTTTGTTGATGTGTGGCAAAGTCAATTTCACCAACTTGAGCCGATACAGTGA
>PVWD01000139.1 GCA_003003615.1 filamentous cyanobacterium CCP2 | reverse complement strand
TTATTCATATTCCTAAGCCCTGGCAGTTACCCGAACGAATGGTAACTTCGGAAGCAGCGTTTTTGAATCGTAGAAAATTTATCAAGTTGACCGGGTTTAGTATTGCTGGGTCGGCCTTGTCTTTGGCAGGCTGTCAAACACGGCTATCAGAAGCGGAAGAACCCCTCCAGGGAACCCAAGTAATTAATGCAAGATTGAATCCTGCTTTTGCAGAGGTCGATCGCAACGTGACCAATGAAGGGATAGCGGCTACGTACAATAATTTCTATGAGTTTGGCGGTTCAAAACACATTTGGCAGAACGCTCAGGCATTGCCAACTGACCCTTGGCGGGTAGAGGTGACGGGGTTAGTCAACAATCCTCGCGCTTACGACCTGGATGATTTGATGTCGAAATTTCCTTTGGAAGAGCGCGTTTATCGGTTTCGCTGCGTTGAAGCATGGGCGATGGTGGTTCCGTGGTTGGGTTTTCCCATGAATGCGATTCTCCAAGAAGTCGATCCAACCTCTGAGGCAAAATTCGTCCGCTTTACCTCGTACTACGATCCCCAGGTGACAAAGGGCCCAACCTTTCCCCCTTCCCAATTCTTGCCCTTTCCCTACACTGAGGGGCTTCGCATTGAAGAGATGTCCAACGACTTAGCATTTTTCGCAGTTGGGATTTATGGGCACACGTTACCCAAACAGCACGGTGCTCCGATTCGGGCGGTGATTCCCTGGAAGTATGGCTTTAAGGGGGCAAAGTCGATCGTCAAAATTGAGTTTGTAGCGGAACAGCCTGCAACCTTCTGGAACACTATCAGCCCGAATGAGTATAAGTTTGAATCGAATGTGGAGCCAGAAGTGCCCCATCCTCGGTGGTCACAGCAACGGGAACGCCTGATTGGGTCTGGTTCAGAGTTTGAATGGGAACAGGTTCCGACGCTGCTTTACAACGGTTACGAGGAATATGTGGGCAGTTTATATGCATAACTTGAATGTTCGAGATCTGAATATCCGCGATCTAAATATCCGCGATCTAAATATCCGTGAAGATGAAGCATAGATGGTTTGAGGGTTGCCCTGCTTAAAGCTTCTGCCCTTCCAGCGTTCTCACCTGCCGCAGATAGGTAACTAGCTCTTTCCCTGCCTCGCCAATGTGCTGTTTGAGTAAGCCGATCGCCCCAACAACATCCTGATTTTGGCACAGGTGCAAAAGCTGAAAATGCTCTTGTTGGCTTTGTTTTTGATAGGGGGTATGCCGTAACTGCAAGCGAATGTAGCGATCGACGTTGATATGCAGCATCCGAATCATACTGAGCAACCGGGGGCGATCGGCCGGGGAATAGAGCATGGCGTGAAACTCCCAGTTTAATTCTGCCCATCGGTTTGGATCGGTGGTTTGGTCAGTTTCCTTCAGGATGGTTTTTGCCTGTTCCAGATTCGTTTGAGACTGATTTGGCATTGCCAACTGGAGGGCTGTTGTTTCTAATGCAACTCGAATTTCTACAATTTCTTGAACTTCGGCGATCGACAATACCGTGACAACGGCTCCCCGATTCGGAAAGAAAGTCACTAATCCTTCCACCTCTAATTGGCGTAAAGCCTCCCGCACCGGGATGCGGCTCACCCCAAACTTTGTGGCAATTTCATCCTGCCGGAGCGACTGCCCCTCTGCAAAAACGCCATACAGAATCGCTTGGCGCAAGGCATCGGCAATTAAATCCGGTGTGCTGCGCTGATGTTGAAGCAAATTAGCGGCGATATCAGTTAAATTCATATCGTATATTGTATACGATTTTAGATTTTCGTATACAATATCCATTATGGTAATGGGTGATGGGTAATGAGTGATAGGTAATTACCAGTAGTTATCAGTAGTTACCAAGACTTTCCCACTCCCGACTCCCGACTCCTGACTCCCGACTCCCCACTCTACCAAGGAGAAAACCAATGAGCATTCACCCTACCCCCGATCGCGTCATCATTTTTGACACAACACTCCGCGATGGCGAACAGTCCCCCGGAGCCACTTTAAACGTTGAGGAAAAGTTAGCCATTGCCCATCAGCTTGCATTGTTAGGGGTGGATGTGATTGAAGCGGGGTTTGCTGTTTCCAGTCCGGGCGATTTTGAAGCGGTAAGACGCATTGCTGAAGAGGTGGGTAAGGCAGATGGGCCAATCATTTGCAGTTTGGCAAGAGCGGTTAAAAAAGATATCGAAGTGGCGGCTGAAGCAGTGAAACCAGCCATTCGATCGCGAATTCACGTTTTTATCTCCTCGTCGGACATTCACTTGAAATATCAGTTACGCAAATCCCGTGAAGAGGTCTTAGCTATTGCAGCAGAAATGGTTGCCTATGCCAGAAGCTTCGTGGACGATGTGGAGTTCTCGCCAATGGATGCCACTCGCACTGATCCAGATTATTTGTATCAAATCATTGAACACGCCATTTCAGCTGGAGCCACAACAGTCAATATTCCAGACACGGTGGGCTACAATACGCCGAAAGAAATGGAGCGACTGATTCAAGGGATTCAAGCAAACGTCCCCAACATCGATCGCGTGATTTTGTCAGTGCATACGCAAAATGATTTGGGGTTGGCAACGGCAAATGCGCTGGCGGCGATCGAGCATGGAGTGCGGCAGGTGGAGTGCACCATCAATGGTATCGGTGAGCGAGCAGGCAATACCGCATTAGAAGAAATTGTCATGGCGTTGGAGGTTCGTAAGCCATACTTTAATCCATTCTTTGGACGTTCCATTGGATCAACTGAACCATTGACAAATATCCGAACGCAGGAAATCTACAAGTCTTCCCGTTTGGTGTCTCAGTCTACTGGAATGTTGGTTCAGCCAAATAAGGCGATCGTTGGCGTTAATGCGTTTGCCCATGAGTCTGGAATTCATCAGGATGGTGTGATCAAACACCGTGAAACCTATGAAATTATGGATGCTAGCTCGATCGGTTTGTCGGAGAATCAAATCGTTTTAGGCAAGCATTCTGGTCGTCATGCCTTTCGGGCCCGCCTGCAAGAATTGGGCTTTGAGTTGAATGAGGATGATCTGAATAAAGCCTTTAATCGGTTTAAGGAAATTGCCGACAAGAAAAAAGAAGTTTCCGATTGGGACATTGAAGCGATCGTCCGAGATGAAACCCAAATGGCGATCGAGGAAGGCTTTCAGCTAGAGCATGTTCAGGTGACGTGCGGTGACTGCACTTGCCCCACTGCAACGATTACGCTGCTGACTCCAGACGGCAAAATCCTCACTGATGCGGCGGTGGGAACGGGGCCGGTAGATGCAGTGTATTGCACTATTAACCGCTTGATTGATATTCCAAATCAGTTGATTGAATTTTCGGTGCAGTCAGTGACAGAAGGAATTGATGCCTTGGGAACGGTAAATATTCGAGTTCGTCATGAAGATCGGATCTTTGCTGGGCAATCTTCTGATACTGATATTGTGGTGGCTTCGGCCCATGCTTATGTCAACGCACTGAACCGGCTCTATCGCTATTTGCAAACCCAAAATCGATCGGACTACGCCGTTACCAAGCCCTAAGGAATGCAAATTGAACAATCTGAAATTCTTGTGGGGTGGGCATCTTGCCTGCCCAGTCAACAAAGCAGAATGATGACAGATTATTTAATCCACAATCCTAGGTGCCTTTTCATTCATCCCCGTAATTTCACTGGATCGATCGCCCCTTCCACCTAAAATTCACAGAATTTACCAGGGAAACTGCGATGGTTTGCCTCTCAATCCTTGCTTAGTCTAAAGCAGGACACATCCGATTGATGCTTGCTTGCATCCATACGGTTCTTGATGCTGAGGCTAACCCAAGGAGGGAAAACCATTGCAACTTCAAACCCCTCACCCTGTGGAGGCGGATGGTCGGGAGGCAACCCAGTCCAGCTCTCCTTTGCCCGCTTCAGGTTTCTCTGGTTTGGGGCAAACTGCCACACGCCTCTTCAAGGCGATCGATCCTCAATTCAGTATTCGCAATAAAATTTGTTGGGGATATGGCATCTCGCTGGGAATTGCGGTTTTAGGAACAACGATCGGACTGACGCTGGGCAATCTTTACCATCGGCAAGCCCGCGACCAACTCACCAACGCTCAACGGCAAGGGGCGGCCCTCAGCCAGTTACAAATTACCATGTCTAACTTTCGTCCAGAGCGAGAATTTATTCCCGTTTTGCGAAATGCGACCCGGTTTGAGGCAGCCCGCACTGAGTTTTTGCAGCGAGTTGAAAAAGTGCAGAGGTTGGTGGTAGAGATTCAGTCATTCTCAGCAACCGACCCCACAATCGTTTATCCATTCTTTCAAGCGTTCCGCGTTGAAGTCGAAGAGTATGCTCAAAGTTTGGAGGCGATCGTCTCTCAAGTTGACTTGGCAACCGCCACGCCCGATCAGGTGACTCAGCTTCAGCAACGGCTAAACCGCTTTATCAATAGTCCTGCCTACACCAAATTGGGACGCTATTCTGCTGAACTGGATACCTTGATTTTGGCGGCAGAAGAGCAAAACCGACTAGCAGAAATGGCCCTGGATCAGGCTGAACTGCTGCGAATGCAGATCATTGTTATCAGCATGCTCTTATCCATTGTGATCGCTGCTCTGCTTGCTGTGCGTACCAGTCAGACGATCGCCCGCCCCATGCAAACCGTAACGCAGGTGGCGCAATCTGTCACCGAACGGGGAGATTTTAG
The DNA here is from genome assembly GCA_003003615.1 of filamentous cyanobacterium CCP2. Lineage (GTDB taxonomy): Bacteria > Cyanobacteriota > Cyanobacteriia > Elainellales > Elainellaceae > Egbenema. Next base: position 10,790 of record PVWD01000139.1, on the reverse strand, counting down.
CTTGCGAGCATCCGTTAATACGGCAGATGAGGTGGGACATTTAGCCCAGTCATTAAACCAACTGATTGAATGGATCGCCGTTTACACCAAAGAATTATGTGAGACCCAAACTCAACTGATTCAGACTGAAAAAATGTCAAGTTTGGGGCAAATGGTAGCAGGAATTGCCCATGAAATTAATAATCCAGTAAATTTTATCTACGGCAATCTGAATTATGTGAATACCTACACTGAAGATCTGTTAAAGCTGATTCGTTTGTATCAACAACACTATCCTCAGGCGAATCCAGAAATTCAGGCGCAAATTGAAGCGATCGAACTGGAATTTATACAGGATGATTTGCCTAGATTATTGTCTTCAATGCGAATTGGTTCAGAACGTATTCGTCAAATTGTTTTGTCATTACGAAACTTTTCTCGGTTAGATGAAGCGGAACGAAAATTTAGTGATCTCCACGAAGGAATAGATAGCACTTTGCTATTGTTAAACCATCGCACCAAACAGGGAATTCAAATTATTAAGCATTACAATGACCTGCCACCTGTGGAATGTTATCCAGCCCAAATCAATCAGGTGTTTATGAATATTCTCAATAATGCGATCGATGCCTTACTTGAAAACAGCAAACCTGAAAAGCAAGTCATTATTCAAACTGAAGCAGAGGGCGATCGAGTCAGGATTCGCATTCAGGATAATGGATTAGGTATTCCAGAAAATCTTCTAGGAAAGTTATTTGATCCATTTTTTACCACTAAACCGATTGGGCAAGGAACAGGTCTTGGTCTAGCGATTTGTTATCAAATCATAGAGAAGCATAAAGGCAGTATTCAGGTGCATTCACCCCTAGGGAAAGGAGCCGAGTTCATCGTTACCTTACCCATTCATTTTGTCCAGTAATGCTTAATCGATTCATTCCCCATTCTTGAATTAAAAAGGACTCATGAGCATGTTATTTCGCCCTTTTTCTAGACGCACTGTTTTGCAAGGAATTGCCGGATTTGGTAGTACGATTCTGCTCCATGCCTGTAGTTCCCCAATAACCAGTTCAGACAGGAATAACGCTAACAATTCTGCTTCAATTAAAGTTGGAGTGAATGTAGGAAATATTCCCTGGCAGTTCCGTGATGAATCTGGCGAATTGATTGGGTTTGAGATTGATTTGTTGAAAGAGATTGGCAAACGGTTAGGAAGAGAAATTGAATTTATTGATACGCCTTTTACGGCATTATTTCCAGCCGTTTTGTCCAACCGAATTGATGCAGCCGTTTCCTCCATCACCATTACCGCCGATCGCATGAAAACAGTGGACTTTGCCCAGCCCTACTACGATAGCGATCAGTCTCTCACAACCCAGACAGATAGCGGCATCCAGTCATTATCAGACCTCAAAGGCAAAATTGTGGCGGTGGACAGTGCCTCAACCGGAGATGCATGGGCCCAGCAACATATGGACGAGTACGGCTTTGCTGAAATTGTGCGCTATGAAGGCTTAGTGCCAGCAATGGCAGATCTAGAAGCCGGACGGTTTGATGGATATATTTCTGATATTCCGTCTTTGCTTTACTACACGAAAGACAAACCATCGCTAAACGTTGTGGAACGGATTTTGACGGGCGAACAGTACAGCGTTATGTTTGCAAAAGGTGATTCATTACGCGATGAGATGAACGCTGTAATTACCACACTCAAACAAGACGGAACACTGGCACAAATTCATCAAAAATGGTTTGGAATTGCCCCTGAGTCTGGAACCTCAACCACAGAAGTTCGATCGCTTCCTAGTGCTTCGTAGGGAGGGCAAGGCTAGCAATAATTTGTTCTTGTAAAACCGATCGCCTAATTTTTCCGGTTGATGTTTTGGGGAACTGGTCAACCGCAACAAAATAACGAGGACACTTAGCAAGGGCAAGATGTGGGCGTAAACGGTGAAACAGTTCAGTTTGAGACAGAGGTTCACCCACCCACTGAATTGCCGCACAAACTGCCTGCCCTCGATCACCATCTGGCACCCCAACAACCGCCACCTCTGCCACTTCTGGCAATTGTCGCAAGACCGTTTCAATCTCAACCGGATAAATATTCATTCCCCCACTCAGGATCATGTCCTGTTCTCGCCCAACCAGGTAAAGGTAGCCCTTGGCATCTTGCCAGCCCAAATCTCCAACCGTTGCCCAGTCCCCCACCATTCGATAGCCGCTTTCCACTTCCCCATTCGGCTGATTCAGGTATCCCAAACTAAACATCTGACTTTTCACCCCAACCCAGCCAACCTCACCTGTAGTCGCTTCTCCCCCGCCTGCAACCTGCCGCACTGATAGCTCAACGCCATAAAACGATCGCCCCACTGAACTGGGCGGCACAGCTTCACGGGAGGTGGCAAGGCTGATAAAGCTGAGTTCCAGTGCGCCAAAGTATTCCAGGATTTCGGCAGTGGGAAATGCCAAAGGAAGCTCCGATCGCAAGCCGAGATCCAGTTTAGAGCCGCCCGCAATCACCGCCCGTAGGGTAGAGTCAGTGAGTGAAAGGTGAATAACCTGTTTGGCGATCGGTTTAAGTAAAGCTGGTACGGCCACCAAAACGGTGATGGAGTGTGAGGTTAAGAGCCTGACGATCGCTTTTAGACTAAATTTTGGCAATAAATATAGCGTTGCTCCTGCATTCAGGCATTCCAAGGCAGCATAAAGAGACAGGCTGTGGGTGAGAAAACCAGGAACCAGAATGCGATCGGCGGCGCAAGTGCCAAACTCCACACAGCTGGCGGCAAAACTATTCACCCAGGAGCGGTGGCTTCTGACGACTCCTTTGGGGCTTCCCGTTGTTCCAGAAGTGAACCCGACATAAAAGGGAGCATCGTCAACCGTAGCGAGATGATCCAGGAGAACTCTAGAGTTTTGTTTAAGACTAGATTGCTCCCACAGGATATTACCGCTCGCCCCAGAAGATTCTTCTTGCGGCAATTGGGGCACCCTCACCATCGGCAATCCTTCACACAATCCTTCCATCTGCAAAGCCCATTCTGGCTCAACAAACAGTAAATCAGGAGCCGATCGCGCAATCACCTGCTGCACTTGAGCCAACGTCCATTTCGGGTCAAACACCATTGCTACCCCACCAGCGATCGTCACTCCCAGAAAAATCTCCAGGAATTCCGGGCAGTTTGGCAGTAATAACCCAATTCGGGCCGTATTTTGAACGGAAGGATTCAGTCCAGAAACAGGATTTGGATCGGACTGCCTTGCCGTGACGAAAGGCGAAACGATCGCAGCAACCCGCTCAGCCGCAGACAATACTTCCCGATAGGAACGGGTTTGTCGTGCTTGATGAGCCTGTGAAAAGACGATCGCGGTTTGATTGGGCTGTTGGAGGGCTTGAGCGATGAATCCATCTGCAATGTGTGCCATCAAAATGTGCTAGTTAATCAGCAGCAGGAACTTTCATGGGGTAATCTGTAGCGCAAGCATCTTGCCTGTAATCGGGAGTTTGTATTCCCCAGCAGCCTCCTTCATCTATTTATTCTCTAATCAAAGGATAAGTTCGTTTAATCGTAACTGCGGTCAGTGCAGCGATGACTGCCTTAATCCCATCACCGGGTAAGAAGGCGATCGAAGACAAGGCCACAGTCCAGTTTGTTCCCAGAGCGAGCCAGGGAACCCCGATCGCATAAAGTACGACGATGCCGCCAATCACATTAAACAGAAATGCATTCCAAACGTTCAGCCGTTGCCAAAACCGCTCCGTTAACCAGCCGATGACCCCTGCTGCCAACGGAAAAGCCAGCAAAAAGCCCCCCCTTGGCCCCAAAAATACACCTAATCCACTGCCGCCTGATGCCTGAGGAATGCCGATCGCCACCAGCACCAAAAACAGCACCATTGCCCAAGCTCCTCGCTTCGCCCCCAAGAGTGACCCAGCCAGCATTAAACCGAGCGATCGGGCGGTGATGGGCACGGGAATGAAGGCAAGCGGGATGGCTGGAATTAATCCGAGAACAATGACGATCGCGGCAAACAGAGAGATGTAGACAATATCGCGGTTGGTGATGCTGATGCGGTTGCGGGAATTCATGGGAAAACTGTAAGACTGCAAGACGATTGCTGGAAAATGAGAGCGATTTGTGGGAGAACGCCATGAAAAAGGGTGAGACATCTCACCCTCCGTGTGAATCAATCACAGATCAAACTGCTTGTAATAGGTGTTCTACGGGTTAAGCAAACTGAAACCCTAGTCAATGAAGCCCATTAAGGTTTCGCCATCGTCAATTTCATTAGGGGCGATCGGCCGACCCCCAGGAAGAACACTGCCTTGAAGCAGCCGAGGATCACTCGCAAAAATGGGACGACCGCCCGAAAGGGACAATTCATCGCGTAGGACAATCTCGCTGGCAAAAATGGGACGATTACCGGGGAGATATTCCACAACGTGCAAATGGCTTGCCATGACGGGACGGTTATTTAGAATTGTGCCGTAAATGTCTAGATGGCTAGCGGCAATTGGACGTAGCCCCGCAGCTGAGAAACTGCCACCAACTTCCATCTCTCCTCTAGAACCGGCAAGAGATAAGCCCGACTCGTTCCGTCCATTATCTTCCTTTTGCGCCAGTTCCAGCTTTCCGCTTTGGGGAGCCTTTACCTGGGTTGAATCGCCGTTCGTTGAAGTCTTTTCCTGCTCAGCCATTGCTTCCTCCTATATCACTGCATCAGTTGGGGATTGAGCCACCGTAACTGCATGGGTTGCTCAATTACCGAGACTACCTTCCTGCACCATATCTCTTGCCAGAGTGCCTATCCATTCAGCCAGAGACAGTAAACAAACCTTAAGACGCTTTTATTAAAGCCAGCTTCTAGCTTGGGTTAAATCTTAGGAGAATCCTAAATCTGGTGAATATTATAGGCGGAAATTGGCTAGCTCACTCTTAAGCTTTGGCTGGGAATGATAGGTATCTTTTAATGTTTCGATTAAGTTTATTTCACTCTCAGGATTTTCCGTAAATTATCTTTACAAGAAATCTGAAATCTTTATAAAGCGATTGCCTTCTTGTAAATCGCTCTAGGGGAAACGATGCGTTCAGCCGATCGCCAAACGCACCCTTCTCTCAAGGCAACTTAAAGCCTGAAATTTCTGATTTTCCGTAGCGCAGGCATCTTGCCTGCTGAGTCTGGACGGGCCAGATGCCCATCCCACAAGACATTGGAACAAGTTGCACAGTGGGTAACTTATTGCTTGTGTAGCTCAGGATTGGAAGGCTTGGTACAGGAAGTACGTTGCCATTGGAATCACGGTTGCTGCGACCAGTAAAGCCACCACAACGATCGTGGCACTCTTGCTATCTGTCTCTTCCGCTTTGGTGAACGTCCCTTCTGTCTGAACGTTTACCTCAATCACTGGAGGGCCAGGGTCAGACTCACCCGATAGAATAGCAATCAGTCGATCGCTGGCATCTAAAAAGGCTTGGTTATATTTGTTGCCATTCCGCAGGGGAACCATAACGGTTTCCTGGGAAATACTGTTTGCTGTATCCTCTGGTAAAACAGACTGAAGCCCATCTGCCGCCCGAATTGCCGCACTGTTCGTGACATTATCCAGAGCTAAAATTACCTGATTTGCCTGAGCCTCTGGGGTGGGAAACCATTTATCAAACAACTGCTGGGTAAAGGTTTCGATCGTCTCACCATAGTCAAGACGGTGAATGGTTACAAAGCGGACTTCGTTCCCTGTCTCTTTTGCCAGATCTTCCAACTTACTGCCAATTTCCCCTCGCGTCAGTCGGCTTAATATACCAGCCTGATCAATGACCCAAGTCGGTTCACCCGGTGTCAGGTTTGGCAGGCTATATGCCCCAGTGGCCCCTGCTGCCGATGTTCCCCATATCCATACCTGTATCATCAAAATCAATGCCAAACCCAGCATTGAAAAATATCGAACGAGGCGTTCCCGATTTAATATCTGGCTCAGGTGTTGTATCATCCTACGCAATCCAAGCTACTTTTTTTCAAAATACTACAGGTCGATGCTCCAGATCGAGGCGCAGGTTAACGGAAACATGACGATCGGTTTGGTCGTCTTGTTTCAAGACTTGTAACTACATCACCAATCTCTGCTGAATTTCTTATCCTGAAACTATGCCCTCCACGATTAAGTCAGATACCTCGAAGCCTGCCTGGGACGAGCTGACCCTAGCCAGTCAGCCCGATCCAACTCAGCTTGACAACATCAAAGCTCAGTTGGACTTGGTTCTTTTGGCACTAGAAGCGTTAGCAAACGTCAGTTCTGAGGCAATTCTTCAGGCGGCTGCCAACCTCAATTTGACCAATGTGGTGGCCGATCGGGTGTCTTTGTGGCGGTTGCGACAGTCCAGTCCTTTACGGCGCGGGCAGGGGCGCAAACGGCTAGACGTGGAGGAGGCACGGGCCCTGGTGTTGATTATTTGCCATTTGGCCAAGCAGCATCAGGAATTGATTCGGCGTGCTGTAACTCTGTTGGAGCAGTTGACGGAGCAAAACCGTGAACCGCATCAGGCGGCTCTGCTGGGTGATTATCTCGATGGTTTCAGTAATACCTACCAGGAGCGCATGGATGATGGAGAGAATATTTCCCCTGACCAGTTAACACATTTAGCGTTGAAATTGCTGATTGATTTGCTCTTTTACAGTGCCCCAAATGGTTCGCGTCGGCTCTGGTTGGCGTTGCTCGATCGATCGGTGAGGGAGTGAGTGGCAGAAGGTAGGGAGAGACGTGAAATTTTGTGTCGGTACCGGGGAGTAGGGATTTAGAAATTTAGAAACCTGTTTTGGGCAGGTTGAGATTTAGACATTAACCTTGAATTTTTTAGCCTTGAACTTTAAAGTCCAACTTTACGTTTGAAATCATTCGCTCCTTGCGGTTTCCTTCCCTCCATTTACTGCGGCTCGCTTCGATCGACTCACTTTAGATTCATTACTGACCTTTACATCTTGCGTTTTGCTCATGTCCACATCCGTTCTACGTCGATATACTCCTCCAACTTGTACGCTGGAGATTGCAGCGACAGGTTCAGTGTTGTCCCGTTGGACGGATCGCACGGTGTTAAAGAACCTGCGGTTCCGGCTAAATTTTGATGATCCAACACTGCCGTCAGAAAAACAGGTGTCCATTCGGGGCGATCGAACTCAGCTAGAAGCCCTGTGTGAGGTGGTGGATGCCTATGTTCAGAGTTTGTTAAATCAAGCTCCCGAACCTTTCTACCAATCGGTACTTCAATCGGGCTTTTCTGCTGATACAGCGTCGCGGCTGCCCTTGAGAAAAGGAACGGATGATCCGGCGGATTCAGGGATTCATCTCAAGCCAAAGGGATTACTTGCCCATGAACTATGCCTGGGTTCAGCAATGAGCAGTGACCTGGGTTCGATCGTTTCCCTGAGTACCTTACAGTTGTTTGATCTGGCGAATGCCCTGGATGAATATCGGGCTGAAGCTCTCAGCTTGCCTGCTCTGAGCCGTCCGGCTTGGTTGAAGTCTCCCGCCGATTGGACAAAAGTGGCAGCCGTTTTAGTCTTAGCCTTAGGAGCAACGGGAGCCGTAACCAAGTTTGTGGTAGATATTTCTTCTCCGGTGCCTCAGGTGGCTTCTTCAGAGGCGGATGAGGTAGAAGTGGGGTCTGTTCAGCGATCGGATGTTGCCCGGTTGCCTGTACCTGCTTCTGGAGCACCCTCGTCTGATTTAGATTTAAAGTTACAATCCCAGTTTCCGCCAAAACCGCCCACCGAAGCTCTACAACCAGAAGGTGTGGCAGAACTGCCGCCCTTGGGCGTGACGACGGTTCCTGCGGATCAGCTAGCCTCAGCCCAACCTGCTGCACCCCAAACTGAAGCCTCAGGAGATGGAACGGTGATTCTAGTCCCGTCGGAGGCTCCAGCGGATGAAGCGGCGATCGCTCAGGCTCCTCTAGTCGATCCCCTGGCAGATTCCCTCCCGTCTGATCCAAATTTGCCTTCTGCGGCGGCCCTACCGTCTTTTGAGGGGAATGGACAAGTTACGTCAGCCGCCAGTCGATCGGATTTTTCCCCCCAAGAGTTAAATGAGGCCCAGTTAGCGGCCGCCAGCAGCACTGCCTTTGATACTTACCCGCAGATTGCCGAAATTCGGAACTATTTTCTGCAAAACTGGCAACCGCCTGCCGGAATGACCCAGCCCATTCAGTACCGTCTGCAACTGAACCCAAACGGCTCCATTCGGTTGATTACACCCATGGGTACTGCATCGGAACAGTTTGTCGATCGCACCAATATGCCGTTGATGGATGAACCGTTTGTCTCTCCGTTGGAAGGGAGAGATAATCTACAAGTCCGGCTGGTGCTGAACCCTGATGGGCGCGTGCAGGTGTTTCCGGATGGAAATTAGGTGGAGCCGGAGCCGGATAGAGCCGCAAATCACGTCTGTCCAGGGAGTGTGAGATAGGGTACAGCATTGAACGGAAGGAAAGGATATAGTCAGGGCGATTTCACTCCAGTCGATTCAAAAGGAACGCAATGTCTTCCTCTTCCGGTTTGCCACCCATCTTTGCTGAGACACCGATTGCGCTTGTCCCTGCCTGCACCGTTGCCGAGTTTCCCGCCAACACGTTTTTGGAAAGTATTGCCATTGGCCCAGATAACACTTTATTCATTACCAGCCATTTAGATGGCAAGATTTTTCGGATTGACTCAAGCGGGGAACCGATCGTTCATACCACGATCGCAGGTAAAGCAACGGGGCTAACCTTTACAGCCGATGGCAACCTGTTATTAACTGCCTGGAACGAACAGAAGATTTCCACCGTATTCACCCTTTCACCCCAAGGCGATGCAGCCGTTCTGGTGACAATGCCGGATGCCATTTTCCTGAACGGGTTGACACCGTTAAAGGGCGATTCCTACCTGATTGCCGACTCTTACCGAGGGGCAATTTGGCAACTCAATGCAGCCGCAAAAACGGTGAGCATCTGGCTGGAACATCCTGCCCTGGCTCGCAGTTCGACAGAGAATGAATTTCCGGCAGTGAATGGGCTAAAGGTTTTTGGCAACACGCTCTATGCTTCAAATACCGAGAAAATGCAGATTGTCAAAATCCCGATTCAGCCGGATGGGCAACCGGGAGAGCCAGAAATCTTTCTGCAAGCGGTGAATCTTGATGACTTTGCTTTTGACCAGGAGGGCAATCTGTATGGCACAACGCACATTTACAACAGCGTTGTCAAAATTACCCCCGATGGTTCTGTGACAACGATCGCCCAAGCGAAACAGGGCATGACTGGGAGTACTGCCCTTGCCTTCGGACAACGGGAAGACGATCGCACCAGTATCTACGTTGTCACCAATGGCGGCATGTCCTTTCCCCCTTCCACCGGATTGGAACCTGCTAAAGTTGTGCGGTTAGATGTGGGTATCGCGGGTTATCCTCTGCACCGATCGCAAGCGGTGATGTCATGAGTACGATTGAGAATCAGAATTCAGATCCACCTGCAACGGTTGATATTTTGCAACGGGTGAAACCAGGTTGTGAAACAGAATTTGAAGCGGTTTTGGCGGACTTAATTGAAGCGGCAAAGAGCTTTGAAGGACATTTGGGAGTGAATGTATTTCGTCCAATCGAACGAACGAACCCGGAATATCGAATTGTATTCAAGTTCGATCGGATTAGCCATCTCAAACAGTGGGAAATGTCTGCGATTCGGCAAAAACTACTGAAACGGGCCGATCGGCTTACTGTAGGGGCTGGTCAAGTTTCTGTTCTGACTGGCTTAGAAACCTGGTTTACCTTGCCCCAAAAACCGGGTTTACCGCCCCCTCCCCGCTACAAAATGATGGTGATTTCAGGTTTAACGATTTACATATTGATTAACCTGATCAATCTTCTGGTTGTGCCATTGATTACCCCCCTGCCTGCCCTGTTGCGAACCTTCATCGTTACTCTGCTGATGGTTGTCATCATGACCTACATTGCCATGCCCCGTATGACGAAGCTCTTTGCAGGCTGGCTTTATCCCAAAGCGAGAGCGTAGCACCTTCGTACAAGTGACTCAACCAACCACCTCAGCAAACCCAGTGAAATCAGCAATTACATCAAAACCCACTGGTCATAAAATCGATAAGCTCTAAGTAAGGATACTCTAGCTGGGAGCACCAAAATGGTTTCAGCCTCATCTACATTTCCAACCCTCTCCCTAGAGGAGTTTCTGAAGCAGCCAGAAACCAAACCCGCCAGTGAATACATTGACGGTCGCATCTACCAAAAGCCAATGCCCCAAGGAAAACACAGCACGCTGCAAGGACGCTTGATCAGCGAAATTAACCAGATTGGATTACCCCAACGGAGCATTTATGCATTCCCAGAATTACGCTGTACTTTCGCTGGACGCTCGATCGTGCTCGATATTTCCGTCTTCACCTGGGAGTGGATTCCTCGTAACGCTGACGGCGAAGTTGAAAATACATTCACCCTTCATCCCGATTGGGTGATTGAAATTCTATTACCCGATCAACGACCCACGCGAGTCATCAACAATCTTCTGTTTTGTCTCAACAATGGCACCCTTCTGGGATGGCTGATTGATCCAGACGAAAAAACAGTCATCCTCTTTCAACCCGGTCAGCAACCGATCGCCAAGGAAGCATCCAGCGATCATCTGCTGATGCCTTCTCAGTTAGAGCATTGGCATCTCACCCTTGAAGAATTATTTAATTGGCTCAACCTCCCTTAAATCTCTTAGCTCAACCCGTCAACGAAGCAGAGATATAGTAGAAATAGACAAAAAATCGATCGACTGCATCCCCCC
>PVWD01000138.1 GCA_003003615.1 filamentous cyanobacterium CCP2 | reverse complement strand
TGGACGCTAGCAGACAATACGATTAGTCCTGCTTTGTTGAGTGGAACCTATGATGTCAAAGTCGTTGCAACCGATACATTAGGCAATGCTGGTAGTGATGCTACTACGAATGAATTAACTGTCGATCGCACTCCTCCTATCATCACTGTTGATTCGCTTTTCACGGCTGATAGCACACCTCAACTAACAGGTTCAGTGGATGACCCGACTGCAACCGTTAAAGTCACTGTCAATGGAGTAGAACACACCGCAACCAACAATGGTGATGGGACGTGGACACTGGCAGACAATACGATTACAATTCCTCTGTTTAGTGGAACTTATGATGTTAGCGTCATCGCTACTGATGTACTGAGCAATGTGGGTAGCGACTCTACCATCAATGAGTTGACGATTAAAACAACCTTTCCTACTGTCACGGTTAATTCCCTCACTACCGCAGACAGCACACCTCAACTAACAGGCACGATCGATGACCCAACCGCAACCGTTAAAGTTACTGTTAACGGCATAGAGTACACTGCTACAAATAATGGTAACGGAACATGGACGTTACCGAATGATACAATCACTACGCCTTTGTCGAGCGGAACCTACGATGTCAAAGTTACTGCAACTGATACATTAGGTAATGTTGGTAGTGATGCTACAACAAATGAGTTAGTCATTGACAGAACAGCACCCATTGTTACGGTTAATTCCCTCACTACCGCAGACGGCACACCTCAACTAACAGGCACGATCGATGATCCCACTGCAACCATTAAAGTCACCGTCAATGGAGTAGAATACACTGCAACCAATAACGGTAACGGCACTTGGACGCTAGCAGACAATACGATTAGTCCTGCTTTGTTGAGTGGAACCTATGATGTCAAAGTCGTTGCAACCGATACATTAGGCAATGCTGGCAGTGATGCGACTACGAATGAGTTAGTCATTGACAGAACTGCACCAGTTGTCACAGTTAATTCCCTGACCACCGCAGACGGAACGCCTCAACTAACAGGCACGATCGATGATCCAACCGCAACCATTAAAGTTACTGTCAATGGAGTAGAATACACTGCAACCAATAACAGTAATGGAACTTGGACGCTGGCAGACAATACGATCGCTTCTCCTTTGCCCACTGGCACCTATGATGTCAAAGTGACTGCCACTGATACACTCAATAATACTGGTAGTGACAGCACGATCGACGAACTCATCATTGATACAACTGCTCCCATTGTCACAGTTAATTCTCTCACCACCACAGACAACACACCCCAATTAACAGGCACGATCGACGATCCCACCGCGACCATTAAAGTCACCGTCAATGGAGTAGAATACACTGCTACAAATAACGGTAACGGCACTTGGACGCTGGCAGATAATGCAATTCAATCGGCTCTTGCAGATGGAACCTATGATGTTAAAGTGACTGCCACTGATGCACTAGGTAACATTGGGCAAGATCAAACAACGAATGAATTAGCGATTGATACTAAACTGCCTTTTGTATTGTTAACAGCCATTGATTCCACTACAGGTGAAGATGGCAGTACCGGGAAGTTTCAAGCAGTTCTTAACAGCAAACCCACTGCAAATGTCACCCTGACTTTTAATAGCAGCAACCCATCTGAAGGGGTTCCTACTGTCACCACAATTACCTTCACGCCCGATAACTGGAATACCCCGCAAATTATTACAGTTCAAGGTAAAGACGATCGCGTGGCTGATGGTGGCGTTGCCTATCAGATTCAAACCAGCGTGAATAGCAATGATAGTCATTACAGTAAACTGAGTGTTCCTAGCCTGACGTTTACCAACATTGACAATGATACGCCTGGCATTACTATTACACCAACGACTAATCTAATCACATCTGAAGTCGGCAAAACAGCAACCTTTACCGTCATTCTCAATAGTCGTCCGACAGCCGATGTGATTATCAACCTGGTTAGTTCTGACCCAACGGAAGGAACTGTTCAAAAATCCATTACGTTCACGTCTGCAAACTGGAACCGTCCTCAAACCGTAACAATTGCTGGAGTAGATGATAATCTAGTGGATGGTGATGTTCGTTATACCATTCAAACTAGCGTCAGCAGCCGCGATCCAAACTATCATCGCCTAAATCCGGTTGATGTGTCGGTCATTAATCTCGATAACGATCGCTCGAATCTTATCCCCATTGCCAAAAGTCCTACGGTTCAAGTTACACCTAACACACCTGTCAATCTGACTGGGCTGACTGCAACCGATGCAGATGGCACGATCGTATCTTATACCATCTCTACCCTACCGCCAACTCAGCAGGGTATTTTGTTTGTGGGTGATCCAGGCAAAGGAGGAATTGCCGTTCGTGCTGGTCAAACCCTGCCCCCTGCCCAAATTCAACAGCTAATCTTTTTGCCTGCTCCCGGTTTCACAGGTGGAAGTTTTACTTACACTGCAACCGATAATTCCGGTTCAACAACCCCTCCTGCCACGGTTAACCTTCATCTCCACAAAAGCTTGCCGCCTGTTACCAGCGATGTTAACGTAACGTTGCTCTCGAATGGTTTGACGTATATTTCTAACTTGATTGCAACTGATCCTGATGGGACGATCGCGTTTTATATTATCTCGGCCCTGCCACCTGTTGAGCAAGGCACGTTATTTTTAGGAGTACCAGATCAAGACGGAATACCCATCCAACCCGGACAGAGGCTCACCGATGAACAGGTAAAACAACTTGTCTTTCGAGCAACGGAAAACTTCTCAGGGGCTAGCTTCAGCTACAGCGCGATTGACAATACAGGAGCGATCGACCTGACTCCGGCAACAGTCACCTTGTCTGCCAGCTTATCAAATTTGCCAACCTGTAAGCCCGGCATTTACTTAAAAGGAACTCGGCAGAAAGATCGGCTAGAAGGAACATTGGGTAGCGATCGGTTGCGCGGCAGGAGAGGGAATGATGTGCTGCGGGGTCGGGGCTGTAACGACATTATTCTGGGTGGTCGGGGAAAGGATCGTTTATTCGGCAATACGGGAGACGATACCCTTAAAGGCGGCGTGGGGCGCGATCGGCTGCGGGGCGGAATCGGGAATGATCTGCTGAATGGTGGACGGGGTAGAGATAGATTATTCGGTGGAATGGGAAATGACATCCTCAAAGGCAAACGGCATCGCGATCGGCTGAACGGCAACCAGGGAAATGATCGGCTCTATGGCGGCTTGGGGCGCGATCGAATTCGCGGTGGGGCAGGCAATGATTTTGTGAAAGGAGGACGGGGCAACGATCGAATTCGCGGTGGTGGTGGTGATGATACGCTGAAAGGCAACCGAGGGCGCGATCGAATTCGCGGTGGACGTGGCAATGACATTCTAAACGGCGGATTGCATCGCGATCGGCTGAATGGAAATAAGGGGAATGATACATTGCGGGGTGGACGCGGAAACGATTGGCTCCGAGGACGACAAGGGGATGATATCCTGTTTGGTGGACGGAATCGCGATCGATTGCGGGGACAACAAGGACACGATCGCTTGTTTGGCGGTATGGGCAGAGATAGATTACACGGTGGGACAGGAAATGATGTTTTAATTGGCGGCGGTGGAAAAGATTTGCTGATTGGCGGTACAGGGAGCGATCGGTTCGTTTACACTGCGATGAAAGATCGGGGAGACAAAATCCGCGATTTTAATCCGGCAGAAGATGTGATTGATTTGAGCCAGATCTTTGCAGGTTCTCGATATACTAGCTCCAATCCTTTCTCTGAATATGTCGATCTGATTCAGCGTGGAACCAATACCGTTGTGCAAATTAGCCAAAGTGACGCAGATCCAGCTAAAAAGATACTTGTAACGCTGGAAAAGGTGAATGCGAATACTTTGGGGCAGCAGCATTTTCTGGTTTAAATTTTGGTTTAAAGATCTTGAGTGAAAATCTTGAAATCAAAAAGCGATCGGAGTTTGGGCAACAGAGATAAGATTGCCACCACTTCGATCGCTTCAACTAGGAACTGTAAAGCTACAAATGAGTATTTAACAGCATCACAACATCTGCATGAGCAAGTATGACATCCGGGCTACGCTGCAATGCTGCATCATACTTCATGGCAAAATCATCTCCTAATTCATCGGGCAAGAGCAGAATCCGCACATCAGCCATGAGCAATGCAATCGTTTCTGCGGTAATGGGTTCATCTGCATGGAGTAAATCATCAATTTGCACAATCAGTTCTGAGAGGCGATGTAGCCAGGCAAACTGTTCGTGATTGATCACCAATTGCAGCAATTCACCCCTTGAAACCTGTCCTCGAACTTGTTCATAACTGATACGTTCTGTATCCAGCAATTGCCGATGCAAATGCATCAATTTAATTCGCAACTCGTTCAAAAATTGATGCTGGTTGATGCGAAGTTGCAGTGTATTAAGCATGGATTTTTCCCATCCTTCCATTACGGTAATCGTCGATCGCCTGAATAATTTCAGCTTTGGTATTCATCACAAAAGGGCCATAGCGCACGACAGGTTCATTCAGCGGTACACCCGCAATCAGCAGCAGGTCAAGCGGTTGTTGAGCATCGGCAGCATTGGCGATCGTAACGTCCTCTCCATCCTGAGCAAAGATGATCATTTGTCCATCTTCCCCTCGCTCCTGAGCTGTTCCAAATAAACCAGAACCCTCCAGTACATAGGCAAAGGCGTTATATTCCTGAGGGACAGACTGAACGATCGTAGCTCCAGGTTGCAGCGTGAAATGTAAATAGACGATCGGCGTGCGCGTCTTAATCACGGCTTTTGTGTCTAAGGCTTCTCCTGCAATCACCCGCACCGTCACCGACCCATCTTCCGTTTGAGCAACCGGGATTTGAGCCGCCGGAATTTCCTGGTAGCGGGGTGGAATCATTTTATCTCGCTGCGGTAAGTTCACCCAAAGCTGAATGCCGTGTAGACGACCACCAGTACGGGTAAATTCTGCCTCTGGCATTTCAGAATGAACGACTCCTGCGCCTGCCGTCATCCACTGCACATCACCAGGATTCAAATGTCCAGTATGTCCTTCAGAATCCTGATGTTCTAGCCGCCCGTCCAGGATGTAGGTGACGGTTTCAAACCCGCGATGGGGATGATCCGGGGCACCTTTCGCCTGATTCGGTTTCAAATCAATGGGGCCCAATTCGTCCAGGAGGAGAAAGGGATCAAACTCTGAAAAGCTGCTCTTCGGGAAAGGACGACGTACTAAAAAGCCCGCCCCTTCTAGAGTTTCAACACTGTTTACAATTCCGGCAACGGTTCGTAGCGGTTGAGCTTGCACGGTCATACAATTGCCTCCTCGAAGCTGGACAAATGACTAAGTAGATGAGCCGACAAGGGATGAGACCTATTCTCGATACCGTTTATTTGCATCGCCTTGTCTCATATATGACTAGTCATATAGTAACATAAAGATAGATCAACTTTGTGGGTAGGGCTTACCGGCTGCGATCGATCGGTAAACCGTCCATTCGATAGACCCTTTGCTCTCAAGTTTCCCTCAATAGCCCTATTGCCCTATGTCTCTTGCCTTATGTCTCTTGCCCATGTGATTCTTGGCTTACTCCAGCAACAGGAGCGAACTGGCTACGACCTCAAAACAGAGTGCTTTGACGAATGCATCGCCCACCTGTGGCCAGCCGATCAAGCGCAAATTTATCGCACCTTAGACAAGCTAGAAAAGCAGGGCTGCATTACCTGCACCATCGAAATTCAGCACGATCGACCCAATCGTAAAATCTACCGCATCACAGAAACAGGCACAGCAGAGCTAACCCAATGGCTGCAAACCCATCAACCATCCCCTGTTTTACGAGAACCTTTGCTCGCGCAACTCTACTTTGCTGCTCAGATCCCCAATGAAGCAATGGTTCATTTACTGGAGCAGGAACTTGAAATACGACGCAAAAAGTTAGCTGAATGCGAAGCGATCGATGCACCAACACTGGATGATCCATCTGCTTCTCGCGAACAGAAACTGCATCGGTTGGTGTTAGAGCTAGTCATGCAACGGGAGCAGACTTATCTAAATTGGTTAAGCAATACGATCGAACTGCTTCACAGCCCACTTTGATCGAAAGAGAAAAACCTTTAGAAAAAAGATATAGGTAGATGCAACCTGATGTTTGATTACAAGCGTTGCCGTGTTTTTGTTATGGCAGTGTTGAAAATGGATGCTGAAAAATCATCATTGTCTTAGAAGACAACAATCACAATCACAATCGGGCCAAAGATAATAACCACAACAACAACACGGCGTGCTGGTACCGCTCCTCCAGACTGCTTCAAGCGATCTCTTGTTAGAGCACTTACCTGAATTTCAGCGTTTTCAGGTACTTTAACTCCTGAAGCTTTCAAAAAAACATCTGGCTCTTTGAGTACTAATTCAACTCTTGATGGTTCAATTTCGCCGTAAAAAACAGACTCAACTCCAGAGCTAGCGGATAGGTCAAGATCCAAAGTTGCTTTTGTAATATCGCGCAGATTCATCGTAAATTTCCTTTTTGTTGCATTGAAAAACCACAAGTAAATATGCAGAATTACTCGCAGATTCACTTAATATTTTCATTAAAATTTATAGTCAGGATGAACGTCATTCTCCTCACGGGTACTCTTTAAATAAGAGATATAAGTTTATGGAAAATTTCTTATTAGAAGACAATTTTCTGAACTAGATGCGGGGTGTATCCCAATTTTCATTTGCATAACAAATATCCCACTCGCAGGCAAGATGCCTGGGCTACGGAGATTACTCAATTTGCATAAATGGGATGATCCCTAGATACGGAACTATACGGTCATATCCACATCAGTAAACAATGCTTTCTCTGTCGCAGACAATGAAAGATTACGTGAATTTCCTGCTTCAAGACGATATTCTTTTAGGGCTTTGGGGTACGGTCAAGATTCCCTTGTGATGATGGAACCTGGTAATGCAATTCAACAAAGCTGCTTCCCATCCTTTTTACCGATTGAAGCTGAAGGGGTGGATGAACGGCGCGTGGAAAAAGGGGTGCCCCGCTGCCCAAGGCTACAGAAGCAATGGTTATAATTATTTCATCGAGTAAGTTGCCATCATAAAACTGACCCGCAAGATCCCCACCTCCCACAATCCAAATATTCTTTTCCCCAGCGATCGCCTTCATGATTTTGTGGATTGACTCGACCTCGCCACTAACAAAGCGAATATCTGCATCGGCGACAACTGGCAGTTTACGGGTTGTAAACACCCAGGCAGGCACCTGATAGGGCCAACTCTGGGGCTGATCAGCAGCATCGGCAATGTGATGATCATATATCCATTGGTACGTGGTAGACCCCATGGCAATCGCTCCAATTCCACTGAGAAAATAATTAAATGTGTTCTCTTCAGGGTCTCCAAACTGAAACAGCCAATCAAGGGAGTTATTTGAATCCGCGATGAATCCATCCAAACTGGACGCAGTGTAGTAAATTGTCTTCATAGTGATCCTTTTAGTGATCCTTTTACAGATGTCACCCAAACCCAGACAACTAAAAATACTTGCATGGGAACACGAAATAACAGATAAATTGGCCCTGCAACATTACCACCAAACTCTACCGCATTGAGAGCCGAATAGACATTAGAGGGAAAGACCGCGATTAAAAAAGCGATCGCAAAAATTCCAGTTAGCCGAACGTACTGAGAGAAGAGAAACCCTAACGCGAGAGCAATTTCTATCAAGCCAGTCGCATAAATAATTTCGTAGCGAAAAGGAAGAACTGGTGGCAGCATATTGACCATGCCATCAGCGAGTAAAAAATGGCTAATCCCCGCAAAAAAGAACATTGCCGAGAGTGCAATCTGACCACAGAGCCGATAGTTTATGGATGGCAATCGGATAGACTGAATCAGAACGGCAACAGCAAACGTTGCCAGCAGAACGACTAGTACAGCCATTGTTCATCTCCTATGGCAATAGCGGTTGATGCAAGGCGATGGATATTCCCTCCTCCTTTCCTCCAATGGCTCAGAGTTTTACTAGCCTAGCGATCGTTTCTTTGAGCTACCTCCCCCAATCAACTCACCCGATCGGGGGAGAATGAAGTATGTCCGACATACTTTCCGCCGGATTAAGCTGATTTAGCCTGATTGAAAAGGTGTTTGAAATCTTCGCGCCAGCTATCAAATTCGTGACGAAAGTGCACCAAAGAAATTAAGTTAGCCATTGATCAAAATTTGCTTCAGTTTCTGAGGATTTCTAACGGTGTAAATGGATTGAATAGAGCCATCTACAATGTCGATCGTCGTTACACTGTGAACATTGAAATTTACAATCGTAACAATGCCAGATTGACTATTTACCTCAGTAATATGAAAAACGGCGGCAGAAAGCCATTTGCGGTGAATCGCCAACACAAATCGAGCCACTTTCATTGCACCCTGCAAGGGTTTCAGGGCCGCAGCCACTTGCCCTCCACCATCTGACCAATAGGTGACATCCTCTGCCAGTAGCGTGAGCAGATCTTGTAAATTACCCTGAGTCGAAGCCTCTAAAAATTGTGCCGTAATCTGTTCCTGTTGCTGCTGCGAGACGGGAAAGCGGGGGCGTTGGGAGGTAATGTGCTGGCGCGATCGCCGCAAAATTTGACGACAATTGGCTGGACTTTTCCCCACCATCTGAGCAATTTCATCATAGTCATACTCAAATACGTCCCGCAGCAGAAATACGGCACGTTCGATCGGTGATAACCGTTCCAACACGACTAAAAATGCCATCGAAAGCGAGTCAGCTAACTCCATCTGAGCGGCTGGATCATCGGTTTGTTGAGTCAAGATGGGTTCTGGTAACCACGACCCAACGTACTGTTCTCGTTTCACACGAGCAGACCGCAGATGGTCAATGCAAAGGCGGGTGATGATGGTAGACAGATAAGTTTTGGCAGATTTCACGGTTGCTACTGTGGTTTGTTGCCAACGCAGAAAGGTCTCTTGCACCATATCTTCGGCATCGGTGACAGTACCCAACATGCGGTAAGCGATCGCAAACAACAGCGATCGATGTTGATTAAACGCTTCCAAATCACTCATTGCGTTAACTCTGTTGTTGAACGGTCAAACGTTGAACGGTCAAATTGCACGAGCGGGGGTTTCAACCAACCATTCTAAAGATCGGGGCTGAAAACCAAGTTCGCGTTTTGCCTTCGCATTCGATGCACCTCGTAACTGCGTGCCATAATAGACTGCATCTGCCCCAGCAGCCTCTAGAGCCGCTTCGATTGAGACGATAGGCGGTGGAGGCGCGTTGAGCCATTGGGCATAGGCAGGCAGCCATACGCGCACAGGCAAGGGGTGATCGTCTGTAATCAAGTAAATGCCGGGATTGCCCCGATCGACGGCTGCAACGGTAGCGATCGCCGCATCCTCAACATGAATCCATGACCAGACGCTTTCCCCCTTGCCAATCATTAGAAACTGTTGCTGACGCACCTGATGAGCCACATCACCCTCTGGAGCATTCCAGGTTCCAGGTCCATAGAAGAAACCATAGCGAAGCACAATCCCTTCTAAATTGTGGATTGTGAGTAAGCGATGTTCAATCTCCGCGATCGTGCGAGTGCCACCTGCAATCATGGGTGAAGCATCCAGAGCCAGGGGAGTTGCTTCATCTGCCAACCCTGCACCGGGAGCCGCCCAAAATCCGATCGATTGCACAATATATCGGCGTACCCCAACAGCCTGCGCTGCTGCCAGCACATTCGCCCCTCCTTCAAGTCGAATTCGATCGTTCTGTGCGGCCGCTGCCCGCATCGATTCTGGCGTGTAGGTTTTGGGCAGGGAAGTGAGTTGCTCAATTATCACGTCTGGCTGAGTACGCTTGATGACGCTGTGAATTGCATCGGCATCAAACACATCGGCGATCGCCGCTTCCGCCCCTTGTTCAGCTAAAGTTCTGGCTTTTTCGGAAGAGCGAGTCAACCCCACCACATCATGTCCTTTTGCCAACAATTGGGTAATTAGCGGACGACCGATCGCTCCCGTCGCACCTGCAACGAAGATTTTCATCTCTCAACTCCTGAAGATGACGCATTCACAAATAAGACGAGAGCGCATCTTTTGTTGTGACAAGTCGAGCATCAATCTAGAGATTTTTGTCTAGCCTGGTGCCGCCTGCGCTACCGCAAAGCTATCTTCAAACAGCCGATGGCGAACAAGTAATCCAGCTTGAACGGTGAACTTGAAGATTATTTTCCTGGCTGCCGAGGCGATATACTTCATTCGATCGGGCGATTCGATTGGATGAAGCAGAGTAAGAAAACGATCGCTACCCTAAGAAGGCTGTAGCGAATGGAGGAAGCACGATGTTTCAACAAGGAGTCTTATGCAGAGAACTGTAATCAATCCCAAAACGGTATTCAACTCATTACAATATGGCTTCAGTCAAGCTGTAGTTGTTCCAAGTGGGCGACGAGTTGTTTTATCAGGACAAGTCGGAGTTGATGCAGAGGAACATACTGTAGGCACTGACATTTCTACTCAGCTTACGGTAGCTCTAAACAACATAGAAGCAATCCTCGCTGAGATCGGTGCTGACCTTTCGTATGTCGTGATTTTGCGTATCTACATTGTGGATTCGGCAAAGAATGACCAGCAAAGGATTACAGAAGCTTTATTAAAGCGATTTCCTGTTAATCCTCCGGCTACTTCCTGGGTGATTGTTCGCGGTCTATCGCAACCGGAATGGTTAGTCGAAGTTGAAGCTGAAGCAGTGTTGCCAGATGAAAATTAGTTCGCTCATTTGTTGTGACAGGTAGAGCATTAATTTTCTGATCCAAGATGCACAATTTTTGTTTAGTCTTGTGCTGCCTGTGCCACGGCAAAGCTATCTTCAAGGTACAGAATGAGGAAAGCTGACCGTCTTTTCCAACTCGTGAATCTGATTCGATCTCACCAACCCATTACGGCAGAGCAACTAGCCGAACGGCTTGGTGTTTCCGTGCGGACAATTTATCGATATATTGATGATCTTTCGGTGAGTAGCATTCCAGTCTATGGTCAGCCTGGTCTTGGCTATGCACTGGATGAAGATTTCGAGTTACCGCCCCTCACTTTAACTCATCATGAAATTGCCGCTCTGATGTTGGGGGTCGAGATGCTGTCGCGATCGACAGGAGATGACTTGGCAGCAGCAGCAAAAACGCTTTTAAGTAAGATTGAAGCAGTGCTACCACCCCGCAGTATCAATCCGACTTGCACACCTGTTCGAGCGCTCGGTGAGACTCTAAACGAACAAAGCTCAAGACATTGGAACGACCTTTATCGAGCCATTCAACAGCAACAAGCTGTCAAAATCGTATATTTGAGTTTGAACGAGCAACGGTCTGAAAGAATTGTGTTCCCGCTCGGGTTATTTTATTGGGGAGAAAAATGGACAGTTGGAACCTGGTGCATCCTGAGAAATGCGTACAGAGATTTTCGGGTTGATCGCATCCAAACTCTCGATTTTGCTCCAGATATTGAGTCTCCACAAGAAATTAGTCTTGATACATACACGAAGTTTCAACTTGAAAGAATAAAATTATCTGGCTTCTGCTGACAGAACGTTGTCAGGAGCGAGTTTTTATGCTGAGTAATGCACAAAAAACTCGCTTAGGAGCCGACTTCGCCGTGTTTAAGATGTTTCCTAACTTTTGGACTCCAGTATTGCCTGTTT
The DNA here is from genome assembly GCA_003003615.1 of filamentous cyanobacterium CCP2. Classification (GTDB taxonomy): domain Bacteria; phylum Cyanobacteriota; class Cyanobacteriia; order Elainellales; family Elainellaceae; genus Egbenema. The sequence goes on along the minus strand of PVWD01000138.1, from coordinate 3,838 downwards.
CTGAAGTCGGACGGGTTCCCGTTGCAGTTGAGCTAGCTGGGGAATCTATCGTCCTCTATCGCAGCCCAGTGGATGAGTTTGCAGCGTTCCTTGATCGGTGTCCTCATCGTGGCGCACCTCTCTCACGCGGGCAAGTCTTAGAAGATGGTTGCCTTCAATGCCCCTATCATGGTTGGCAGTTTGCTTCGGATGGTGCTTGTACTCATGTTCCTTTCAACGCATTGAACTCGGATCAACGCTCAAAACTTTCAGTCGTGAGTTTTCCGACAAGGGTGATTGCAGGAATGCTGTGGATCTTTACGGGAACCGAAAACGCACTAGAACCGCAGTTGCCGCCCAGTTTATTGGAGCCAAACGACCGCTACATTATTCACCACGAGATTTGGAACGCCCATTGGACAAGAGCGATCGACATTTCGCTGGATTATCTACATATTCCTTTTGTGCATCGCAATTCATTTGGTAGCGAATTTCATGACCCAGCACATCAAGATGCGATCGCACAAATTAGTGTTACCGCAACAGCCAATGGAATGGCGGTTACGAATCAACTCAATACCTTACCTGATGGAATTGAAATTGATTGGCATCAGCCCAATCAGGTTGTTCTCAAGTTGGATTTAGGTGGAATGCCCCTGCGTCCCCATTTGTTTGCTATCCCGATTAATAGCCAACAAATGCGATTTATGCAGGTCGTTCTGCCCAACCCTGGAATCGATCGCAGTAACTTTGACTTTGATGAGTTTTTTGCAGCATCCCTCGACGATCGTATAATGGCTGAATCGCAAATTGGTGAAATCCCAAACACGAATGAAGGATGTAACGTACCTACTGATGAACCGTCCTTGCGGTTTCGCCGTTGGTACTACCGCACAGTGAAACATAAGAGAATAGAAGCGATTCAATGGAGGAGCGATCGCCATCTGTACTGAGCAAAAGCGCGAACCGTTGATTTATGCCTTGTGCAAATACGAGTTTCTGGTGATTTATCCGGTCAACCCGCAAACCGTTGCCAAATATCGACAAGCGTTCGCCCCCAGCCGTGCCAAAGCTGACCCGACCGATGCTCATACTTTAGTGGAGTTAGTTCTTAAGCACAAAGAGAAACTCACGGCTTGGCAACCGAGTAGTGCTCAACTGAGGGCACTCCAGCAATTGGTGGAAAATCGACGGATGCTGGTGGGGGAGAAGGTACGGTTAACCAATCGCATCATTGCTGCGCTCAAAAGCTATTATCCTCAAGTATTGGAGTGGTTTGAAGATAAAGATACCCAAGTGTTCTGTGAGTTTTTAACCCGCTATCCTGATTTGAAAGCCGCCCAAGCAGCACCCAAAGAAGAGCTAGAGCAGTTTTTCAAGTCCAATCATGTGGTGCAAGCAAAGACAATTAAGCATCGCTTGGAGCAGATTCAGCAGGGCGTCGTGTTGACGACGGATGCAGGCATTGTCGAACCGTTCCAACTGTTGGTCAGAGCCTTAATTGCACAATTACAGGTATTGCTGCCAACCATTGCGACGTTTGATGCCAAGATTGAGGCAGTGTTTGCGGCTCATCCTGATGGGGCATTATTTGCCGCATTGCCAGGGGCAGAACCACACCTGGCACCGCGATTGCCAGTCGCCTTTGGGGAAGAGCGCAGCCGCTATGCCACTGCCCAAGACTTGTTACGTTATAGCGGCATTGCACCTGTCAAAGAGAGTAGTGGGCAGAAGTCGTGGGTTCACTGGCGTTGGAGTTGCCCAAAGTTTTTGAGGCAGACGTTTGTGGAGTGGGCACAGCAGAGTCGTCCCTATTCATTTTGGGCAGAGGCGTTTTATCAGATGCAACGACAAAAAGGAGAGACGCATCAAGCAGCAATTCGTTCCTTAGCATTTAAGTGGATACGGATTGTATTCCGCTGTTGGCAGGAGAGGCAGCCCTATGACGAGGTGAAATATTTGATGTCACTAAAGCGAAAAGGTTCACCATTAGTGCAAAATTTAGTACTCGCTGAAGAGACAATTAGGAGTAAAATTAAATAATAAAAAGAGTAGAAAATGATGTTTATCTAGAATTAGAATTGAGTTAGAAATATAATCTCAATTCTAAAACATTTGTGTTGCAATTTTGTTCTAAAAAGAAAAGAAAAGGGGAATCTTAAGAAAATGGAAGAAGAGACTAAAAAGTAAATTTGGAACTGATTCCCTTGACTTCGTCCGGCTCAGGGCATATTGTTAGGTTGCAGATTGGTCAAAAGGATCTGTGGGTGTACCCTGATGAAATACCATTTGCCAGCCTGTTGAATCCAGCCGCCAAATCGACGATCGGTTCGTGTGCCTGAACAATTCTCCAGATGTGTTCACATGAGCCGAACGATAGGTGAGTAACGCGATCAAGTCTGAGAGCCTGTTCACAGCGAAGTCTTGGGCGTGGATCTGCGACGGTTCCGGATCAGTCGGCAAAGACATTAGCGTGTGATCGCGCGTGTAAGTCGCTCCTGATCGACCGAACTCCCTAAAGTCAGGAGCAAGCAACTGCACCAAGCGTTCTCGGTCGCCTCGGCACTTCGGCTGATGAAGCTCACACTCTAGTTTACAAAGCGTGGACAACAGGGACACTTGATCCATGTGGTTTCTCCGGATACTTAGTTAACGACCATCAACAGGCAATGTCCACCTCGGATTAAGTCGATCGAACGTTTCTCGCTGCTGCTTGAGATCAACTTGGGGTAATGTCCTTTCCACAAGATCGAAAACTTCCTCAACAAGTTGACGTAGCTCATGAATTCCGCTGACAGCATCAGCTTGAAAAACACGCTCTAGCCGATTGAAAAAACTGGCCGGTTTGATGCTCATTTCTTCAGCCCAGTAGCGTGTCCACTTGAAGCCGGGATGATAAATGCGGTTCAGCCCAAACAGTATATTGAGTAGCCTTCGCACGATGGCGCATTTGTTCTCGTATAGCATCGGAATCTCATGGCGATCGGTCAAGATGTGTTGACCATCAAACGGGCGGAAATTCAGATGCTTTTGAACCATCGCAACTGCAAGTTCTTCAGGATAAGGAGAGAGCTGAGTTTGCCACTGTCTAATGATGTTTTCGCCTTGAAGAACCACTGCGTGTTGAAGATGAAATGCGATCGCTTGCTTCTCAAACACTAGTCCGTATTGTGACACATCGTAATGCTCAACAACATCAATCACAATGTTGTCTATCATCTCACGTGTCCAATGACCCGCTTCGACCTTCATGCCGTGCATGTAAAACTGCTCTAACCATCTCTGCTTTGCTTCCCCATACGGCTCAATTTCCCAACCTTCCACACCAACACTTTGTGCTGTGGCTTGCAACTCTTCAGCGGACGGCAGGTGTGACCAGACAAAGGCTAATTCAAGATCAGAGTACTGGTCTGAAATTCCTAATGCCGCCGAGCCAAATACAAAACATGCTTCGACTGCGGGGTTAGCCGTGAAAGCAGGAGCGATTTTGTGAGCCAATGAAATCCGCCATGCGCTATGTTCAGTCATTTTTAAAATAATGTTGGACAGAACATTATCACCTCAGAAATTAATTAATAATTTCTCCCTTGTTAGCAGCCAACTTTTCACGCCATTTTTGGACCTCCTCAGGTGTTTGTCTCACCCAATCTGTTACTTCACCAACGATTTCTAATGGCGCTTGGGAGCGATATGAACGTGTCGGATTGCCCGGAAATTTTTTGTCTGTAACATTCGGGTCATTTTCAAAACTCCCTGTCGGTTCAACGATATAAACACGTTCGCGTCCATCGCCTTTTGCTAATGCAGCAGCGAGTCCCGCTCCATTAACAAGGGCTGTAAAATAAATGTGGTTCATTTT
>PVWD01000462.1 GCA_003003615.1 filamentous cyanobacterium CCP2 | reverse complement strand
GGGGTGGATCGATCAGCTTCATGGGATTGGCTTGGGGGTAAGACTGGGCGGGCAAGATGCCCACCCCACAAGAGGGTTTGCACAAGAGGGTTTGAGATGTGATGAGTGAAGATGCTCATCTTCTAGAAGGGTTGGGGTTTAGGCGTTGTAGGTGACGCGGCGACCGCTGGTGCGGAATTGCAAGATGGTTAAACCAATCACCATGATGAATAGGACGATCGATTGGGCGGCGGCTCTGCCTAAATCTCGATCGGCGCGAATCCCGACGCGGATGATTTCGTAGATGGCAACCGATGTGGCTCCGTTGGGGCCACCTACGGTCAGATAGTCGATCGTGCCGTAGATCTCGAAGAAGGTGTAGGTGAGGTTGGTGATGATTAGGAAAAAAGTGATGGGGGAGAGGGCGGGTAACACCACTGTGCGGAAGCGTTGCCAGCGGTTGGCTCCATCCAGGGTGGCGGCTTCCATTAAATCTTTGGGGACGGTTTGCAGTCCGGCAACATAAAACAAAATGTTGTAGCCGAGTTGCTTCCAAATGCTGGCGAGGATTAGAACCGATCGCGCTAATCCGGCATTGGTGAGCCAGGGCAAGCGGGGCAGGTTGAACCAGGTGTCCAGGATATGATTGGCGACTCCTGCCACCGGGTTGAACATGATGGCAAAAATGATTCCGGCAACGGCTGGAGAAATCGCATACGACCAGACCAGCAGGGTACGGTAAATTCCGGCTCCCCGAATCGGCTGATAGACTAACACCGACAGAGCCAGGGAAATCGCCAGTCCCAACACTACAGTGAACCCAGAAATCAAAATCGTATTGAAAAAAATCAGGCGATAATAATCACTCCACAATCCCACAATTAGAAAGTAAAGCGCGATCGTCGTCACCCCCCAAAACGATCGTCTCACCCACTGATAAATTGCCGAATCAGAGACACGATCGCCCCAAAAATATAGCCCGATTCCCCCCAATGCCACGACCAAAAACAAAATAACTTCCGGCAGGGAATAGCTCGGTGCAATCATTTCTGTGAAGTTTCGCACACAGACAAACTGCGTCCGGGGCGTGCTGAGGCGAGCTAGCCGAGTCGCCAAACTGAAGGTGTCCAGAGCCGGATAGTAGATGAAAATCAGCAGAATCAGTAAGGTTGGAGCCAGTAGCAGCAACGGCACCACCCAGGGCAGCTTGAAACTTCCCTGCGTTCCGGTTTCTGCAAGCTGCTCCACTTCCCCCCGCCACCACAACCGCAACACCCACTGCACGATCGCCACCCCAATCACCGCACCCACCAACACCAAAAACACGCCAAACCCCACATCCAATGCCGATCGCCCTGCTTCAAAGGTGCAGAACCCCAAAGGCAGCATGAACAGCAATCCTCCCCCCATGCCTGCCCCTGCACCGACTAAACTGCCGATCATTCCCGATCGCTTCATGGCACGAAAGGCGATCGACATGTAGACAGCTCCGGCTGTGGCGATCAGGATGAATAGGAGAGCAAGGGATGACATGGCAATGGATGAATCAATGGTGGGAAGTTAAGGCGATCGAATTTGGGAAAAAGGATGGGGTCAGTTGTGGGAGCTTGTTGTTGAATTCTTGTTGGGTTGACTGAATTGAATTGGAGGGTGTATGGCTGGGCGGGCAAGATGCCCACCCCACAAGAGTTAGAGCTACAAGAGTTTGAGCCTACTCTTCCTGGAGGGCGTTGTAGTCTTCCAGGAGGCGATTGGCTTGCTGGTTGGCGGATTCTAGGGCAGAGTCTACGTCCTGTCCCTGGTTGACCAAGAGGCTTTCGGCAGTGGCGGTGACAACATCCCGAATGGCGACGAAGTTTCCGACGAGAACGCCTACCGTTGCGGGGGTACTTTCCGATTCTGCAAGCTGATCGCTGGCGACTTTGCTGTTAGGGTTTTCGTCATACCACCCCTCCTCTTCTAACAGTTCGATCGCCCCATTGGTAATCGGAATGTAGCCTGTTACTTTATGCCACTCAGCAGCATTTTCGGGATTGTTGAACCAGTTCATAAACATGAGTGCCCCGGTTTCGGTTTCTTCATCTAGCCCATTTAGCAGCCAGAGGGTGGCTCCACCGATGACATTGCCGCTCCGTCCCACATCCTGGTTGTAGGGCATGAAGCTAGCAGTTACATCAAATCCAGCTTCGGCACCGGATTCAGTAATGGCAGTGGTGTCTGAACTACTGGTGAGGAGGAAGGCGACTTGCTGGGAGAGAAAAGCGTTGTTGGTTCCATCCCAATCGCGTTGAGTTCCGGTGTAAACGTAGTAGTTTCGATCGTTCAGTTCTTTCCACCAGGTCATGAAGTTTTTCATGCCATCATTATTCAGAAAAACTTCTGTTGCTCGTCCTTCTCGTCCGTTCTCTTCATTCGCTATCAGTTCATTCTGCTGCGCCATTGCCTGTTCCACAATCCAACTATGATTGGGCCAAGTGATGCAGTTAGCAGGTGCATCAGGAATGGCGAGAATCTGTTCGCAGGCTTGTTCTACCTCTTCCCAGGTGGCAGGCGGTTCCTCAATCCCAGCCGCCTCTAGTATATTGGCATTGCTAAACAAGACGGTAGACGACGTATTCCAGGGCATGGACTGAAATTCGCCATCAATGGTGTAGTAATTTCGGGGAGCACTGACCACATCATCAAGAATCACTGGAACGCCGTTAATCTCCGAGCGCCCATCGATCGCCTCTGCCACTGATTTCACCAAGGGTTCCCCCTGGGGAGTCACCGCATCCCGAATCTCCTGGGTTGCCGCCTCAAAGAAGTGCATGATTGCTGGCGGATTTCCTTGCTCTGATGCCAACAGTGCTGAATCAAACAGCGTTTCGTAATCTGGATAGCCTTCCACCGTCACTTCAAATTCGGGGTATTGCTGATTAAACTCAGCCGCTTTTTCCCTTGCCCAATCCAGCCGATAGTCGGTGAACGCAATCCACATTTGAATCGGAGTTGCCCCCGATTGAGGATTTGCCGCTTGCTCAGTTCCACCTTCTGGAGCGGTTGCGGTTGCAGCAGTTTCGGGCGATCGGCACGCCTGCGTAGTGAATGAAACTGCCATCAGAGCAGCCGTAATGCTTAAAATATTGCGTCTCAAAAAGCGGTAATTTTTCATTGCTACTCTTAGGGTTACATGAGAAAAATCAATACCAAAACTGATTCAGCATGAATGCAGATAATCATGCTCAAATTGGATGAAGCTACAGCCTCACCGGACTTATCCTTTCATGGCATGGTTAACGCTTGTTTATAATCAGTTTAAGTGTTGGTATTTGTTCGCGTCATGGAGTATTACAGCGACCAAAAGCGAAACTATCGTTGATTTTTTCGACGCTTTACCCTTCGTCTTTAATTCTTCTTTGTGATATCTTTCCTTACAGTGCTGT
>PVWD01000017.1 GCA_003003615.1 filamentous cyanobacterium CCP2 | reverse complement strand
CGTATTGGCAGTGGTAATGATTGAAATGTCCATGCCGCGAATTTGGTCGATGGAATCGTAGTCCACTTCTGGGAAGATTAGCTGTTCCCGAACGCCCAAAGTGTAATTGCCTCGACCGTCAAAGCTCTTAGGGCTGATCCCCCGAAAGTCCCGAATTCTGGGAAGAGATAAATTAATGAAGCGGTCTAGAAAGGCATACATGCGATCGGAGCGCAATGTCACCATGATTCCGACGGGCATCCCTTTGCGGATCTTGAATCCTGCGATCGCCTTCTTCGCCCTTGTGACAACAGGTTTTTGGCCTGTAACCAACGCAATTTCGCTCAGGGACGATTCCAGTGCCTTTGCATTCTGAGCCGCTTCGCCTAATCCTCGGTTCACTGTCACCTTGACGATTTTAGGAACCTGATGAATATTGGCGTATTGAAACTGTTCCATTAGTTTGGGAACAATTGTCTCTTGGTAGAGTGTTTTTAGTCGCTGTGCCATAGTGTTTACCTTAGTCTTCCCTGGTCTTGGTCAGGGGCAGTGTTGAGTTTTGAGCGATGAAGTAGGAGTAAACTCCACGAAACCCACAACATCTGGAGACAAATGAAAGCTTGAATGCATTACTTGTCAGTCTTGCTAGTCAATTACTTCGCCAGTTTTTTTCAGCATTCGCACCTTACGTCCTTCAGAATTGAACGTGTAGCAGACTCGACTAGCAACTTTCTGCTTGGTGGAATAGAGCATGACGTTGGAGCTATGAATTGGAGCTTCAAAGGTGGTGATTTGCCCCGACTCACCCTCTTGCTGGGGCTTAACGTGCTTGGTGCGAACGTTCACTCCCTGGACAACAACCTTGCTGGTTTCAGGCAAAACCCGTAGAATCTCACCGACTTTACCTTTCTCTGAACCAGTAATGATTTGGACAGTATCGCCCTTCTTAACATGCATCTTATGCCGTGTTTTTTGAGCCATTACAGCACCTCCGGAGCGAGAGAAACAATTTTCATGAAATTCTTATCTCGCAGTTCACGCGCAACTGGCCCAAATACTCGTGTCCCTCTGGGGTTCCCCTCAGCATTGATAATCACCGCAGCATTATCGTCAAAGCGGATGCTCATGCCGCTTTCACGCCGCAATCCCTTTTTTGTCCGCACGACAACCGCCCGAACAACATCTGACCGCTTGACAGCCATGTTGGGGATCGCGTCTTTGACAACAGCAATGATGACATCGCCCACGTTGGCATAACGACGATTTCCACCCAAAACACGAATACACATCAACTTGCGTGCACCGCTATTATCTGCCACATTGAGATAGGTTTCTTGCTGAATCACTGTTCCTCTCCCTGCTCATCCGGTTCTGATGACTGGTTTACTGGTTCCGCACTCGGTTGCTCAGATGGTGCGGGTTGTTGCACCTCGGACGCTGATTCGACTTCCTCAGAAGCGGTTTCTCCAAGGATGCCAATCACAGTCCACCGTTTAGTGCGGCTAAGTGGACGGGTTTCTCGAATGCGGACTCGATCGCCAACCTGACACTTATTTTCCTCATCATGCACCTTGTATCGTTTGGTTTGCACCACAATCTTGCGATACTTCGGGTGAGGGGCACGGTTTTCTACCGCCACCACCACCGTTTTGTCCATTTTGTCACTAACGACTAGACCAACTCGTTCTTTGACTGCCATAGCTCCTTACTCCTCTGCTGCACTCTCTTCTGGTTGGTTAGATTCTGCGCTTGGAGTCGCTTTGACGGCTGTCAACTGGCGTTCCCGTTCAACCGTCATCAACTGAGCGAGGCGATGGCGCAAGTGCTTAAACTGGTGAGGTTTTTCCAATTGGCGAGTTGCCTTCTGGAACCTCAATTGAAACAGATCTCGCTTTGTAGCAATAATTTGCTCATTCAATTCCTGATCACTCAGGTCTCTGACTTCCTCAATCTTAGGCAGAGGCATAATTACGACTCCTCCGCATCTCGCGTGATGAACTTCGTTTTGATTGGCAATTTATATTGAGCAAGCCGCATTGCCTCGCGGGCTGTTTGCTCTGGCACACCAGCCACTTCAAACAAAATACGACCTGGCTTGACAACTGCCACCCAGTACTCCGGGCTTCCCTTACCAGAACCCATACGGGTTTCAGCAGGACGCATTGTTACAGGTTTATCAGGGAAAATCCGAATCCAAATCTTGCCGCCCCGTCGGATATACCGGGTCATTGCACGCCGACTTGCCTCAATTTGACGAGACGTAATCCAGGAGGGCTCTAAAGCTTGCAGTGCATAATCACCGAAGTTGATCTTATTGCCTACGGTCGCCATTCCTTTCATGCGTCCGCGCTGCTGTTTTCGGAATTTAGTTCTTCTAGGACTTAACATGGCTTTTACCTTGCTGGGGATGAGAGGTTGAGGACTGGATTAAAGACTAAGAAGATTTCGTTCAGCTTTTATCCTTGCTCCGCTGCCCTTTAGCCTTCATTCGATCGATCTTCATACTGTTGGCGACGACGCTGCTGGCGGCGACGAGGTTGGGTATTAGCAGGTTGAGACACTTCCTCCTGTCCAGGGATGATCTCACCCTTGAAGATCCAAACCTTGATGCCTAAGATGCCGTAAATGGTTTGTGCAGTGCGGTAAGCGTAATCAATGTCTGCACGTAGGGTGTGAAGGGGGACTTTTCCTTCACGGGTATATTCTGTTCGCGCGATCTCAGCACCATTCAAGCGACCGCTCACCTGGATTTTGATGCCTTCAACCCCTGCACGTTGAGCACGCTGAATAGCCTGACGAACCACTCGACGGAATGAAACCCGGCGTTCTAGCTGCTGGGCGACGTACTCAGCAATTAATCCTGCATCGGCATCAACGCGAGCCACTTCAACAACGTTGATGCGAATTTGACGGTTGCTGTCGCCTAATGCTCGCTGTAAACCCGTCCGCAGCTCTTCGATGCCCTGTCCACCCCGTCCAACCACAACACCAGGTCGTGCAGTATGAACCTCTAGGTCAATTTGATCTGCTTTCCGCTCAATCCGAATTTGAGAAATCCCTGGGCTTTCTAAGCTTTTTAGCCGCATGGGGTTCTTTTCAAGAAAATTTCGGATGGTGTGATCTTCTTGCAGGAGCTTAGGATAGCGATCGAAATCGGCAAACCATCGCGATTTGTGCTCCTGTGTAATGCCAAGGCGAAAGCCTACTGGATGAATCTTTTGTCCCACGGTACGTCCTCTATCTGTCTATAGTGCGTTCAGTGAACCAGCATGTTCAGTGAACCAAATCTTTTTATTCTTCGTCATCTTCTACGCCTAGAGCAACGGCGATCGTAATGTGGCACGTCGGTTTACGAATTTGGTAGGCTCGTCCTTGAGCGCGAGGACGATAGCGTCTCAGCACAGGGCCTTGATCCGCAAAGGCCTGGCTGACAAAAAGATCAGATGGAGTATATCCTTCGTTGTGCTCTGCGTTTGCCACTGCTGAACGCAGCACCTTCAAAATAGGCTCACAAGCACGATAAGGCATGAATTCTAAAATAATTAGTGCCTCCCGGTAGGAGCGTCCGCGAATTTGATCTAAAACTCGACGCACCTTATGAGGTGACATACGGATATACTTTGCAACTGCTTTGACTTCTCCAGTAGCGATAGCCATAACTTTCTCCTTTTAGCGTCGAGCCTTCTTGTCACTCTTCGCGTGACCCCGGAAGGTGCGAGTTGGGGCAAATTCACCGAGTTTATGACCCACCATCTGCTCCGTCACGTAGACTGGAACATGCTGACGACCGTTGTGAACGGCGATCGTATGACCAATCATCTGGGGAAGAATGGTGGATGCCCTAGACCAGGTTTTAATGACTTGCTTTTCACCCTTAGCATTCAGGTTTTCCACCTTCTTGAGCAGATGATCCGCAACAAATGGGCCTTTTTTGAGCGATCGAGACATGACGTTAACTAACCTCTAAAGCAATTGAATTTTAGATTTTGGATTTTGGACTTTGGATTTTGGATGGCTTCATCAAGCGATCAACCCAGAATCAGGAATCTAAAACCCAAAATTGAATTAGGATTCACGTCCGCCTCTTCCTCGCTTAGAAGTGCGACGACGACGACGAACAATGAGTGCGCTGCTCAACTTCTTCTTCTTACGGGTTTTAGCTCCTAACGTCGGTTTACCCCAGGGAGTAACCGGACCAGGACGACCGATCGGCGCACGACCCTCACCACCACCGTGAGGATGATCCACTGGGTTCATGACACTGCCTCGAACCTCAGGTCTACGCCCCTTCCATCGCTTGCGTCCCGCCTTACCTAAGCTGGTATTACGGACATCAGCGTTACCGACTTGCCCGATTGTGGCATAGCACTCGCGACGAACCATCCGCACTTCAGTAGAAGGCAGCCTCAAGGTAACAAAATTACCTTCCTTAGCAACCAACTGCGCTGAAGTTCCTGCGGCACGAACAATTTGTCCACCTTTACCAGGAACAAGCTCCACATTGTGAACCGTCGTTCCCAGGGGCATGTTGCCTAAGGGCAAAGCATTTCCCACTTCAAAGGGGGCATCTGGCCCAGAAATAACTGTTGAACCAACTGCTAGGTTCGCAGGGTGTAGAATATACCGCTTCTCACCATCTTGATAGTGCAAGAGAGCAATCCGAGCGTTGCGGTTAGGATCGTATTCAATTGATGCGACCTTAGCGGGAATATTGTGCTTATTCCGATGAAAATCAATGATGCGATACAGCCGCTTGTGCCCACCCCCCCGATGGCGACAGGTAATCACACCCCGATTGTTCCGACCTTTGGGGCGGTGAATTGAAACGGTCAGCGATTTTTCTGGTTCGCTACGAGTCACCTCGGCAAAGTCAGAGACAACTCGCTCACGGGTTCCAGGGGTATAGGGTCGGTAGTAACGAATGCCCATAGCTCAATCTCGTTGGAATGTTTCCTAGACTTCGGGGTTAAACTTCAGGGAAAAGCGTGATGGAATCCCCAGGTGCCAAAGTAACAATGGCTCGCTTGTAGTGCGATCGGTGTCCAACAAACCGTCCAACTCGGCGTTGTTTGCGCGGGGGAGTAATTGTGTTAACCCGCAGAACAGTTACGTCAAACAGATCCTCGATCGCTGCCTTAATTTCTGGCTTTGTTGCTTTGGGCGCAACCTCGAAGGTGTACTTATTGTCCTCTAGCAAGCGAGTTGCCTTTTCCGTCACAATCGGACGACGAATTAGGTCAGGAAGCTTGCGAAAATCCAATGTTTTAGTCATCGCCGTAAACCTCCTGAATCATGTCAAGGGCAGACTGAGTCGCCACGATGCGATCGGCGGCCAAAATGTCAAATACATTCAGGTTATTGGCAGAAATCATCCGCACTTTACTGAGGTTGCGGGAAGAGAGATAAATATTCTCATTCCGCTCCGAGACGACGAAAAGCACCTTGGAATCTGGATCAATACCCCAACGAGACATTGCCTGAACTAGCTCTTTTGTCTTAGGACGAGGTAATTCAACTGCAAAATCTTCAACCACAACTAAGTCATCTGTGCGACTTTGGAAGGCCGTTCGCAATGCTAAGCGACGCTCTTTGCGGTTCATTTTGACGGAATAATCTCTGGGTTTGGGGCCGAAGATTACACCACCACCACGCCAAAGGGGCGATCGAATTGAACCTGCACGGGCACGTCCTGTTCCTTTCTGTCGCCAAGGCTTCCGTCCTCCTCCTCGCACCTCAGCACGAGTTTTGGTGGAAGCAGTTCCTTGACGGGAATTGTTCATTTGCCGTACAAGTGCCCGATGAACAACATGAGAAGCCGTCTCATCCTTGGCTACTCTCAGGTCTAGAGAAGCCTGCCCGACTTCTTCTCCTTGCCAGTTTTTTACTACGCAGTTAACCATAAGCTCCGTCTCTATTCCCTAGCGACTGCTAAATCGCTGAAGGTTGGGAGTAAATGAACCCAACCCTTAGCCCTTCTTCTTCCCTATTGTTTTGGCGGGCTTAATGTTCAACAAGGCACCCGGTTTACCCGGTACGGCACCCTTAATTAAAATCAAGTCTCGATCGGAATCAACCTTCACAACGGTCAACTTGCGAATCGTCACTTGAACATTGCCCATCCGACCTGCCATTCGTTTGCCAGGATAAACGCGACCAGGAGTTGTACCTGCACCCGTCGAACCCGGTAAACGGTGGTTCTTAGATCCGTGAGCCATTGGGCCACGCTTAAAGTTATGTCGCTTCTGATACCCTGCAAAGCCTCGACCGATGCTAGTTCCAACCACGTCAACGAGTTGTCCTGCTTCAAAGGCATCCACCTTAATCTGCTGTCCCAACTCGAATTGATCTGAACTACTCGTGTGGTACTCCTCCAGATGACGAAGCGGAGGTGCTCCCGCCTTTGCAAGATGACCAAGTTTTGGCTTATTTAAAGCTTTTGCTGCTACTTCGCCATAGCCAACCTGGATGGACGCATAACCGTCCGTCTCCTTGGTTTTAATTTGTGTGATGACGCATGGCCCTGCTTGAACAACGGTGACAGGAATCGCAACTCCTGACTCCTCGTCAAAAATTTGGGTCATGCCGAGCTTTGTGCCAAGAATACCAACAGACACAGTAGGGGGTTCTCCCTTGTTCTATACACCACAAAGCAGCAGGACTCGTGAAATACTAGTCCAGCTAGCTTTAGAGCTAGTTGCCGTAAGGAAACGTTACAAACATGTTCAACCCATAAGGCTGCACGTTTGCGTATTGTCCCTACTAATCTTCAAGAGGGCTTGAAGGATGAAAAGCCGCTTTGCATACTAGCGACATCAGCGAGAACGAGGACTTGGATAGTAGGAACTACCCAGTATCCTTTAGGCTCTTCGCTAAAACTCTCCACCTAACCAGATTGGAGATTAAGCCCTTAAACGAAGCTGGCTAACTTAGCCCAGGGAGAAATTCATTAACTTTACTGCTCAACCGTCGGAATCCCTAGCGTTCTGACGATCGAGCCAAGTAACAAAGCTGATTTCTTCCCTTTACAAGAAAAGCTTCACTAACCGCTTTAGGCAACAGCTACTTATCATAAAACAAATATTATGAAATTGTCTAGATCTTGTTTAATATTTTTGTCGGTGGCTCTTCATCGGAGGAAAAGGAGTTGGAAGCAATACTGGCTAAAAATATGAGGAAAGTCGGAATTTAGCGTTGGGCAGTTGATGGGCGATCGGGTCTTCACTATATAATCGTCTCTTGAGACGCAATCCGACACTGGATTTTGGCAAGGCTTTAACGTGAGGCAACAACCTATGGCACTCATCACGACAGGAAAAAAGTTCATCAAAGAGTTGGAATCGGCTGGAGCGTTGGGATTATATGTTCCCTTGGAGGGAGGATATGAGGGGCGATACCAGCGTCGTGTGAGAGCCGCAGGCTACGAGGTATTGAGTATCAGTGCAAGGGGTTTGGGTGATTTGTCGGCTTACCTGCTGGATGTGCATGGGGTTCGTCCACCCCATTTGGGTAAGAAAACAACGCTGCGCGACAGTGCGGTGGGATACATTTACTATGCGGCTCCGATCGCTAAAACTCACCTGGAGGCTCTTCCACCAGAGGCCAAAGGCCTTGTGATTTGGATGATGGAAGGAGCCGTTTTGTCTCAGCAAGAGTTGCAATATTTGACGACGTTGCCCACCATCGAACCGCGCATCAAAATCGTTTTAGAAATGGGCGGTGGACGAGTCTTTCAATGGAAGCCCTTGAGAGATTTTATTGTCGCGGCTTAAATTGTCACGGCTTAATGCGTTGCTTGATCTCGCTGATTTTTAGGATAAATTGTTGACGGAAGTAAGAACCAAACTGTCCTAACTTTGGGCGATGAGCGAGCAACTTCCTATCAAAAACAGGTCAAACAGCGACGTGAGATCAGTGGGGATCAGTTTTTGGGGATATCCGCGATACATTTAAGTTCGTTATCCTTGTAGTAGACTATAGCCATAGTAACTATGGTTATTATCGCTATAGTTGTTTCTGTATACCCCTTTAGTGTGTAAGGGCGATTGATTTGTACCATCCCTTACGAGCCTTAAGGGAGGGTAGTTGGTTCAAACTAATTTGTGGAGCCAGCTTTCAACACCTCCCTGCCATTCGGAACCTAGTTTTGGCCTACACTCTGGCTGGTGCTGACTGTGTTGATGTTGCGGCAGATCCAGCGGTAATTGTCGCGGCCCGTGATGCTTTGAACGTGGCGGCAAATTGGAGAGACGCTGCCCTTTCCAAAGGTTTTGATGCCTGCGCGGCTCCCTGGCTAATGGTCAGCCTTAACGATGGCGAAGACCCGCATTTTCGCAAAGCGGTACTTGATCCGGCTGAATGTCCTTCCGGTTGTCCTCGCCCCTGTGAAGCCATTTGTCCGGCTCAGGCAATTCGCTTTGACCCGTCACATTCAGGCGTTATTGAAACTAGCTGTTATGGGTGTGGGCGTTGTTTGCCAATTTGCCCAGTTCAGCACATTTCAACTCGCTCTTATGTGTCGACTCCTGCCTCGATCGCTCCGTTGGTGTTGTCAGGGGTTGATGCAGTTGAAATTCATACCCAGGTTGGTCGATTAGAAGACTTCAAGCGACTGTGGACAGCAATTCGCCCGTTTGCTTCTAACCTCAAACTGATTGCCATTAGCTGCCCAGATGGTGACGATTTGATTGGTTATCTTTGGGCATTGTACGACACAATTTGCCCCCTTCCTTGCCCTCTCATTTGGCAAACTGACGGTCGCCCCATGAGTGGAGACATTGGCATCGGGACAACTCGTGCGGCTGTGAAGCTGGGACAAAAGGTATTGGCGGCTGGGCTTCCAGGGTATGTGCAGCTTGCAGGTGGCACAAATAGCCATACGGTTAGCAAACTTCGATCTTTGGGGCTTTTACGTCAAAGAGAAGCGTCTTCACGCCATGTTGCTGGGATCGCCTATGGCAGCTACGCTCGCACCCTGTTAACACCTGTTTTAGAGCAGCTAGAGCAAATGGGGGAACAAGTATTAGAACGCGAGGCTCAACGATCGAGAACGGACGACGAACTGCGCTTGATGCCTCACCCGGCTCTTCACCTTGAAGAGGTTCCTGATTTGCTCTGGCAGGCTGTGCATCTTGCCGATTCGCTTGTATCGCAACTGAAACGACCTATGAAACTTAAACAAACGATTCCAAAACTTGGCGCGATCGGTTAATTCTTCAATGCCAACCTTTTGAAGGGTCAACTGAACGGTTCCGTGTTTAAAGCTGATTTCCCTGGTTTGGTTGCTTCTTAGTCATTGCATCATCCATGACATCGTACCGTAATACTCCTTCCAATCCCTCTTCTAGTCAGTTTGAATTTCCTGAGCCATCTGGGTCTACCGCATCTGAAACATTATCTCCTATGCCTGTGCAAAGCACTGATGACCTCAATCAACTACTGAAAATTTTGCCGGAATCTATCCGCGAAATACTAGAGCATCATCCCGATCGCAATCGTTTAATTGAAGTGGTTTTAGACTTGGGACGCTTTCCAGAAGCGCGTTTTCCGGATGGTTCCAAGTATCTATCAGAGACCCCAGTTTCCAAAGAAGACTTGCAACACTGCGTTGAACGGGTCGGTATCTTTAGCGGAGACAACCGTGCTGGCATCGAACGCACTTTACACCGAATTAGTGCCCTCCGCAACCGCTCTGGCGAAGTGATTGGATTAACCTGTCGTGTGGGCCGCGCTATTTTTGGCACGATCGACATGATTCGGGATTTAGTGGAAACGGGTCGCTCCATTCTCATGCTGGGTCGTCCAGGAGTTGGCAAAACCACTGCCCTAAGAGAAATTGCCAGAGTCCTGGCTAATGAGCTAGACAAGCGGGTTGTGATCATCGACACTTCCAATGAAATTGCAGGGGATGGTGATATTCCCCATCCGGCGATCGGTCGGGCAAGACGAATGCAGGTCGCACGCCCTGAACTTCAGCATCAGGTGATGATTGAGGCAGTGGAAAACCACATGCCAGAAGTGATTGTCATTGATGAAATTGGGACGGAACTGGAAGCTCTAGCGGCTCGGACGATCGCAGAACGGGGTGTGCAGCTTGTTGGCACGGCTCACGGTAATCGGATTGAAAACCTGATTAAAAACCCAACGCTCTCTGATTTGGTGGGCGGCATTCAGTCGGTGACGCTGGGAGATGAAGAAGCCCGTCGGCGGGGCAGCCAGAAAAGCGTTCTAGAGCGCAAAGCTCCGCCCACCTTTGATATTGCAGTGGAAATGCTGGAACGGCAAAAGTGGGTGGTGCATCAGGATGTGTCTGAAACGGTTGATACCCTGCTGCGGGGACGCGAACCCAACCCGCAGGTGCGAACTGTTAATGATAAGGGTGATGTGGTAATTACACAAGAACCCAGCAAGACCCAGCCTGCTACCGGGCAGCTTCCCTTTGGTACGGCTCCCTCTGGGCTTTCAAGGAGTGCGTCACGAGGCGGTTGGAGAGCGTCTGGGCAGTTGCCTGTTCTACCCTCTTACAAGCGTACAGATCTGGGTGGAGCGGCATCGTTGGAACCTGTACCCAAGGCAGAACCCTTGTCTGAGCGGCAGCAGTTTGACCAACTCCTGAATGACTCAATGGCAGACTCGTATGCGATGGAGGATATGGGGGAAGCTCCAATGACGGGACCAAACGGTGAGGATTTACCGCTTCACGTTTACCCTTATGCCATCAGTCGGCATCAGCTAGAGCAGGTGATTCAAACGATGAATTTGCCTGTAGTGCTGACGAAGGATATTGATAGTGCCGATGCGGTGCTGGCCCTTCGATCGCACATTAAAAACCATTCTAAGCTGCGACTCTTGGCAAAAAATCGACAGCTACCGATTCATCCTGTTAAGTCGAATAGCCTGCCTCAACTGATCCGTGCCCTCCAGCGAATGCTACGAATGGATGCAGGCGGAGCCGGAGAACCTGCCGACCTTACCCTGTTTTACCGCGATGCCGATGAGGATGAAATTGAAGCCCTTGAAGAGGCTCGGTTAGCCGTTGAGCAAATCGTGATTCCAAAGGGACAACCCGTTGAGTTATTGCCGCGATCGGCGAAGGTTCGCAAGATGCAGCATGAATTGGTGGAGCATTATCGCCTAAAGTCTGCCAGCTTTGGGGAAGAGCCGAATCGACGCATTCGGATTTATCCAGCGTGAGGAATGGGGAGTGGGGAGTAGGGAGTGGGGAATGGGGAATGGGGAAATTGATGTAGCGGTGACTGGAAGATTGAAGGCTGATTTGCTGATTTGTTTGTAGTGCCGGAATGGAATTTTGCCTTTCAGATCGGGACGGGCAAGATGCCCATCCCACAAGAGTTGTGGCACACTTCAGGACAGACAAGATGCCCATCCTACAAGAGTTGTGGCACACTCCGAGTTTCCCTTCTCTACTCCCTACTCCCCACTCCCTACTCCCTTCTCTACCCCCTCCTCTCTCTTCACCAAATCAAATTCAGTCGCCTTTGGGCTTTTTGAAGAGCAGTTTCGGGGGAATGGGTCAGGAGGGTTTCTTCGATCGCCTTGCCGAGGTTTTCAGATAGGCGGGCATAGCCAGGAATATTGGGGCGCGACCGGGCGGAGGGCATTTGTTCCAGGAAGACATTTAGGACGGGTTGGTTGGCGATGTATGCCTGGTAGTCGGGGTTTTCTCTGGCTTGAAGGCTGATGGGGAGTGCCCCTGTATCGATCGCCCATTTCACCTGGAAGGGTTCGCTCAGCACGTATTCGAGAAACTCTAGGGCGGCTTGTTCCCGTTCGGGAGTGGTCTTCATCACAAATAAATTGGCTCCACCGACGATCGTGGCTGCGATTTGGGCTTGGGGAATGGGCATGACATCAAAATCGATCCCCGTTTCCTCTAGAAATCCTAGAGTCCAGGGGCCGGTGATTTGCATGGCAACCCGCCCTCGAATGAAATCATCCTGTTCGTAGCCGCGTTCGGGCTGGGAAAGAACGGCTGAACCGTCTTGCAGTAAATTGCTCCAAAAGTCCAAAGCTGCGATCGCTCCTGGATTCACCAAGGTGGGCTGATTGTTTTGGATCATTTCACCCTCCGCACTAAACAGGAAGGGCAGCCAGCTAAACACCGTCCATTCTCCTTTCCCCAACGGCAGCACCATGCCAAACTGATCAAGTCTGCCATCCCCATTGGTATCACGGGTCAACTGCTGCGCCACTTCGCGGAACTGCTCCCAGGTTTCTGGAAGTCCAGTAATGCCCGCTGCCTGGAATAGGCTAGGACGATAAAAAATTCCCAAATTGCTGGTGGTAAAGGGCACAGACCAGAGATGTCCTTCTAGCTCCATCCCTTCAAACAGAGCCGGATCAATGTCTGCTTTGAGGGGTGACTGATTCAGCCAATCTTCGATCGGTTGAATGGCTTCTAGTTCGACCAATTGCCCCGTCAGCAACGAATCAAACCAAAGCATATCAGGTGAGGCATTTCCCACAACTGCCGTCAGGATTTTGGGAAGCTGTTGATCGGCTTGCCCAACGTACAGTTGTTCAACTTGAACGTTCGTGTGGGTGCGGTTGAATTCGTCTACCAGTTCGACAAAAACATCTCGGTTAGAAGGAGGGTTAATGCCGTGCCAGAGGGTGAGATGGATTACATCAGGGTTGGCAGAAGAAGCTTGGTTGGCAGGAGGCGTTTGGCAGCCGGATAGCAATAAACTGCTGAAAAATAAAATGCTGCAAAGAATGCTGAAGAGAGTGCCGATCGCCCAACGTTGCATTGAACTAACCCACCGATTCATTACGTTATTTTTACGTTATTTACCCAAGAGCATATCAAGAGATGCTTTGTTCAAATGGGTGAAGAAATGTACTTTTTGGACTGGGCGGACAAGATGCCCACTCTACAAGAGCTTAAAGGAGTTGCTTCTAGAATGAAGGTTGTTCCTGCGAGAACCGATGTGCTGATTACTTCGTGGCAACAATGCAGGTGGAGACCGGGTAATCAGGGTGGAAGGCATCCAGTTCAGCAGGAGTGAGTTCTTCGTAGCCTACGCCGTGGAAGCTGGCTAGCACTGTTAGGGGGTTGCCGTAGACGTAAAGCTGCTTTTGGGAAAACGATCGAAATAGCCAGTTCACTCCATCGGGCAGGGGTCGCCAGAAATCACCGGGGCGATCGTGCAGCCGTTGGGCATTGGGAACCATGCAGAAACATTTGCCACCGGGCTTTAACCAGCGATGAATATTTTCAACTGCAATCCAAGGGGCGTAGCAATGTTCCAAAACATTGAAAATCACCAGGCTATCCAGGGAATCAGGTTCAACCAAATCAGGATCATGCACATCCCCCACTAAATCCACTCCTGCTCCCGCTTCTAAATTCATGATGCGATAGGTTTTTGCCCGATCGAATTGGTAAAACTCGCGGTCTTTGGGGACTCCGCCCACCTCCAGTACATCGCCCACCACCTGTTCTCGAATTTCATCGACAAATTTCTGTAAGTAGTAGCGATCGATCGGGTTGCCCCGCGTGAAGCCCGTAATGTGGCAGAGGGGAGCCAGCCGCCGGAAATCGCCCCAGTTGATCGAGCCGATCGCTGGAGAAAACAGTCCGATTTGTTCTAAAGTACTGACGAGTTGTTGAAAGGCTTCAAAAGAATTAATTGTTTCCAGATCATCCTCAAGCTGCTGATGGGCAAATAATTGCAGCAAAACCTGGGGGGTTTCCTGGCTAACTGGACTGAGATCGATCAAACCTTCCTGGTCAATGTAGCTTTTAAATCCATTGCCCAAAATGGTTAGGGTTTGATTTTGCAGCAATACGAGCAGTTCTTGCGAAGCATTGAGCTGCTGATATGGTTCGAGTTTGCTGATGAGGGATTCTGAAATCGGAGTCGATCGCACGGCTTGAAAGCGTTGATAGGCGGTTGCAATATCATGCCCATGCACAAAAATTTCCAACGCAACGAGCCATGATTTTGCAGCGATCGTCTGAGATGGACGCTGGCTCCAGCCAAACACCGTTTTGATTTGGGTTCCCTGCGCTTTTAAGAATGCAGTGGTTACATACGCCTGCGTCATACTGTCTCCTGTTCTTGCCCCCGTATCGTAGCAGTTTGGCAACGGATGGTTGGGTGGGGATGGTTGAAGGTGTTGAGTTCGATGAACGGATAGGGTTTGGGAAAGGGTTGGGTGATTTTATCGATCGTTTGCAACGGGTGGGTGTACCCGATCGGGTGGGATTGGTTCAGAAATTAGCGTTTTCTTCAAAGGCTTCTGGTGCTCTCAGTTGGGTGTCTAGTAGGCGTTTTTCATAGCGGCGATTGCGACGGCGGGCTTTGGCTGGGGTGGCGCGTTTGCCCGATCGCTTATCAACCACAAGGTGATCTAAGTCTGGAGCATCATCCCAACTGCGGAGATCGCTTGGGGAGGTGCGTTTGCCCATTGCAGTACAGAACAACTTAGTAACTGTTAAGTTATATTAACATGCGATCGGGGTTCGTTCAAAACGTCCGTAGGGGAATGAATCCAGCCTCTTTGATGAGTTCTTGTCCTTGGTGAGAGAGTACTAAGCTGGCGTAGGTTTTTCCTGCTGAAGCATCAATCGAATTAGCGATCGGTGAGGATGCAGGGCGCAATCGATCGAGAAATCCGGTCTTATTCCTATTGGTAAACCCACCATAGCAACGGGTTTGAGGGGTTTTGTTGAGGCTACATTAAGGGTTCAGGCTTGAGAAATTCATCCGAAATTCAATGCCGTATGCTTCAAACCCCAGCCGTTTATATAACTCATGCACCTGCGATCGACTCGATCGGCTGGTGGCAATCAGCTTATAGCATCCCTTTTCCTTCGCCTGCTGAATGATTGTATTCACCAAATCTGAGCCAATTCCCTGACCACGATAAGTTTCATCAACCCAAACATTTTCCATCAGCCCAAACGGTTCGTCGTGCAAATCATTTTGCATGATGTAAAGATAAGCTCGCCCAACTTCCTTACCGTCTTCATCAACGGAAAGGCGAATTCCTGCTGCATCGACAGATTGAAAGTGAATCATCGAATAAGAGCCACGTTAAACATTAAGGGTGGGCAACGCCCACCCTGTAGAAGTTATACCAGTGCAGGAACTGGGATGGTCAGGTGCGGATAGAGTGGGAACTGTGAGCAGAGGTTTGCCACCCGCTGACGGCAAGCTTGAGTGACGGCTTCGTCTTCGGGGTTGAGCAGACGATCCGCGAGGATATTAGCAATTTCAGTAAACTCTTCTGTTCCCAGTCCGCGAGTTGTCATGGCGGGTGAACCTAACCGCAATCCGCTGGTGACAAAGGGCGATTCTGGGTCAAAGGGAACGGTGTTCTTGTTTGCCGTAATGTTAACCCCGCTCACCAATTGGTCGGCAATCTTCCCGGTCATGCTAACCGATCGCAAATCGACCAACATCAGGTGGTTTTCAGTACCGTTGGAGACGATTTTTAAGCCGCGATTTTGCAGTTGGGTCGCCATTGCCTGAGCATTGGCAATCACTTGCCCAGAGTAGGCTTTAAATTCAGGTTGCAGAGCTTCACCGAAGGCAACTGCTTTTGCTGCAATGACGTGTTCCAGCGGCCCACCTTGAGTGCCAGGGAAAACAGACTTGTCAAACTTTTTGCCTAAGTCTGCATCACGGGTCAAGATCAAACCACCGCGCGGCCCCCGTAGCGTTTTGTGGGTGGTAGTTGTGACGACATCACAGTAAGGAATGGGATTGGGATGATGACCAGAAGCAACCAGCCCGGCAATATGGGCAATATCCGCCATCAGGTATGCCCCCACTTCATCGGCAATCTCGCGGAATTTATCAAAGTGAATCGTTCTAGGATACGCTGAATAACCGCAAATGATCAGCTTAGGACGATGCTGTTTCGCCAACTCGCGGATTTCATCGTAATCTAGCTGCTCGGTGTCTTTGTTCACGCCATAGTGACAAGCTTTGAACCACTTACCCGAAACGTTCACCGGAGAGCCGTGGGTCAAATGTCCACCATGGGACAAATCCATGCCCATGAAAGTGTCACCCGGTTCCAGCAGGGTGAGAAATACGGCGAAGTTTGCCTGCGCTCCAGAGTGGGGTTGTACGTTGGCATGGGCTGCACCGAAGAGTTCTTTGGCACGATCGATCGCCACCTGCTCTGCCTGATCAACGAATTCACATCCCCCGTAATACCGCTTCTTGGGGAGACCTTCTGCATACTTGTTGGTCAATACTGAGCCTTGGGCTGCTAATACTGCCGCTGAAGTAAAGTTTTCACTGGCAATTAGCTCCAGGTGATCGCGCTGACGCTGAAGCTCTTTTTGAATAATTTCTGCAATGAGCGGGTCTGTTTTTGCGAGGAAATCCAAGTTTGTTTGAGACACGAGCCAACTCCGATGTTAGGGACGAAACGGGAGCTGAGGGGATTCTCCCAAGGTATTTATGATAACGCTGATACCCTAGTCATTATTGCAACGGATGAAAAAATTAGGATGATGAAATTCTCTGCAATCTACAACAGATAGGCTTAGAAAAATAGAACTTGTCCGAATCATTCTGCATCATGCCCTAACGCAAAAGTCCACGCTTTTGAAAAACTCTGGTTTCAAGCAGACGCAGATTAATTCAGATATTCTTGAGTTGAGTCAACGATGCCATGCAATGTAACGCTCTCAGACTTCTTGTGGGATGGGCATCTTGCCTATTTTGTGAGATGACATCTTGCCCGTCTAGAGCATTCAATCGCGCCAATTTTTCACTAAAGCTTTGCCAAATTAATCGATTACTATCCACCCTATTCAGCCGATCGCCGTGACTATTCATCCCCTTTCCGCCCATTCCAGCCAAGCTTATTCCAGCCATACTGTTGATGCAATTCTCGATCGTGCCCTTGCCGGACAGGATTTGACCGAAGCCGAAGGAGTGATTTTGCTCCAACAAACCGAAGCCGAGACGATCGCAGCAATTCGTGAGACAGCCGATCGGTTACGGCAACGGCAAGTTGGCGAGGTTGTCACCTATGTGGTGAACCGCAATATTAACTTCACGAATATCTGTGAACAGCACTGTAGTTTTTGTGCCTTCCGTCGGGATGCTGGGGAAGCAGGAGCTTATTGGCTTAATGAAGCCGCCATCCTGGAAAAAACTGCTGATGCGGTGAACCGAGGGGCAACGGAAATCTGTATGCAGGGTGGCTTGAATCCTGAAGCCAAAATAGACGGTTCCATGTTGAACTACTATTTGCAATTGGTGAAGCTGATTAAACAAGCTTTTCCAGACCTGCACCTGCACGCCTTTTCGCCGCAGGAAGTGCAGTTTATTGCCAGGGAAGATGGACTCAGCTATGCCGAGGTGATCGCAGCTTTGCAAACGGCGGGGGTTGGTTCGATGCCCGGAACGGCGGCCGAAGTATTGAACGATGAAGTGCGGCGTGTGATTTGTCCTGAAAAAATTAATACAGCAACCTGGTTAGAAGTGGTGGAGACGGCCCATCGGTTGGGAATGCCAACGACCAGCACGATGCTCTCTGGACATATTGAAACGCCAGTTCAGCAAATGCAGCATTTAGGGGCACTCCGATCGCTGCAACAGGCGGCGGTGAAACGAGGCGATCGGGGTATTACTGAGTTCATTTTGCTGCCCTTCGTGGGACAGGAAGCCCCCAAACCCATTCGCCGCAGAGTCGGACGCGATCAGCCTGTCTTAACCGATGCCCTCCTGCTCATGGCCGTTGCCCGCATTTTCCTGGGAAACTGGATTGTCAACCATCAACCGAGTTGGGTCAAGCTGGGCTTAAACGGGGCAACCACTGCCCTCACCTGGGGCTGCAACGACATTGGAGGCACCCTAATGGAAGAACACATTACCTCAATGGCTGGGGCAAAAGGCGGCACCTGCATGGAAGTAGACACCCTACGGCAGGCGATTTATTCGATCGGCCGACCCGCCCAACAGCGAGACACTGTTTATGGAAAGATTGATGAAAAGATTGATGAAAAGATTGACAGAAAGATCAGTGCTAGTAATGGGAATCCAATGAACTAGAATTCCTGCTGAGTAGCATCTTCACCTTGAATCAACCGAAACTCTTGTGGGGTGGGTATCTTGTCTGCCAGTCCAAAATTCCCCCAACAATCAACCCTCCAAAATTCAAAATCCCATGCTTGATTTTCTCCTCGATCCGCTTAGCTACGAATTCATGCGAAATGCCATTCTGGCAGGTGCAGTGATCGGGCTGCTCTGTCCGATCGTCGGTGCGTATTTAGTCGTACAGCGCATGGCATTACTGGGGGATGTGATTGCCCATTCGATTTTGCCAGGATTGGCAGTGGCGAACTTTTTGGGCGTTGATATCTTGATTGGGGCATTTGTTTCCGGGATGTTCAGCAGCTTTATGATTGGCTGGATTCGCTCCCAGTCGCGGGTCAAAGTTGATTCGGTGATGGCGTTAATTTTTGCCAGCTTTTTTGCCCTGGGTGTCACCCTTTTGACAGTGTTAGACCGGCGGGTTGATTTGCACGAATTATTGCTGGGCGACATTCTGGGTGTAACAAGTGGGGACGTTTGGCGGGCGGTCATGATTGCAGCGATCGTCCTGGTTTTGATTGGCTTGTTTTATCGAGAACTTTTGTTTTACACCTTTGATAAAACGGGAGCTGAAGCCTCCGGTTTGCCCGTCAACCTCCTGAATTTTGGCTTAATGGCCGGCATCACCCTAACGCTGATTGTCGGTATGCAAATTGTCGGCGTGATTCTGGTGGTTTCGCTAATGGTGGGCCCTGCCATTACCGCTTTCTTGCTGGTCAAAGAACTGCATTTGATGATGATCGTCGGGGCTGGGTTGGGGATTGTATCCAGTGTTTCTGGCATGTATTCCAGCTATTATCTAGATCTACCATCTGGCCCGGCGATCGCTCTCGTTGTGTTTGGTTTATTCTTGCTAGCCTTGCTGTTTAGCCCAACTCAGGGCATTTTGACCCGATCGCCCCTGCCCAAACGCTCTACCCTGTCAAGAAGATTAGAGAAACCATGAACCCCGTTAGTGGACGCACCCGCGAATTTCATTGGAGTTGGAAGAAAAAACCTGTCACCGCAGTTTACGAAGTGATAGGGGAAGGGAAGCCGATCCTGCTGCTGCCTGCTTTGAGCAGCGTTTCCACCCGCGATGAACTCCGAGGGTTGGCAAAACATCTTTCTGAGCGTTACCAGGTTGTGCTGCTGGATTGGCTCGGCTTTGGGGAGTCTAGCCGTCCCTGGTTTAACTATCGTCCTGCCATTTACCAAGCTTTTCTCAGAGATTTTGTCAAAACCGTCTTTGCAGAACCTGTGGTGGTGGTTGCGGTTGGACACGGGGCTGGGTACGTGATGCAACTTGCCGATCGGCAGCCTCCGGTATGGTCATGGGTGGTGTTGGTGGCTCCGACCTGGCGCGGCCCGCTTCCCACTGCAATCGGCGAACACCGCTGGTTTTACAACATTCTGCGTTTCTTGATTAAATTGCCTCTGATTGGGCAGTTTCTCTACTTTCTGAACACGTTGCCCTCCTTTCTGCGCTTCATGTATCGTCGCCATGTGTTTGCCGATCGCAAAAATGTAACGCGATCGTTGATTAAACAAAAGTGGAAAACGACTCAGAAATGGGGAGCTAGACACACTTCCGCCGCTTTTGTCACCGGGGCACTTGATCCAGTCCGCAAACGGAGTGATTTTGTAGATTTTTTTCAGCCGATGCCGCCCATGCCGGTAATGGTGGTCATTGGAGAACAAACACCCCCCAAGTCGCTGGCAGAGATGGAATTTTTAGCCCACTTTACAGGGGTACAAGTCTCCCGAATGCCCGGTTCTCTGGGGCTGCATGAAGAGTATCCGGATGAACTGGCCAATGCGATTCTGCCCTTCCTGAACAAATACCTGGCCTAAATTCATTCCTGCTCTGAATCAATTATTTGCCTGAATCAATACCGATTGGAAGGCTCAGTATGGCAACTCAAACCCTCATTACTAAACCCGTCAGCCAAATGCGCTTTGCACCCGGCAGCTTTGTCACGATTCCTGATGTCAGCTGGCAGGAATTTGAAAAGATTTTGCAGGAACTAGGCGAAAAGCGATCGGCACGAATTGCTTACAGCAACAGCACATTAGAGATTGTGGTTCCTCTCCCCGAACACGAGCTTCCTAGAGATTTAATCTCTGACATTGTTAAGTTACTCCTCAAAGCCACAGGCAAACGATACCAACCCTTTGGTTCAACTACGTTCAAACGAGAAGGAACGGCGGGTGTCGAACCCGATGCTTGTTTCTATATTGAAAATTATCAGCGCATGATTGGACGGCGGCGGCTGGAACCGACCGATCCACCTCCTGATTTGGCGATCGAAGCTGATGTTACGTCAAAAACTACGATAAATGCCTATGAAGCGATCGGTGTTCCAGAACTGTGGATTTATGCAAATCGTACGCTGAAGATTTATTTGCTTCAAGATGGGAACTATATCCAGTCCAACACTAGCCCCGCTTTTCCAAATACGCCTCTGACTGAATGGATTCCTCAGGCGATCGATCGGGCTTGGGAGGTGGGGAGTGTGCAGGCGTTAGAGGAGTTGGAAGCGAAGGTGAAATAAGCTTTTGAGCGGTTAGAAGATAAGACAAAGGGCGGGCAAGATACCCACCCCACAGGAATTTATTTCAGGAGTTTATGACTCTTCGCTCTCCTCTAGTTCACTACCAGGCAGGCTTTTTGTGCGATCGGGCTTTAGCACCAATACACCGAGCGGCGGTAAGCACAGGTCGAGGGAGTAGGGACGGTTGTGGAATGACCATTCCTCTGCCCATTTGCCACCCAAATTCCCCATATTGCTGCCGCCATACTCGCGGGAATCGCTGTTAAACAACTCAGTGTAGAAGCCCTGTGTGGGTACACCGACGCGATAGTGAGAATGGGGTTGTGGTGTAAAGTTGCAAACCACCACAACAAACTCCTCCGGATCATCCTTGGCTTTACGGATAAAGGAGACGACGCTGTGGCGTTGGTCATTACAGTCAATCCACTCAAAGCCATCGTAGGAGAAATCTTGAGTGAAGAGGGCTGGCTGACTCTTGTAAAGGTCATTCAGGCGGCTCATGAAGTACTTCAACTGCTTATGGGGTTCATAGTTCAGCAGCTCCCACTCCAGATCACCCCAGACGTTCCACTCGCTCCACTGCCCAAACTCCATGCTCATGAACAAAGTCTTCTTACCCGGATGGGTAAACATGTAGGTGTAGAGGGCGCGGAGGTTGGCAAACTTCTGCCATTCATCTCCCGGCATTTTGCCAATCATCGGACTCTTGCCATGCACTACCTCATCGTGGGACAGTGCCAGCATAAAGTTTTCGCTGAAGGCATACATGATGCTGAAGGTGACGTTGTTTTGGTGGAACTGGCGGAACCACGGATCCATGTGGAAGTAGTCCAGCATGTCGTGCATCCAGCCCATGTTCCACTTCAGGTTGAAGCCTAACCCGCCAACGTAAGTGGGCCAAGACACCATGGGCCAGGTGGTGGATTCCTCGGCAATGCTTAAGGCACCAGGATAGTAGCTAAAGAGAACATGGTTCATCTGACGCAGAAAATCTGCCGCTTCAATGTTCTCTCTGCCGCCGTACTGGTTGGGAATCCATTCTCCGGCGGGGCGCAGGTAATCCAGATAGAGCATGGATGCCACTGCATCCACTCGAATGCCATCAATATGGTACTTATCAAACCAGAACAGGGCATTTGCCACCAGGAAGTTACGAACTTCGTTGCGTCCGTAGTCAAAAACCAGCGTTCCCCATTCCTTGTGTTCGCCCTTGCGGGGATCGGGATACTCATATAGGTGAGTGCCATCAAAGAAAGCCAGCCCGTGTCCATCCTTCGGGAAGTGTCCTGGAACCCAATCGACAATGACTCCGATGTTGTTCTGATGGCACTTGTCGATGAAATACATCAGGTCTTGCGGAGTACCAAACCTTGAGGTGGCGGCGTAGTAACCTGTCACCTGATAGCCCCATGACCCATCGAAGGGGTGCTCGGCGATCGGCAGCAGTTCCAAATGGGTATAGCCTAATTCCTTGACGTAGGGAATTAATTTATCTGCCAATTCCCGATAGGTGAGGAAGCGGGCCCCTGGCTTCAGGTCAGCTACAATCACTGGAGGAACCGGATTGCCATCCGCATCGATCGCAGGCTCATCTGCATTACCGTGCATCCAAGAGCCAAGATGGACTTCGTAGACAGAAATTGGCTGCGTCAGCGGCTCTGTATGGCGACGATGCTCCATCCAGTCAGCATCTTGCCATTGGTAAGAATTCAGGTCAGCAACGAGCGAAGCCGTTTTGGGGCGAACCTCTTGTTGGAACCCGTAGGGATCGGATTTTTCGTAAATATGACCGTGATGGTTCTTAATTTCGTACTTGTAGGCTGCCCCGTACTGGACATCAGGAATGAATAATTCCCAAATACCGTTGTTTCTGACGCGCATTTGATGATGCCGTCCATCCCAGCGGTTAAAGTCACCTAAAACAGAGACGTTGCGGGCGTTAGGGGCCCAAACTGCAAAGTAAACCCCTTTCACACCATCGACTTCAGCAACGTGTGCCCCCATTTTTTCGTAGATGCGGTGATGATTACCCTCTGCAAACAAATAAATGTCAAAGTCTGTGATTAGGGGCGATCGAAAGGCATACGGATCATAAACAACGCGCTCGTGTTCTCCTTCCTTAATCCGCAACTGATAATTCTTCAGATGCTCCCGTTCCAGAACACATTCAAAAAAGTTGGGATGATGCACTGCCTGCATCGGATATTCTTTTCGCTCTTCTGGGCAAACCACCCACGCCTCGCTCGCATGAGGCAGGTAGGCTCTTACCGCCCAGACGGATTTTCCGTTTTGCTGGATCTGGTGCGGGCCAAGGACTTCAAAAGGGTCGTGGTGCTGGTTCCAAACAATCCGGTCAATCTGTTCTGGAGCAACGGTCATCGGCATGAAGTCACCTACCTATATCAGTTGATTTAACAGAGGATGAGACATATTTACTGGATCAGTGTAGGTTTTCAGGGGGCAAGCCTACACCATTCAGAATTACTTTATATTGAGTGTACGCAGAATTGAAAATACTTTGGCCCTGGGTTTTATCAACGGCGGATGGGGCTCGCTCGTGAAGCTGATCAAGGGAACAGCACCAATAAGTGCGATATGCCCAACAAAAGCCTTGGTTTGTTAAGAAAACGAAACAAGCTTTAACAAAGAGTAGCAAATTGCGGCTCAACACTCAAATCCTATTAGAGCAAATTTGAATTTTTCAAGAGCCAGGGAAAGATTTTGGGAGTCTAAAAAGTCCATCGTTAGAGAGATTGTCGTCTTTCTGCTCACACTATATTTTCATACCAGGGATGCAGAGAGCAGTTGGCTTTGCCCCATGTTTGCACTCATCAGATTAAGGGAAAACGCGATCGTTTCTGCTAAATCTGGCTGATTTGCAGTTTTTTGGCACAAATTTAGCGTAGCAAGCTGTGCTTTTTGTCAAAGACGTTCTATTTTTTTAGTGGTTGATGTTTTCAGCCCAGTTGTCGTACTCACCTTCAAACTGAATCATGAATGAAACTTGGTGTGTTGCATCTGTCCTGCAATCAGGAGGGATAGGTGGTTTCTATTGGTTGGCTCAGGCTAGCCCCCAACCTGTGCAAACAGATACTGGAACAACGGGCATTGCTCCATATTTTGATCAAGTCGGTGCGTTTCTTCCCAGTTTGCTGGGGGCACTTGCCGTTTTGATTGTTGGTTGGTTGATTGCTGCGATCGTGGCATCTGTTGTCAGAGGGTTGTTGAATAAGACGAACGTCGATCGCCGCTTGGCGGGTTGGGTCACGGGTCAACCGGAAGAGGCTCAAAGCTGGCCCGTTGAAAAGTGGATTTCAGCGACTGTCTTCTGGATCATCATGGCGTTTGTGATTGTGGCGTTTTTAAACGCGCTGAATCTACAAACGGTTTCGGCTCCGCTGAACAGCTTTTTGCAGCAAATTTTCAGCTATTTGCCTCGTTTAGGTGCGGCGGCACTGTTGCTGCTATTGGCCTGGGCGTTGGCAACCGTGGCTAAGCTCATCCTGACTCGCGGGCTTTCCCGATTTAACTTGGACGATCGTTTGGCCGCCCAAACCGGAGAGCGCAGCCCGTTTTTGCTGAGTGAAGCCCTAGGAAATGTAATCTACTGGTTCATTTTCCTGTTTTTCCTACCCATTATTTTGGATGTGTTAGCTCTGGGTGGGCCTTTGCTGCCTGTGCAAAACCTGCTGAATGACATCCTGACTTTCTTGCCCAACATCATTTATGCGATCGTGATTGGGGCAGTGGGTTGGTTAATTGCACGGATTGTGCGAGGCATTGTCACCAATCTGCTGGCAGCAATGGGAACGAATCAGCTTGGAGTTCGGGTTGGTTTAACCCAGGCAACTGGCGGACTGTCGCTTTCAGCCCTAATTGGCACGATCGTTTATGTACTGATTTTGATTCCAACGGCGATCGCGGCATTAAACGCACTCCAAATTGAAGCGATTTCTGCCCCAGCCACCTCGATGTTGCAAGACATCCTGCTGGCATTGCCTCGAATCTTTACCGCCGCCCTCATTCTGGTATTGTTCTACGTCATTGGGCGATTTGTGGCAGATTTAGTTGCCAACATTTTGACCAGCGTTGGGTTTAACAATATCTTCAATTGGCTAGGCTTTGCCCAACCCACGACCTATCCCACGGCACCGCCACCCACGACACCACCACCCACCACTCCCAGCGATATTCCTCCTGTTAGCGGCCCTCAAACGGTCGTTCAACCGCCCACTCCCGCCCGACGAACTCCATCAGAAATTGCTGGAATTATTGTGCTGGTTGGCATCATTTTGCTGGGTGCTGTTGCTGCAACAGAAGTCCTGGGATTTGCCGTCCTTACTGCGATCGTGAATGGCATTTTGGCAGTATCCGCTCAAGTTTTGAGTGGTTTGATTGTGTTTGGCATTGGTTTATATCTAGCAAACCTGGCCTACAGCTTGATTGCAAATTCTGGAAATCGTCAGGCTCGAATTTTAGGACAAACTGCTCGGATTGCCATCATCGCTTTGGTTGCCGCAATGGCCCTGCAACAAATGGGAATTGCCAGCAATATTGTCAACTTGGCATTTGGCTTGTTGGTTGGAGCAATTGCAGTGGCGATCGCTTTGGCGTTTGGCTTGGGAGGACGCGATATTGCTGCTGAAGAACTCCGAGACTGGTTATCTTCCTTTAAGCGGGAACGCTAGATCTGATTGAGTGAAGTGATTCTTGGTGAAGGTTTCGTTCGGTATTCAATGCCGATGAGCATGGTGCGGGTAAGGGAGAAAATCTGATATCTCTTTCAGGCTGCAATTTTAAGGACTGAACGTGTAAATTTGCCCTGTACTGCAATCGTCGATCGCAGTGTTTGTGATCCATACAGTAAAAGCTAGGTTACTCTGCTTACTGTTCTCCCTTATCCCATTTCTTTCCCTGATTCATCCCTTGCAGATTCAACGGCAGAACAAATCTATCTGCTAAGGTGAGTCTTTTTACCGAATGTAGTTTGACAAAAATTTTTCGATCGTTTCTTCCACAAAGATTGCCTCTTCCCACTGTTCCAAATGCCGCAGTAAAGGAATACGTTTACCATTCATCATCACCACACAAACCTGGTATTCTGGCGAACCAAAAGGAGTTTTGAACTTGGGCTGAACAGCGACATTAGCTGTGATGGTTGCAATCTGTTGCAGTGGTAATTGGATAGGAAATTTGGGGGAAAATAATGGTGCATCCCAACGGCTTAGCGTCGTCAAACTCAGGGCGATCGTTGTGTAGTTTAATAATCGCGTCAGGCTATACCAAGTCCACAGAATGCCAATCACTACAATGACTCCAACCCCCAAGCCTAACGTTGTCCACGTTCCCCGCACGAGGGCAATTCCCAACACCAACAGCGCAAAGGCATCGTATAAGCTATTAAAACCCATCCATACCCAATCCGACGATCGATACGTTCGGCAACGCAGCATTAATGTGTGATGGCGTTCAGCGACTTGAAACATGCTCCGTCGAGACAAATACGGAATCTGGAAAATGTTCCGCACGGTTCGCATCATCAGCGCACTACAAATCACTGCACTAATCATCACTCGCTGATGCAATCTCTGTAAGTTTAAGAGCCGTAACCCGATCGCCACACCCAACACAAAGCCCAAACTGGCAAAGGTGTAAATGCCTGCATCCAGTACCGCCGTAATGAAATGATCGTTGATATTCCCGGTTGAATAATGAATGGGCAACAGGGCTAGCAAGGAAAGCAAGGCCAAAACCAACAGGCTAAACAGCAACCCGAACACCATTCCTAAAATGCCGCCGACAGCTCCTCCAACCAACGCCTGAGCAG
Organism: filamentous cyanobacterium CCP2; assembly: GCA_003003615.1. Taxonomy (GTDB): domain Bacteria; phylum Cyanobacteriota; class Cyanobacteriia; order Elainellales; family Elainellaceae; genus Egbenema. Next base: position 17,432 of record PVWD01000017.1, on the reverse strand, counting down.
GCTTCATCATTCGAGCAAACAGGGAATGCTGGGAATGCAGATGGTAAAAGTGGAGTAATTTGCTTGGCTGGGAAGGGCTTGGGTTACGACGGGGCGCATTCAACGTCCGCATACTGCCATTCATCACCAGCAAAAAACCGCAGGCTGCCGGAACCAAAATACCACCCACGATCGCCGACTCCCGCAAATCCAACCTGGACACTTGACTGATCCAAGGAACCGAAAATACAGAAAGCAGATAGATTATCCCAGCCGATCGCCACTGGGGATAGAGCCACTCGCCGAATGCCAGCAGCAAACAGCCAGTGATAATGAGCGGACAAATCCCAGCAACTAAAACAGGCGGGAAGAACGTCTGAATCCACCAAATCAGTTCCATAGATGAGATTGAAAGTGGGTGGGAGTCTCTAAAGGTGGGAGTCTTTAAGCATAGATTGCTTCAAGAGCAGTTGTTTTGAGTATAGCGATTGGTACAGCAATGCATCGAAGCAACACTATCCCCTGTTTCTAGCCCTTTCTACTTCTACCACCGCTTGAATACGGTTCCAGACCTGCTCAACCAAATCGGGGGCATCCGCATCAAACCATTCGATCGTTGGATCAGCCCGAAACCAGGTGCGCTGCTGTTTAGCAAACTGGCGCGTGTGCAAAACGATCGAGGCTTCTGCTTCAGGAAGGGAAACTTTCCCAGCCAAAAAGTGTTTGATTTCCTGATAGCCCAACGTATTCAGCAACGGCAGATCTGCTCCATATTTCTGGCAAAGCTGCTCTACCTCTTCCACAAAACCGTCAGCAATCATTTGGGCGGTTCGTTTCTTGATTCGTTGCGCTAGGGCATCAGGTGAACCATCTAGCCCAATCTGAAGAATTGGATACTTCGGCGGACATTCTCCCTGCTGCTGCGAAATGGGCCGACCCGTCACGTAAAACACCTCTAATGCCCGCAACGTTCGCACCTGATCATTCGGATGAATTTTCTGAACTGCCGCCGCATCAACTTGCTGCAACAGAGCATAACAGTAAGACTGTCCCATTCCCTGCAATTGCGATCGCAGTTCTGGCTGAGGAGCCACTCTAGGGATGCGTAACCCTCGGACGATCGATTTAATGTAAAGTCCGGTGCCGCCGACGAGGAGGGGGAGTGGGGTAGAGGCGTGAAATTTCTCGTCCGTACAAGGAATGGGGGAAGGGTAGGAGATAGCCCAGTCTGGAGATTGAGCAGTTTCAGTCCAATCTACGCCTCCTGTTCTCTGCGGTTCTGCCCGACTCCCGACTCCCCATTCCCGACTCCCCATAATCTGTTCAATCAACTCCTGCGCTTGCTGCTGGTAATCAGCCAAGGTGAGGGTTTCGGTTGGATCGCAAATGTCAATTAAATAGTGGGGAATTTGTTGTCGATCGCTCCATGTTGGCTTAGCTGTGCCAATATTAAATTCGCGATAGACCTGACGTGAATCGGCACTGAGAATGACGCTTTGGAGCTTTTGGGCAAGAACGATCGCCAAACCAGATTTTCCAGTTGCCGTTGCACCACAAATAACAATTAGAATAGGAACAGTAGAATTTGGTACAAATGTATTATTCTGATTCACCTCAAAAATTGAGTCTATTGGATTGATGAGAGCTTGTTGATATCAGAGAATGGTAACATTTCGTCTTGATCCATCCCCGCTGTGAATCTCGTCTCAAACTGCCTTAAAACCCTCCTGAACCCTTTTGTGCTATAATTTTGACATGATTTGCTATTCCGAAGTTTGAGACGGCTTCAAAACAGATATAGGAGTATTCCGTAAATGACAACGACCAACTACGGTGCTGACCAGATTCAAGTCCTAGAAGGGCTGGAACCTGTTCGGAAGCGTCCAGGAATGTACATTGGCAGTACTGGGCCACGCGGGCTTCATCACCTAGTGTATGAGGTCGTGGACAATTCCGTCGATGAAGCACTTGCTGGGTATTGTACTCATATTCAGATCACGCTGAAGTCGGATGGTTCTGTGAGCGTTACGGACGATGGACGAGGTATCCCTACGGATATTCACCCTCGTACTGGAAAGTCTGCCCTGGAAACAGTGATGACAGTGCTGCATGCAGGCGGAAAATTTGGCGGCGGTGGCTACAAGGTTTCAGGTGGACTGCACGGTGTCGGTATTTCTGTTGTTAACGCGCTTTCTGAATGGGTTGAGGTCACTGTTTGGCGAGATGACAAGGTACACACTCAACGCTACGAACGGGGTGTGCCACAGGGTGAGCTAATCACAAAGCCCTCTCCCGAAAAGCGCACTGGAACATCGGTTTCCTTTAAGCCCGATACTGACATTTTTACGACTGGCATTGAATTTGATTTTGCAACATTGGCAGGTCGGTTACGAGAACTTGCCTATCTGAATGCAGGGGTGGAAATTATCTTCACCGATGAGCGGCTTGAACTGCTGAAAAGCAATGAGCCGAAGGTTGAAACCTATCACTATGAAGGCGGTATCCGCGAATATATCGCCTACATGAACAATGATAAACAGCCGCTTCACGAAGAAATTGTTTATGTTCAGGGTGAGCGCAACAATGTGCAGGTGGAGGTTGCCCTTCAGTGGTGTGTTGATGCTTATTCAGATAACCTATTTGGTTTTGCAAACAACATCCGCACGATCGACGGAGGAACGCACTTAGAAGGGTTGAAGGCAGTTCTCACTCGCAGCATGAATGCCCTTGCCCGCAAGCGAAATAAGCTGAAGGATAATGAGCCAAATTTGGCGGGTGAAAACGTACGGGAAGGCTTAACCGGCGTGATTTCGGTGAAAGTGCCTGACCCTGAGTTTGAAGGGCAAACGAAGACCAAGCTGGGCAATACGGAAGTCCGGGGCATTGTGGATTCGCTGGTGGGTGAAGCGTTAACGGAATATTTAGAATTTCGTCCGAGTGTGGCGGATGCCATTTTGGAAAAGGCGATCGAAGCTTTCAAAGCGGCAGAGGCAGCCCGAAAAGCCCGTGAATTGGTGCGGCGGAAATCTGTATTAGAATCCTCCACCTTACCGGGTAAACTGGCAGACTGTAGCACTCGCGATCCGGCGGAATCCGAAATCTTTATTGTGGAAGGGGACTCTGCGGGCGGTTCGGCAAAACAGGGGCGCGATCGACGCTTTCAGGCGATTTTGCCTTTGCGCGGTAAGATTCTCAACATTGAAAAAACCGACGATGCCAAAATCTACAAAAACACTGAGATCCAAGCCTTAATTACGGCTCTGGGCTTGGGCATTAAGGGCGAAGAGTTCGATGCGTCTCAACTGCGCTATCACCGGATTGTAATCATGACGGATGCTGACGTGGATGGAGCGCACATTCGGACACTATTGCTCACTTTCTTCTACCGCTATCAGCGATCGATGGTGGATCAAGGATATGTCTACATCGCCTGTCCCCCACTCTATAAGGTAGAACGCGGACGGCAACACTACTACTGCTACAGCGATCGAGAGCGAGATCAAATCATTGCTGGCTTCCCAGACAATGCCAAGTACGAAATTCAGCGATTTAAGGGTTTGGGGGAAATGATGCCGCAACAGCTCTGGGATACGACAATGAATCCTGAAACCCGGACGCTCAAGCGGGTTGAAATTGAGGATGCTGCCGAAGCCGATCGGATTTTTACGGTGTTGATGGGCGATCGGGTGGCTCCACGGCGGGAGTTTATTGAAACCTACGGCCCGAAGCTGAACCTGATGGATTTGGATATTTGAGGACAGTTAATCTATCCCGGAAGAAAAGCAATTGGTATCAGGGGGTGAATTGGGCAATCAGTTCATCCCTCGATCGTTTTAGCAGCAGAGGGGGCAACTCACCCGGAGGCAATTGTAGTAGAGGTTCAACGATTGCAGTTAACGCCTCATCTAGTTCCCCAAACCTTGCTCTTAGCAGACTTTCAATCATCTCTCTCTGAGCCTCCTGGCGACCCTCCTGAAGAGCCTCTTGGTAAAGTCTGGTTTGCTTTAAATCACTCAGTCCTAACATCGCTTCAACCTCTTCTCGGCTCAGATGGGTGAACTTATACACAATGATAGTTTCAATCAACTCAATCAGGTCTTGGCTGGAAACACCTGCAACTCCCTCCTGTTGCGATCGGGCAATGAGTTGTCTGGCTTGTTCGGCGGCGGTGGCTTCCGGTGCAATAATCAGTTGAACAATCCCAATACCCAGGGGCAACCCAGTCATTTCCCCCAGTTCATTCAGATAAATTCGCTGCACCTTGGCACTATTTAATAACTCCTGAAACAGCTTTGATTCTTGTGGTTCCAGGCTACGATCGGGATAAATCACAACCCCCTGCCAATCATGAGTATCAGAATGCTGAGATAGGTACAGAAATATCTCAGCAAAGAAGCGATGGTAAAGCTGGGTATCCCTCTGAAACTGAACTTCGCAAAAGTAGACAGGTTGCAGCAATGAGGGATCGATCGGCAGCAGTATTCCATCAATCCGAAAAGCGGTCTGCTTAATCTCAACTGAGCGAAACTGATAGGCTTCGGCGTGAGTTGCCGATCGTCCTGCCAGTTCTAACAAAATTCCTGGTGCCGTTTGAAATAGGCGATAAAAAATACTGTCTGTTTTCACATCAATTCGATTACCGCTGATTTGCTAACGCCACTGATTTGCCCGCAAATTTTGATCCGCTAATCGTGCGGTTTCCTGAATGCGCTTTGCCCGTGTTTCTGGCTTTTTGGCAGAAGCAATCCACTCCAGGATGCCACGCTTTACCGATCGCGGAAAAGCCTCAAAGTTTTGCTTTGCTGCTGCGTATTCATTCAATGCAGTTTCCAAATCAGGTGGAATTTCCAGAGCCTCGATCGCATCCAGAGCATTCCAGGAACCGTCCTGTTTGGCTGCTTCAATTTTTACCAATCCGGCTGGCATCATCAGTCCTTGTGCAAGCAACCGCTCAACCCGCTCTTTGTTTAATTTTGACCAACCTGTGCGGGGCTTCCGGGGGGCAAACCACACCATCGATCGTTCCTCATCCAGCTTATTGGGCTTGCTATCAATCCAGCCAAAGCACAAAGCCTCTTCCACCGCATCGTTATCGTCAAACCAAGGTTTCCCTGTTCCTTTCTTGTAGCGGATTAGCCATACGCCCTGGGTTTGCATGTGATTTTGCTCTAACCAAGTGCGCCATTCTGCGCGAGTTTTGGGATGAGTGGAATTAGCAGGTAACTGGGTCATGCGGAAAGATATTGTTGGATGAAAGGTGTTGCTTGATAGAAAAGCACTGCTTGGTGAGCTAATTTTTATTTGCAAAGCTACAATTTAGCAAGATTTTTCAGCCTCCGAATTCATCTCTTTTAACCGCTCTTTTAACCGTAAATCTGAGATCTTCCAGCAAAAAGGCTCAGTTCAAAACCGAATTAATAAAAGTTAATACGAAGCTGCGTTTACAAATTCAATTTATAGCTTGAAAATTTAACAATTTATTTGTTTTTGTTTCATGAGAAACAGGGAAACCATTCTGGGAAAACAGGTGTAGGGTTTAAGTGAAGCTCTTATTTTTCTACTTTTCCTGAATTTAGAAGCATTTGTTTGGGCAAACATTTGGCTCTTAAATCAGGTTTAATCTCCCGTTATTCTACCCATAGCTCTTGCCTCGTAAAATCTGCGTGAATTTTAAGGTTTAGGCAAAAAGATATGGTAGTTCGTTTATTGGTGGCTTGGGCAAAGCGGCTCATGTCGATCGCCCGTCCAGGGATGGGTAGAAAACCCCTTAAGTTATTAGTTTTATTTTTATCTGCGATCGTTTTATCGCTCAGTGTGGCATCTTGCATTGCTGATCCGGCGGCTGTGGAAAGCAGCAGTACAACTCCTGCGGGTGGAGCATCCAGCATTACGGTATATACGGCTCTTGAAGATGACCAGATTCAAGACTATTTAGCCTCTTGGCGAGAGCAAAATCCTGATATGGATGTCAACATTGTGCGCGACTCCACTGGGATTGTCACAGCCAAACTTTTAGCAGAAAAAGACAACCCTCAAGCAGATGTGGTGTGGGGTTTGGCAGCCTCTAGCTTGTTGGTTGCCGATCAGCAGGGGTTGCTGGAACCCTATGCCCCAGAAGGGTTAGAGAATGTTAACCCCCGATTCCGCGATGCTGCAAACCCGCCTCACTGGGTTGGAATTGATGTATGGTCGTCGGCATTTTGCGTCAATACGGTGGAAAGCGAACGGCTGGGGCTGCCCATTCCCAAATCTTGGGACGATTTGACAAATCCCGCCTACAGAGGGCAAATTGTGATGTCGAACCCGGCATCCTCTGGGACGGGTTTCCTGTCGGTTTCAGCCATCTTACAACTGAAGGGAGAGGAAGCAGGCTGGCAGTATTTAGATGCTCTCCACGAAAATATTGCTCAATACATGCACTCTGGCTCTAAGCCCTGCCGCGTCGCTGGACAAGGTGAATATCCGATCGGCATTTCCTTTGACTACCGGGCCGTGAAGCAAAAGAACGATGGTGAGCCGATCGAGCCGGTGTTTCCCACTGAAGGATCTGGCTGGGATGTGGAAGCCAACGCGCTGGTGAAGAAGGCAAACATCAATCCGGCAGCACAAACCTTTTTAGATTGGGCAATTTCAACCGAAGTCTCAGAAAAATACGCTGAAAACTTTGCCATTACTGCTGTCAAGACTAATGTTCCGGCACCCGATGGCTTTCCTGCCAACCCAGAAAACCAGTTAATCGACAATGACCTAAACTGGGCAGCCACCAACCGCGATCGAATCCTTGAAGAGTGGACAAGCCGGTACGATGCCAAGTCTGAGCCGGAGAGCTAAAGCGTTCGAGGGTGGAGCCTTGCTGTATCTAAACAGGCAAGATGCCCATCCCACAAGAAGTTTGAGTCAACCTATCCACCGCGTGGTTCATCTTCCATTCATGACGCTACCCCCTTCAACCCCTCCCCCAATCCTATGAATTCTCCTGAACGACCGACGATCGTTTCTTCCCAAAGCGTTCATTCCCCCGTTTCGCAAGCCCAACCCCAGGCACAGGCTCCCCTTCACCCCACGGAAACCGAACCGTATTTGCAGGTGGAAAATGTGCATAAAATGTTTGGCTCCGATGCGGCACTGCGAGAGATTTATCTGAATGTTTATCCAGGTGAATTTGTTTGTTTGCTGGGGCCAAGTGGGTGCGGCAAAACCACCTTACTGCGAATTATTGCTGGACTGGAACAGCAAACCCAGGGGCGAATCATTCAAGCTGGGCAGGATGTTTCACGGTTGCCTGCCTCCAAACGGGACTTTGGCATTGTGTTTCAGTCCTATGCCTTATTTCCCAACCTGACAGCCGCTCAAAACATTGCCTACGGGTTGCAGAATACAAAGCAGCCAAAGCGATCGATTCAAGCCAGAGTGGGGGAATTGTTGCACCTGGTTGGCTTGGAGGGCATGGAAAACAAGTATCCAGCGCAAATGTCGGGTGGACAACAGCAGCGGGTGGCCTTGGCAAGGGCATTGGCTCTGTCTCCGGGGTTGCTGCTGCTAGATGAACCCCTTTCTGCATTAGATGCGAAGGTGCGGGTCAAGTTGCGGACTGAAATTTCTCAGTTGCAGAAGCGATTGGGCATCACAACGATTATGGTGACGCATGACCAAGCCGAAGCATTGGCAATGGCCGATCGGGTAGTAGTGATGGATCGAGGGGTGATTGCTCAGATTGGTACGCCCAGTGCAATTTACCAACATCCCAATACGCCGTTTGTGGCTAATTTTATTGGGGTGATGAACTTCCTGAAGGGTGAAGTGGTGGCTCCGGGGCAGGTGCGCTGTGGAAATATTTTGCTCAACGTGCCCAGCAATGATGTAGAAGTGAACCAATCTGCGCTGGTGGCGGTTCGCCCAGAGGATATTCAGGTGATGGCAGGCGATCGGGCGACAAGTTCAACGTTGTCGAATATCATTGCGGCGGAAATTTATGAAATGGAGTATTTGGGGTCGGGTTATCGAGTGGTGCTGAACTCGGATGGTAATGCCCGTGAGCCGTTGACGGTGGAGGTATCATCGGGTGAAGCTCGAAATTTGGATCTCAGCGTGAATGCCCCTTTAACGATTCACTTACCGCCTGAGTTGATTCGTGTCTTTCCTGCCTGAATTTTTTTACGCAGCCCTGTGACATCACCCAATTTTGTGACATTCCCCATGATTCAATCTGCCCTTGGCAAAGTTTTTCCAAAATCACAACCGATCGCCACGTCTGAAGAATGGATTCGGCGAATTCTGCTGACCCTCGGAACGGTATGGTTATTGGTAGGAGTGGTTTTTCCGCTTTTTCCCATCATCAGCCGCAGTTTTCGCGATCGGGAGGGGCTTTGGATTGGGTTGGGAAACTATATTCGATACTTCACAACCCCTGCTTTAGGAGCCTCTTTTTTCCACAGCCTTTACATCGCCCTTGCCACAACGCTGTTCTCGGTGGGGTTGGGTTTCCTCTATGCCTATGCTCTCACCCGCACTGCCATGCCTGCAAAGCCGTTTTTCCGGGCATTTGGGTTACTAACCCTCTACATCCCCCCCCTGGCAAATGCGATCGGGCTGGTGTATCTCTTTGGCAACCAAGGCATGGTGACAACGGGCCTTTTCGGTTTGCTTCCTGGTCACAATGTTGAACTCTACGGCCCCAACGGGATTATCTTAGGTGAGTTTCTTTACTGCTTTCCTCAAGCGGTCATTATCCTGATGACGGCCCTCAGTCTCACGGATGCCCGACTTTACGAAGCTGCTGAAGTGCTGGGAACCTCTGCTATTCGCACATTTTTTACCGTTACATTGCCCAGCGTTAAGTATGGGTTAGTCAGTGCAGTGTTCGTTTGCTTTATTCTGGCATTTACTGACTTCGGTGTGCCTAAGGTGGTGGGCGGCAATTACAACGTCTTGGCAACCGACATTTACAAACAGGTGATTGGCCAGCAAAACTTTGCAATGGGGGCAACCATTAGCGTTTTATTACTGGCTCCGAGTGTTTTGGCCTTTGCGATCGATCGTTTAGTGCAGCGTCGGCAGACGGCCCTGGTCAGTGCAAAATCCGTTCCCCTTCAGCCAAAGTCGAATCTGGTTTTAGACTGGAGCATGTTCATTTTTTGTTTGCTGATCGTTCTGTTTGCCGTGATTGTATTTGCATCAGTGATTTTCGCTTCCTTGGTCAGGATATGGCCCTATGACTTTACCCTGAGCCTGCGAAACTATGATTTTCGCAATGTGGGTGGTGGTGGATATGCTGCATTTTGGAATAGCATTCGGATGTCTGCTTATACGGCTATCTTTGGAACGATCGCCGTCTTTGCTGGGGCATATTTAATTGAAAAAAGCAGAGGCTTACAATGGCTGCGATCGATTAACTATTTTCTTTCAACGATTCCACTTGCCTTACCAGGATTGGTACTAGGGTTAGCATATGTCTTTTTCTTTAATAACCCCATCTGGTGGATACCATTTACCGAAATTGCTATCTATAATCCATTCCGAGGATTATATGGAACAATGGCAATTCTGGTTCTCTGTAATATTATTCATTTCTATACGGTCTGCTTTCTCACTGCTACCACAGCCTTAAAGCAAATCGATTCTGAATTTGAATCTGTATCCTCTTCCATGCGGGTTCCATTTTATAAAACCTTTTGGCGTGTTACGGTTCCACTTTCCCTACCAGCGATTTTAGAAATTGGCATCTATTTCTTTGTTAATGCCATGATCACCATTTCGGCCATCATCTTTCTGTATCCAGCCAATCTTCCCCTGGCAGCAGTTGCCATCATCAACATGGACGATGCAGGGGATACGGCTTCAGCAGCAGCCATGTCTACTCTGGTGGTGTTTACTAGCCTGGGCATTCGGTTTATTTATTCTATTGCCACTCGCGGAGTACGGGAACGAAGTCAGGCATGGTTACAGCGTTAGGGAATGAGGGTGGAGACGTAGAATTTTGTGCCTGTCTTTGTGTCTGTAAGAGAGCATTGGAATTTTTGAGGAGGCGATATGGTTCAGGTGCAGTTGGTTGTGTTTGATATGGCTGGGACAACGGTGAAGGATGAGAATGAAGTGCAAGCCTGCTTTTTTAAGGCGGCAGAACATACTGGGTTACAGGCAAATCCGGCGCAGATTACAGCGATGATGGGATGGCCCAAAAAGCGAGTTTTTGAAACCCTTTGGCAGCAAAATCTGGGAGCCAATCATCCTGATTATTTCCAACGGGTAGAAACCTCCTATACAACGTTTCGGGAAGTCTTGGAAAATCACTATCAGACTCAGCCCGTTTATCCAACAGAAGGCTGTTTAGAACTGTTTGAATGGCTGCGATCGAACCGGATTAAGATTGGTTTAAATACAGGATTTTACCGTGAAGTGACGAACATTATTTTGCAGCGTTTAGGATGGCATCAAGGATTAAATGCTGATTACGTTGGCACAGAGGATTCTCTCATTCAAGTTTCTGTGACACCCTCTGAGATTCATAACAATGAAGGTCGTCCGGCTCCTTACATGATCCAAAAAGCCATGTACAAGCTTGGCATTAAAGATCCTCAATCTGTCATTGTTATTGGCGATACTCCTTCTGATCTGGAAGCGGGAATCAATGCCCACTGTTTTCGATCGCTGGGTGTCACCAATGGTACACACACCAAAGAGCAACTAGAATCCTATCCCAATCACGGTTTGATCTCCTCGATCGCCGAACTCAAACCACTGATCTCTCACCTGTAGCAAAAATCTCAATATAAAGGCAAAATTTTGCCCGTCTTGCACACGCGATATTGCATCTCTATCCCCCTCTCATCCTCCATGTCTCACGCCAATTTTCTCGTTGTCGGTGCTGGTATTGTCGGTTTGGCCCATGCCCTTGCAGTTGCCAAGCGTGGATTTAAGGTTGTTGTGTTTGACCGATCGCCCCGTGCCGTTGGAGCTTCGATTCGCAACTTTGGCATGGTTTGGCCCATTGGGCAACCCCTTGGAACGTTGACCGATCGGGCGTTGCTGTCTCGGCAAATTTGGGGTGAGGTTGCCTCTGAGGCAGGGTTTCACCTGGAGGAAGCGGGTTCATTACATTTGGCGTATCGGGCAGATGAATGGGCAGTACTCCAGGAATTTTTTGAGACTCGTAACGATCACGATGCAATTCGGTTATTAAGTCCGGCAGAGGCGATCGAAAAAAGTCCGGCAGTGGTGACAGAGGGCTTAATTGGCGCGTTGTGGAGCGCAACCGAGGCGATCGTTGATCCACGAGAAGCAATCTGGACGTTACCAGACTATCTTTCAGAGAAATACGGTGTCACCTTTAAATTTGGTACAGCCGTTACAAACATTTCAGGGAACAAACTGACCACAGCAGCCGGAGAACACTGGCAGGGCGATCGGATTTTGGTTTGTAGTGGAGCAGATTTTGAAACGCTGTATCCTCATCACTTTGCCGAAAGCGGTATTACCAAAGTGAAACTGCAAATGCTGCGAACGGTGCCTCAGCCCGATCGTTGGCGGATGGGGGCAGCCCTTTGTGGCGGATTGACGCTGACACACTACGGAGCTTTTGCCCACTGCGCTACACTTTCCGCCCTAAAAGAAAGAATTGCCGCAGAAACGCCACACTTTCCGAAGTGGGGAATCCATGTCATGATGTCTCAGAATGGTTCAGGCGAACTCATTATTGGTGATTCCCATGAGTATGGTTTGAACCCTTCCCCCTTTGACAAAGCTGAAATTAACCAATACGTTTTGGACTACCTCAGAGGGTTTGCCCGCGTTCCTGCCCTGGAAATTGCCGAAACCTGGCACGGAATTTATGCCAAACTGCTCAATCAAACCGAGCTAATTTTGCATCCAGAGGAGCCAGTGACGATCGTCAATGCTTTAGGTGGAGCCGGAATGACGCTCTCCTTTGGCCTAGCAGAACAGACAATTTCTACAGAAATCAGCGGGGTTTAATGCCGTTTAATTACAATTGCTAATTGCTTTAATTACGATCGCTAATCACTTAAATCTCGTGTGTAACTAATAATTTTTGCAATAAGTGATCTTCGACACTGACAGTAGAGTGCGCTCAGCCGCAAACTAAGCTTTACGTTAAATTGTGTTCTGAATTGCCAAGCAATAAATTAACTCCTATGAACACTCTCCTAAAATCACAATCTAAATCTTGCAATTCTCTACCATCTAACGTATTTGGACAGCCAACGTTACCCACTAAACTGGACGAATCCCCCCTAAAAGCATAGACAAATTTTAAAACGACGCTGATAATACAACCTTACAATTCCTCAGCATTAGAAGATTAGCAGAGTCTAAACGCAACCCCTAGTTTCTCCTTTCAAACATTAATCAAAGCCCAGTTTGAGTTTTGCTTGTTGACAGAAGGCTCCCAGCGAGTCTGTTCAATGTTTCTTCTACAGAGCAAGGTAAAACGGCAACTGGGGGGTGCAGATCACTTGATTACGATGAATATGACAAAACCACTACGCCAATCTGCGAATAATTCGCAACTAAACTATCTACCCTTTCCGCAGGTTGCAGCCGTTGCTCTGCATGCAAAGGAAAATGTGCCCATTACGCTGCGGTTGCCGAGTGGCTTTGAGCAGGCCCCTCCCATTTTGGCGATGGGAAGCCGGGTCAGAAGTGCATTCTGCATGCTGCAAACCGGAAGTGCAGTTTTGTCTCAGCAATTGGGAGACTTGAAAAGCTCGATCGCCCTCAAAACCTATCAGCAAACCCTAAGCCTTTACCTGAGTCTGCTGGCCCATTCACCTGCCGCCATCGCCATTGAGCAACATCCAGAGTATCCGGCGGCCCAGTTTGGCAAAGAGCTAGCCAACCAGCTAAACGGCTGGGCAGACTGTGGCTTACCCCTTCATGATATTCAGTATCACCATGCCCATGTAGCCGCCTGTATGGTTGATAACAACATTCCACTGAACACGGCTCCCGTCCTGGGGATTGCGCTGGGCGGTTTGGGATATGGGGATGATAAGGCTCTGTGGGGGGGAGAATTTCTATTAGCAGATTACTGTCAGCTACAGCGAGTCGGCACGTTTAAGCCGGTTGCCCTCTTGGGGGGCGAACAAGCCATTTACCAACCCTGGCGGAATACCTACGCTCATCTGATCTCGGCATTTGATTGGGAAGATTTGCAAAAAGTGTATGGACAGCTTGAGCTGTTGCAATTCCTTGATCGCCAGCCTCGTTTGTTGCTGAATCAGCTACTTTTTAATAGCACCAATGCCCCTGCGGCCACATCCGTCGATCGCCTGTTTGATGCAGTTGCGGCTGCGGTTGGGGTTTGCTGTGAAACGGCTCACTATGATGGGCAAGGGGCGATCGAGCTAGAAGCACTGGTGAATGCTGAGCAAGTGCAGTCTGCAAGGCAAGCTCCCTATCCGTTTGAAATTCTGCCTTTGCGGAGGGCGGCCCAGTCAATTCCCTATGTTGAATCCCGGTCAATGTGGCATTCTTTGCTGGAAGACCTGTTTCAAGGTGTTTCTATTCATCAAGTGGCTGCCCGCTTTCATTTGGGGCTAGCCGATGCGATCGTCCAAATGGTGACTTATCTCCAGTCTCAGCATTCTTTTACGCAAGTTGCCCTCACGGGTCACAGTTTTCGCAATCAGATTTTGGCGCAGCAAGTCACCGAAAAACTTTCTGCCAAGGGGCTTACCGTCCTGACGCACAACCAAATTCCCACAAACGATAGTGGGCTTTCGGTGGGGCAAGCTGCCATCACGGCCGCCAGAATGATTGGACGGGTGGGAGCGTAGATGCCAGGGAATTGGGGAGAAGGGTTAGGATGCTGAGAAGGGCGATCAAGGGTTAACGGGGTTGAAAGGCAAGAGTAACAGGATTCGGGATTCAAAATTCAGGATTCCGTTTTGGGTTTCAGCAATCTGAGATTGTCTTTCCTCATTCAGCAATCTTGACTTTTGCTAAAAATTTCTCCCAAACCTAACAAACAGATAAAGATGTACTGTCTAAAGGGCAAATCAGTATTTTAATGGCGGTATGTCCACCGGCAACCCACAAGTAGTAACGATGAATTCATCTTTTCTTTCCCCAGACGACCGACCGCCCTCCACACCCACTGCTCTTGATGAGAAACTGCGTCGGCAACTAGAAGCCTCGATCGCCAAACAGTTTTATGAAGCCTGTGAAGGTGTGACGCAAGCCCTGCTCTGTCAATGTAAATGGCAAGTTACCACGCAAGCTGTTGCCCTAACGTTGGCGATCGACTGTGCCAATGCAGCGGCTTACTGGCGGGTTTTGCACAATCTCATTCCAGTAGCCAATCAACTGGCGCGGTTTACCCCCAATGCCAAAATTCGCATCACTCCACCGCCTGAAATTGGAATCCCGTTTGAACTTCAGGTGAATGAAATTGCAATTAGCTAGGCTCTGTCTCCTTTTTTAGGGCTTTTAGGGCCACAATTCTCCAGGTTTAAGGTATTTTGCTAGTCTGGGTTTTTAGAAAATTCTGAAAAAAGGTGACAATGATAGGATTTTCTGTTGTACTTTTAACTGTTGCGTGCGCTGTTGGGTGCATTGGTTCAAAATTTAGCTAGAGTTACAAGGCTGAGCTAAGGTTTAGCTAGAGTTACGGCATCAAAGTGCTGGGGTGAGGTATGACCGGAAATCGTAAAATGCCTGATCACCGTCCGGAAATGGATGGAACCAACTCAGTATCCAAGGAATTTCATCGTTCTGGAATTCCGCCATTCCGGGCTGAAGCACCGCCCCATCGGGTTGAGGTTTCTCCGTCCTCTGCGGGCCGCCACCCATCCAGTGCTTCCCAAGCCGTGAATACCCCTACCGTGAATCCGCCTACCGTTCATGCAGATGCGGCATCCTCTCTCCCTCCAAAGTCTCCTCGTCCACAGAAACGCATTTTCCGACGGTGGCAGTTTTGGGGCATTACCTCGATCGTGGCTTTTAGTGGGTTAGGCGTATTTTCAGCCCTGACGCTTTTTCGTCTACCTTCTGTGCCCAACTGTCCTGCGATTTTTTGGCCCACCGCCTCTGCGTCCCTCCGCATTTACTGTGCCCAACTCAATGCTGAACGCCGCACGGTAGATGATCTGCTCAAGGCGATCTCTCTGGTGAATGCCCTACCAGATGACCATCCCTTGCGCCCTGAAATCGATCGCAACATTGAAGTGTGGGCCAAAGATATTTTGGTTTTGGCGGAAGAGTCTTTCCATGAAGGAGATTTGAAAAGCGCAATTTCCACCGCAGAGCGCATCCCTGACAACACGGAAGCCCATCAGCTTGTGGAGGAGCAGATCCAATCCTGGAAAGGCATTTGGACTGAGGCTCAGGGAATTTTTGATGAAGCTGAAGCTTTCCTTTACCAACATGACCTGCGCCAGGCCTTTCGGACGGCAACTCGCCTACTGGATGTGCAAAACGAGTATTGGCGCACCACCAAATACAGGGAGCTAAATAACCTGATCACCCTGACCCGCGAGGATTCTAATAAGCTTTCTAATGCCAAAGATATCGCTAGCCAGGGAGGACTTTCTAACCTCTTGCAAGCCGTTAAGCTGGCGGAAGAGGTGAAGCCAAACAGCCCGCTCTATGCTAAGGCTCAACAACAAATTGCTGAAATTGGGCAAAGCATGATTGATTTGGCCCAGGAAACGCTAGATCAGCGCGACTATATGGCCGCTCTCAACATTTTGGAGCAAATTCCTGACCAGCCCGGTTTGCAAAACAAGATTAAAGATTTCAAGATTCTGGCTGAGGCCCAAGCCCAAGCCTGGAATGGTACACCCGATGACATTCAAGGAGCGATCGCCCGGGCCCAAAAGATAGGACGCGATCGTCCCCTTTACAGTCGGGCGCAGCAGTTGATTAGTCGCTGGCGGCTTGAAATTCAGGATGTACAGCGTCTGGCGATTGCTCGTCAAGTGGCCCAAGGCGGAACCACCTCTGATCTACGAGCGGCGATTGCCGAGGCCCAACTCATTCCTGCATCCAATCCACGCGGTGATGAAGCCCAACAGGCGATCGATGAATGGACAACCACCATCCAAACGGTGGAAGACCGTCCTTACTTGACACGGGCAGAACAAATTGCCCAACGGGGGGATATTGCATCCTTGCAGGCGGCGATCGATGAGGCTAGCAATGTGGGGCAGGGGCGGGCCCTCTATGCCGAAGCCCGTGAGCAAATTGGCTCTTGGCGCAGCCAGATTCAGCGCATTCAGGACGGCCCCATTCTTGAGCGAGCAAGGGTATTGGCAAACTCTGGTAATTTGGTCGAGGCGATTAGCGTGGCGGAACGAATTTCCTCTGGGCGTGCTTTATATGATGAGGCTCAGGGTGAAATTCAGGCGTGGACGGGGCAGTTCCAACGCATTCAAGACCAGCCTTTACTGGATTTAGCCAGACGCTATGCGAGTCAGGGCAACGTTGGGCAGGCGATTAATGTGGCAGAGCAAATTTCCTCTGGGCGGGCTTTGTATGATGAGGCTCAGGGTGAAATTCAGCTATGGCAAACTCAATCTCAAGGGGAAGACCGGATGCAGCAAGCCTATACGTCTGCCAGTGTTGGCACCCCTGCCATGCTGCTAAATGCCATCCAACTGGCCAACGAAGTCCCCGAAGACAATCCTACCCGTGCTGAAGCCGATCGCATGATTAGCCAGTGGAGTTGGCGCATCCTGGAAATTGCCGAATCCCAACTTAACCTCGACCCAATGTCCGCCATCAACATTGCTCGCAGCATTCCCTCCTACGCTGAAGCATACCCCACCGCCCAGCAGCAGATCCAAACCTGGCAGCAATCTGTGCCCAGAGTGCAGATCCCCTAAAGATGAGTCAGGATAGAAGCAATCGCAGCGTTTACCAAGGCAGGATTTGATTGGCGGGAGGGCGCAACCATGAATGAACTCCGAACGCAAGTCCCAACCGATACCTGGGTAGCAGCCTCCTGGGAAGAATACGTCCGTCTTCTAGAAGACCCGCTTTACGAGAAAGCGAAGGGCTATTACTACAAAGATCACATGAGGCTTGAGATGTCGCCAGTCGGCTTTGATCATGGCAAAGACCATGTGGTAATTATCTTTGCAGTAAATTTATTTGCTGCGCTGAAAGAGATTCCAGTGGCAGGGTTAGATGCAACAACGTTTCGTAAGCCAGGTGTAGGGGAATGCCAACCCGATGTGTCATATTACATTCGCGATCGCGCCCAATCGATTCCGTCCGGGACAGGCATTATTAGTTTGGATCAATTTCCAGCACCAGATTTAGTGATTGAGGTGGCAAAAACTTCATTGTTGGATGATGTGGGTACAAAACGAGCATTGTACGAAGAATTGGGGGTTGCAGAATACTGGGTAATCGACGTTCAAAATACTCAAATTCTGGCCTACGCTATTGCTGATCAAGGCAGCAAACGAATCCAAATCTCCCAGGTCTTACCT
>PVWD01000461.1 GCA_003003615.1 filamentous cyanobacterium CCP2 | reverse complement strand
AGATGTGTATAAGAGACAGGCTTCTCCAACGCCTGCTGAATTTCCTGCTTTAAGCGAACCGTGACTCCCATCGAACCATAGCCCTGCACATTGGAATGTCCCCGGATCGGCATGGTTCCGGCTCCTTCCCTGCCTGCATTCCCGGTCATTAAAGCCGTATTGGCGATCGCATGCACATTATCCACACCATTCTCGTGATGCGTAATTCCCATTGCCCAGGCAAACACCACCCCTTTCGATTCATGAATTACCCGCGCCGTTAGCTCAATTTCCTCCTGGGAAATGCCGCAGGTTTCTGTGATGGTTTCCCAAGAAGTCGATCGCACCTGTTCGATGACCGCTTCCCAGCCTTCTGTGTGCGCCTTCAGGTAATCCCACTGCACCCAATCGTTTTCGATCAAGGCTTTCTGAATACCCGTGAATAGGGCAGTATCACTACCCGGAATCAATTGAAGATACAAAGATGCAATGTCTGACCCTGTGAAAAGAGACTTAATTGGGAACGCCGGAGAACCAAACTTAACGAGTCCCACTTCCACGATCGGATTAATGACAATTACCTTGCCACCGCGATCGCGTAGTTTAATCAACTCATTCATTAAACGGGGATGATTAGCAGGTGCATTGGAACCAATTAAAACCACGCAGTCCGATTTTCTCAGGTTCTCCAAACTGACCATCGAAGTTCCAGAACCAAACACCTGTTTTAACCCAACCGTAGACGGTGCATGACACAGATCAGAACAATCCGCCAGATTATTCGATCCCATTGCTCGCATCATCAACTGCAACAAATACGCTGCTTCATTAGACGATCGCCCAGAACTATAAGAGGCAACCCGTTCAGCAGGTTTATGGAATGATGCTTCAGCAATGGCATACACTTCATCCCAACTAATGCGCTCATAGTGGGACTGTCCCGCCCGCAGGATCATCGGATAGCTCAACCGTCCCAGGCGATCGGCTTCCAGGGAAGTGAGGGTTTGCAAAGAGGCGATCGGGTGTTGATCAAAATAAGACTGAGTGACAGCAGGCTGAATTTCAGCTGAAATAGCTTCGACGCTTTTCATGCATCGCTGCATCTTCTCGCCTGTTTCATCCGTAAAGCCGCCTTTTTGTCCCCCTGTTCCCCAGGCGCAGGACAGACAGGCACTCTTATGGAGCAGGGTTTGCCACAGCTTCACGCCTTCTGGTGAAAGGGTATGTTCTGCCCAGTACTGGATTACAGACACACCTCCTCCCATTCCTGGTGTATTGCTAGATGTTTGGTTGATGTCTGGAGTAATAGACTGTGCTGCCTGCTCCCGATTAGTAGTATCTGCATCCATGTTGCCCTTCCTCCTTGGCGTGTAACCCGCTCTTTCCTCATGGTAAAGCTCGGAATGGGTTAAAGCGTTCAATAGATTGAAATTTCTAATGCATTTTCACTCCAAATCTACTGATATGGGTAGAGATTTTTGATCCGCAGTATTTTTCTGCCTTGTGGGAGACGTGCTTGAACACGGTTCCCCTAGACGATGGTTTTGTCCAAATATTTTGCTTAAAAAGGTAGATATGAGAAATCTTGTGTTTCACGCTTTCAATGCGGTTAAAGCGATCGCCAGACAGCTTACACTGCTTCTAGTTAGCGTCGTAATGCTCCTGAGTCTTACCCAAACAGCAGCAACGGCAGCCGATCGCTCTGATGCAGGAACCCGCCTTGGGGCACCCGGCACGGAGTCGGTTCGTTCTGAAGACTTCCAAGCGGAAAGGGAACAACGCCGAGAGTGGCAGCGCAGAGCTTCGTCGGTTCGAGAGGATGAGGAAAACAAACCATCTACATTGGGCGAAAAGCTGAATGTGGATGAACTAGCTAAAGGATACCAACCTGAACGAGAAGCAGCAAAGCGTTCTGTACCTACTCCTTAAGCTTTTTGCTCGATTAAGATGATATTTTTATTCCGTTAGTAACACTAGCGGGATTTTTTTCGTCAGGAAAAAACAGTAGGCTTTGCCCGATCGCACCTTCAAAGCGAAAATCCATTTTCTTCGGCTCAGTCCTCAATCCTCAATCCTCAGTTTTCAATCCTCAGCCCTCAATCTGATACTCCATTCTTCTATCTGGGCATTCTAGGTGCTAGTTCATGTCAGTCGCACCTGCGAGGCTCAGTTTTATGCCCGAACCGCAGATTTCTGCCATTATTTGTACGCACAACCGGGATGCATATCTAGGAGCGGCGATCGACAGCTTGCTGGCCCAGACGTTTGCTGGCGAGTTTGAAGTGATTGTCGTAGATAATGCCTCCAGCGATCGAACTCGTGAGGTGGTAGAAGCTCGTTTGCCCCATCCCCGTCTGCGGTATGTGTATGAACCTGTCACCGGACTTTCAGTGGCGCGGAACACCGGAGCAAAGGTCGCCCAAAGCCCAATCCTGGCTTATCTAGATGATGATGCAGTGGCAACTCCATCGTGGTTAAGCGACCTACATGAAGCATATCAATACAATGAACGTCTGGTAATTGCGGGGGGTAAAGTCACCCTCCTTTGGGTAGATGGCATGTCGCCACCTCGCTGGCTTTCCTCCGGGCTGGCTGGAAACCTGGGAGCCTATGATTTGGGAAATGAAATCGTCTATGTCGATCGCCCCAGTTTAACCCCCAGAGGTCTAAACTACTCCATTCGGCGCACCTTTCTGGAGCAAGTCGGCGGGTTCGATCTGAATTTAGGACGAGTCGGCAAATCGCTTCTATCCAATGAGGAACTCCGCATGACAGAACTCGCCCTTGAAAAAGGCTGGCAAGTGGCCTACCTGCCCAATGCGATCGTCGCCCATCACGTTGCCCCCGAACGGCTCAACCGCTCCTGGTTCCTTAACCGGGGCTGGTGGCAAGGGATCAGCGAGTGCTACCGTGAACAGCTTGCCGGGCGTGCGGGATGGGGTCAACTCTGGCGAGGCGCAGAACGTTTCCTACGGGGACTCTACCAATCCTTCAAACATTTCAACCATCCCGCCCAACGCTTCGACAACCTGGCCTACGCCTACGGGCAAATCGGCTATCTCAAAGCAGCGATCGAGGGAATAATTCAGCAGAAAGCTAAGGATTGAGCACCTGAACCACACCTCTATCCTCCCCCCTGTACCACACCAACCTACTGACCTCCTCCCCCTACAAACGCAAAATTTCGCGTCTCTTCCCCACTCCCCACTCCCTACTCCTCACTCCTCACTCCTCACTCCCCACTCCCCACTCCCATGACCAACAAACTCCCCGTTTCCATCCTCATTCCTGCTAAAAACGAAGAAGCGAATCTGCCCGCTTGCCTGTCTAGCGTTGCCAGAGCCGATGAAGTATTTGTTGTAGACCTGTCTCTTATACACATCT
>PVWD01000137.1 GCA_003003615.1 filamentous cyanobacterium CCP2 | reverse complement strand
AGATGTGTATAAGAGACAGTGGCGGGACTGGAGGACGAGGAGGAGGTCGCCCCAACACCGACCCTGGATTGGATGCCCACCTTTGAAACGGAAGCGATTCCAGGGATTGCCGCTTCTCCGGGCATGGCGATCGGTAAAGTGCATCAGTTTAAGCGGGGCAAAATTGTGGTGGAAGCCACGGCCAAAGATCCGACGGTGGAGGAAACGCGGTTACGGCAGGCGATCGCATCGGCGCAAGTCCAGTTAGAAGATCTGTACAAAGATGTGGAGGCACGGTCTGGCGCATCCAAGGCAGCGATCTTTCTGGCACACCAGGAATTTTTGAATGATCCCGATTTGCTAAGTGAGGCGATCGACGGACTGAAACATCACCACAGTGCTGGATGGGCCTGGCAGCAGGCAATCGAACAACGGGCCAGTGCGTTGGAACAGTTAAATGATCCTCTTCTAGCCGAACGGGCGGTAGACCTGCGGGATGTGGGACGACGGGTGTTGCGCTTGCTGGCAGAGACGATTGAAGAGGAGCGGACGCTGCCTGGACATCCCGTAATTTTGCTGGCGGAAGACCTGACTCCCTCCGACACCGCAGGGCTTGATCCCGCTTTAACGTTGGGCATTTGTACATCAGCAGGTGGCCCCACGTCCCACACAGCAATTATTGCCCGATCGCTTGATATTCCGGCGATCGTTGGCGCGGGGCCAGCCATTCTACATTTAGCAGATGGAACCCCTTGTATTCTCGATGGCACAAACGGCAACCTGTACCCCAATCCCACGGAAGCCGATCGCGTCACGGCCCAAACTGCCCTCAAGGATCTGCACGCCCTCCGGGAAGCGGAACGCCTCGCCTGCTATCAGCCTGCCCTGATGACCGATGGCCATCGCGTCGAGGTGGTGGCCAACATTGGAGCGGCGATCGAAGCAGAACAGGCGGTGAATGCTGGGGCAGAAGGGATTGGGCTGTTGCGAACCGAGTTTCTGTTTTTGCAGCGATCGGAGCCACCCTCGGAGGAAGAACAGTTTGCCGCCTATAGCCAGATGACCCAGGCCCTGAACGGCTTACCCTTGATCGTTCGTACCCTGGACATTGGCGGAGATAAGGAGATTCCCTACCTGAATTTACCTGCGGAAGAAAATCCCTTCCTGGGCGTGCGGGGCATCCGCCTTTGCCTGGTGCAGCCCGATCTCTTCAAAACCCAACTCCGCGCCATCTTCCGCGCCTCCCAAACCGGACTGATCAAAATCATGTTCCCCATGATTGCCACCCTGGAAGATCTCCATGCCGCCCGCAAGCTGGCAGAAGAAGTCCGGCAGGAAGTGGGAGCCGAACCCGTCGAGATCGGCATGATGGTGGAAGTGCCTTCGGCCGTTGTGATGGCGGATGAATTTGCCAAAATTGTAGACTTCTTTTCGATCGGCACGAATGACCTGACCCAATACGTCCTGGCTATGGATCGGGGTCATCCCATCCTGGCCAAACAGGCAGACGGACTACACCCTGCTGTCCTGCGAATGATTCACCAAACCGTACAGGCGGCTCAGGCAGAGGGGAAATGGGTCGGTGTCTGCGGCGGCATTGCTGGCGATCCCAAAGGAGCCGCCATTTTAGCGGGGCTGGGTGTAACTGAACTTAGTGTCAGCATTCCCAGTGTCGCTGCTGTCAAGGCCAAAATCCGGGGGATGTCCTTTGCCCAAACCCAAGATTTGGCCAAACGTGCCCTTGCTTGCCGTTCTGCTCAAGAGGTTCGCGCCCTCTCGTAGATCGAATTCTGGCAGGGAGTTGGGCGGTTTGGGCAGGGACGGGCAAGATGCCCATCCCACAAGATCGAGCCTCTCATGCCTTCGGGCGAACGCAATTCATCCATACCCCCCATGCCTTTGGGCGAACGCAATTCGCCCCTACCCCTACCTCCTCACTCCTCGCTCCTCATTCCTTACTAACGATGACCAAAATTACCACCATCACCCTCAATCCTGCGATCGACCAAACGGTTGCCATTCCCAATTTCCAGGCGGGAGCCGTGAACCGGGTGGCGTGGGAGCAGTCTGATCCAGGGGGAAAGGGCGTGAATGTGGCTTCGTTTTTGGCGGATTTTGGGTATTCGATCGCCGTGTCAGGGTTTTTAGGTCAAGAGAATGTTGAAATCTTCCAGACGTTCTTTACTCAAAAGCAAATCAGCGATCGATTTATTCGCATTCCGGGTAAGACCCGCGTTAACGTAAAAATCGTGGATGAGGTAAAACAGGAAATTACCGATGTGAATTTTCCTGGGCAAACGGCGATCGAATCAGATATCCAGTCCTTAATCCAGACAGTTGATCAATTAGCGGCTGAATATGATTGGTTCATTTTGTCGGGCAGCATTCCGGCAGGCATTCCGACTCGCATCTATGCCGAGTTAATCGATCGGTTAAAGGCAAGGAACAAAACCGTTGTTCTGGATGCCAGTGGTGATAGTTTTCGGGAAGCCATTGCCGCTGCCCCCTATGCCGTTAAGCCCAATATTCATGAGCTAGAGGAAGTGCTGGAAACGGTTCTGGATACTGAACCCAAAGTGATTCAAGCCGCCCGTAATCTGCTGGAACAGGGCATTCATTCTGTCGTTGTATCAATGGGAGAGAAGGGAGCCATGTTTGTGGAAAAAGACAATGCTGTGTTTGCTCGTCCGCCCCAAATTGAAGTGAAAAGTACGGTGGGGGCCGGAGATGCCATGGTGGCAGGCTTTGTCACTGCTAAGCTCCGAGGCTTACCGCTCACCGACTGTGCCCGCCTGGCCACGTCCTTTTCCTTAGGGGCATTGTCACAAATCGGGCCACGATTACCCCCGATCGCCGCGATCGAATCCACAATGCAGCAGGTGACAGTTCAAACTCTGCATTAGGAGGTATGGATTTTAGACTCAATAACTTGAAAACCGTTTTACTTTGCTGACTGGGCAGGCAAGATGCCCACCCCACAAGAATTTCAGGTTGTTGAATTTAGATTCCTTGCCCCCATCGATTTCACCCCCCATCGATCGCTATCCGTTTATTGAACTCGGCAACTTCAAACACGCTCACTTAACTATCCGTTGCCATCATCCATTGATTTTGTTCTCGTGTGCAATCGCATAAATTCCAAACTCCTATGAAACCGATCAAAAACATTGTGGCAGTGACGGCCTGCCCCACGGGCATCGCCCATACCCTGATGGCAGCCGAAGCCTTGAAAAAAACAGCCGCTCACCTAGGCTATGCCATGCAGGTAGAAACGCAGGGAGCAGAAGGGGCAAAGCATATCCTGCAAGCAGAAGACATTGCTGCTGCGGATTTAGTGATCATTGCCGCTGATATTTACGTTGATCCGGCGCGGTTTGCGGATAAGCCCATTTACGCCACCTCCACCAGTAAGGCGATCCGAGATACGGAGGAAGTGATTGAGGCGGCTGTGTCTGAAACTCAATTAGAGAGTAACGGCTCTGGAGCAGTCGTCACTTCTCCACCGGAACCCGCTATTGCCTCTAACGTCTTTTCAGATGGCTCTTCGGATGTTGCTCCATCCCCAACAGATGCCACGCCAGCCGCAGCGGATGAACCGAAACGACTGGTCGGCATCACTGCTTGCCCCACGGGGATTGCCCACACCTTCATGGCGGCTGAAGCCCTCCGCAAGGCCGCAGTGGATTTGGGTCACGATATGAAGGTAGAGACTCAGGGTTCTGTGGGAGCCAAAAATACTTTAACGCCAGAAGACATTGCTCAAGCGGATGCAGTGGTGATTGCTGCTGATACCCATGTGGATTTGTCCCGGTTTGGTGGGAAGCGCGTTTATCAAACCTCGACGAAGAAGGCGTTAAAAGAGGGCAAAACGATTCTGAATGAAGCCTTGGCGATGCCAGAACCTGCTGTGGGTAGTGTTGGAACTGCGGATAGTTATGCTGATTCAGTAAAGCAGGCCAAGGCAGAACAGTCAGCGAAGCGATCGGGCCCCTACAAGCACCTGTTGACTGGGGTTTCCTATATGCTGCCGATCATTGTGGCAGGTGGATTAATTCTGGCAATTTCCTTTGCTTTTGGGTTAGATCCTGAACCCGGCAGTATTGGCGATGCGCTGATCCAGATCGGTGGAGATGGAGCGTTTGCTCTGATTGTGCCAGTCTTATCAGGCTATATTGCTTTTTCGATCGCCGATCGCCCCGGTCTGGCTCCTGGCTTGGTCGGTGGGATGCTTGCTGCCAACTTAGGGACGGGCTTTCTCGGCGGGATTATTTCAGGTTTCCTGGCAGGCTATATTGCTCGGTGGGTGAGGGATCATGTCAACTTGCCGCAGAACCTGGAAGGGATTAAACCTGTGCTAGTGATTCCCTTACTGTCCACCTTAGCCGTTGGCTTACTTATGGTCTTCGTGTTTGGCGTTCCGGTTAGAGCCTTAACCGATGGACTCACCGCATTCCTGGAAAATATGGGGCAGGGAAATGCTGTACTGCTGGGCTTGATTCTGGGCGGCATGATGGCAGTTGACATGGGTGGGCCAATCAACAAAGCAGCATACACCTTTGCCGTCGGCTTACTGGCGAGCAACATCGATCAGCCGATGGCAGCCGTGATGGCAGCCGGAATGACCCCACCCTTGGGCTTGGCCCTCGCTACTTTGATTGCCAAAAGGCGGTTTGCCCATGAGGAACGGGAAGCCGGAAAGGTAGCTTCTGTGTTGGGAATTTGCTTTATTACCGAAGGAGCCATTCCGTTTGCCGCTAAAGATCCGTTGCGCGTCATCCCTGCCTGCATTGTCGGATCAGCGATCGCAGGAGGTCTATCCATGCTGTTTGGCTGTACGCTCCGGGCCCCCCACGGCGGTGTATTTGTCTTAGCAATCCCCAATGCGGTTGGCAATGCGGGGCTATATATTGTAGCGATCGCCGTTGGCACATTGGTAACAGGACTGATTGCAGCCCAACTGAAACAACGCGCCCCTGTGGCTGAAGTCCGTCCAGAACTGACGACAACAAATTAAGCCAGAGGGTTGATGAGCAACCAGCGATCAGACAAAGGCCAAGAAAACCACTGACTTTCTGGATTGACTTTCTTGTGGGATGGGCATCTTGCCCGTCCCTTCCCTCAAAGGACAAAAACTCACTGATTTGACTTCCTGGATTGACTTTCTTGTGGGATGGGCATCTTGCCTGTCCCTTCCGTTCATCCGATCGCCCAATTAGACAATCTGTAATAAACAAGGGCGATTCACGAATCGCCCCTACAAACAAATGTGGATCAAATAACCTGAATCGTTCCGCCTTGTTGATTGGGCGGGCAAGATGCCCACCCTACAAGCATTTCAGGTTATCAAATTTGCATTCCTTAGCGATCGACCGATCCCATAATGATGTCGATGCTACCCAGAATGGCGACAATATCAGCAACCTTCACGCCCTTCAGAATGTGCGGCAAAATTTGCAGGTTGTTAAAGTCGGCTGCCCGAATCTTAAACCGCCAGGGGAAGACATTATTATCGCCAATGATATAGATGCCCAGTTCACCCTTACCGCTTTCCACCCGGACATAGTGTTCGCCTTCAGGAATCTTGAAGGTAGGAGCCACCTTCTTACTGATGAACTGATAGTCCATACTTTTAGCCCACTCTGATTTTGGGCCTTCTGCAATCCGCTTGGCTTCCAGGTTTTCGTAAGGGCCACCAGGAAGGGCATCCAACGCCTGCCGCAAAATCTTCACCGACTCGCGCATTTCCCGGATTCGGACAAGATACCGAGCAAAGCAGTCTCCCGCCGTTTCCCAATGGACTTCCCAATCTAGCTCGTCATAGCACTCGTAGTGATCGACCTTCCGCAAGTCCCACTTCACGCCAGAAGCCCGCAGCATCGGGCCAGAAAGCCCCCAATTGATCGCCTCATCACGAGTCACCGTACCAATTCCCTCAATCCGTCGCCGGAAGATAGGGTTATTGGTAATGAGTTTCTCGTACTCATCCACCTTGGGCAGGAAGTAGTCGCAAAAGTCATGGCACTTATCCACCCAACCGTAGGGCAGATCCACTGCAACACCCCCAATCCGCCAGTAGTTGTTGTTTACCATGCGGTAGCCCGTTGCCGCTTCCCACAGGTCGTAAATCATTTCCCGTTCGCGGAAGATGTAGAAGAAGGGCGTTTGCGCTCCCACATCTGCCAAAAATGGCCCCAACCACAGTAGATGATTGGCGATTCGGTTTAGCTCCAGCATGATGACGCGGATATAGCTAGCACGTTTTGGCACGGGGACATCCGCCAACTTTTCGACCGCGTTGACGACGACCGCTTCGTTGAACATTCCTGCCGCATAGTCCCAACGGCTGACGTAAGGGATGTACATCACCGGAGTTCGGTTTTCGGCAATTTTTTCCATGCCTCGGTGCAGATAGCCAATGACTGGCTCACAGTCCACCACATCTTCACCATCCAAGGTGACAATCAGCCGCAACACCCCATGCATAGAGGGATGGTGAGGCCCCATATTGATCACCATCGGTTCAGTTTTGGTTTCGATCATCGTCATAAATCTATCGTCTCCCCGATCGCGTTTCGGCAGTTAGCAGGCGCAGAGGCGCAGAATTGTTCACTCTTCTTAAAATTATACGGATCGATGGGTGGAAAAGGTGGAAGAAACGTGACATGTCGCGTCTGTACAGGAGGGAGGAATGGGGAATGGGGAACAGGGAGTGGGGAGTGGAGGGAGTGGGAACGGGTTTTATTGAATTATCTGTGATTGATGGGGAGTTGAGCGGGGTAGCCAACCTGGTGAATTTCTTAGTCCCAGGATTAGCTTTTTGAATTGAAGAGCGATTCAAATTCGGTTTTTAGTGAGTCTAGATCCGCCACTCTTGCAATGAGTAAGTTGTCTGCGCCAGCATCATCTAAACACCGTTTCCAATGAGCGATTTTTTCACTGTTGTTGAGCCAAAAGTTAATCACCGTATCCACAACTCGATCGAGATTCCAACCATTTCGTGGGGGCATCTCTTCAACCGACGCAATCAGCGCATCGAGCGTGCAGCGGTAAGTTCCCAGGTATTCTGCACCCGCATGTTGTCGTTTTTGCAACGCCTGTTGATGTTTAAAAAAAGACAAAACAGGAGATATGCCAACGAGTTCAAACGAGTATTCCATATTGACCTCTATTCTGTTTTTTTAGCTACAAATTGTGAATCGATCGACAAAATTAGCGAAACGACTGATTAAAAGGTTTGAAAAATGCTAACAAAAGTTAGATTGGACGGCAGCATATTTAAACATATTTTCTCATCTTGCTGCGGTTGCTGAATCCGACTCAAGGCATAGTGCAGCAGTGAGGGGTGGGATGAAAGCTAAAGGAAAAGTTGTTTGGGCATGAATTCCCAAAATTTGTCAAGATTGCCTTTGCTTGACCGCTCTTGATAAACTCGTTGAGCCAGAATCGATATTATTCCTGGTTTGCCCAAGTGTTTCTTCATAAACTGGATTCGTTCCCTCAATACACGATGCCGGTAACGGGTGGGATATCCTGAATACATCATTACGCTGGTGCAGCGATCGCATCGGTTATGCTTCAGCCCGATTTGCTGACTTTAGCTCGACAAGGCGATCCCGGAGCGATCGCACTTTTACTGAATCGTAAGCTGCAACCTAGGGGTGTCACTGCCAAGGTTGTACTGAAGGATAACTGTCTCAAAATTCTGCTGACTTCGGCCCGCCCCCTGGAACAGCAAGCCTTTATCCGCTTTCTCCAACACCAAATTAGTGGGCTAGGGCTACGATCGGTGGAATTCGTCAAGGTTTATGGCCAGCAATACACGGAAGCATTGCCCTCTTGGTCGCAGGAGTTTACCCTACCCTCTGCTGCTGCCCCTCACTCCACTCTGCCCTCTGGTTCCCCTCACTCCTTCAACCCTTCCTCTAAAGCCATCATCAAAACCGCTGGGGCGATCGTTAAGTACAACAAGGCGAATGAGCAAGGCTTTTGGGAAGCGTTACGCAGTTTCCGGCTTCACGCCATCCTTCCCTACCAGGATGTTTTCAGCCTTGAGCTTTACCGAAACAACACCGTCCGGCTGCTGCTCTTTTTGGGGGTGTTTCCCTTACTCATTAATTTATTCTCTGAACAGGCAACCCTAGCCCAAATCGCTTGGTTACTGGGCATTTACTATGCTTGCATTTGGGGTGTAGTTCTATATAATCTGATTCGCCCGCCGCAGTTTTCCTGGGGCAACACGCTGAAATGTTTGCTGTTTACCACATTTATTGGCATTCCGATGCTGCTGTTTTTGCAACGGGTTCCGCCGTTCAGCAATCTTTACCAGGCAGTAGGGGGAGGATTGGTGGCTCGCATTGTGGGCTTTACGCTGGGCGTGGGGGTTTTAGAGGAAGTTTGCAAAGCGTTGCCCGTTTATTTGCTGTTTTTGCGACCTCGAAAGCTGATTGATCCGCAAACTTCTGCCTTTTATGGAGCCATGTCTGGATTGGGGTTTGCGATTGCCGAGGGAGCAGCCTACTCTTTGCGCTATGCCTTTGGCTTGTCTAGAGGAGAAATTGGGCTGGGGTCGTATGTTGCAGCAAATACGATTCGGTTTGTTTCACTGCCCCTTTTTCACGCGATTCTGGCTGGCATTGTTGGCTATTTTATTGGGTTAGGAGCCATCAATCCCTCTCGGCAAAGCGCTATTCTGTTTATTGGTTTGACGATCGCTGCGGTCTTGCATGGACTGTATAACACCCTTTCCGCAGGCATTTTAGGCCCGTTTATCATCGGCTTTTCGATCGTGCTGTTTGTCAGCTATTTGCGCCGCAGCCAGGAAATGAAGCAGGAAATGGAACGGGCAGAGCGAGAAGGGAAATGAAAGGGCAGGCAAGATGCCCGCCCCACCAGACAGAGGAGAGATTGAAGCGATCGTGCTAAATCGTTTAGACCATTTGATAAGGGCTGGTTAGCCGATCGAGTTGTTTCACCAGCAAGCTGAGGAACAAGCCGACATCAGTGACAACGCCAACCGATTCCACGGAACCTCGATCGCTCAGTTTAGTGACCACTGCGGGATTAATGTCTACGCAAACGAGTTTGACCCCTGCCGGAGTCATGTTGCCCACGCCGATCGAATGCAGCATAGAAGAGAGCATCAGAATCATATCGGCTCCCTGAATCAGACGCGCATAATCCTGCTGAGCTTCAATCAGGTTCATTTTGGTATCGGGGAGCGGCCCATCATCACGGATGGAGCCTGCCAGCGAGAAGGGCACATGGTTCTTGACGCATTCGTAAAAGACCCCACTCTTTAATACGCCTTGTTCCACGGCTTGGGCAATGCTGCCATAGCGACGGATTGTGTTAATTGCCTTCAGGTGATGGCGGTGTCCTCCCCGCACGGAAACCCCTCGCTTCATGTCTACCCCCAGCGAAGTCCCCATCATCGCTTGCTCAATGTCGTGTACAGCGATCGCATTTCCGCCCAAGAGTGCCTGCACATAGCCCTCCCGGATCAGGTGAGATAAATGCTCTCCACCGCCGGTATGAATCACAACGGGGCCAGCCACCACTGCCACTTTGCCACTCTGATCGCGAATGCGGCGGAACTCCCAGGCAATTTGCTCGACAACAAGCTCAACTCGGCGTTCGCTGGAAACCCCCGCTCCCATGAAGCTGAATTCTTTATCGTTACTAGTGCGCTGCTCACGGGATTCTGCCTTACGAACCGTGCGAATCCCCTCTACACCGACGACGACTTTATCACCCTTTTGCAAATCGCGCAGGAGTTTGCATTCGGCAATGACCCCCTCTGGAGTTTGGGAAACGACGATCGCCCCATCCATCCGCTGGTTCTGTACCCGTACCCATTCGCAGTTCACCCGCACTTCAGTAGGGTAAATAGTCGTGACGTAGAAATCATCAGGGGCAACGCCATCCAGTTCGACGGTTTCCAAGGGGTTATCACAAACTTCTTGCGGTCGGGGGGAAGCACCCAGATCGATCAGTTGCGCCATGATTTTTTCCATCACATCGCGGGAGGGGGCCGTCACCCGAACTTCTGCGGTGGAGGTACTTTGACGCTGTTCACCTAAGTTAAAGTTCAAGACTTGGAACGTACCGCCCCCCTCTACAATTAAATCTAGGGCCCGGTTAATCAGTCCTGAATCCAGCAGGTGTCCTTCTAGCTGGATGGTGCGGCTTTCGACGCTGGCAACGGCATGGTGAATGGGTTGCAGGGGTTCAGTGACGCGAAGAGTCAGACATTTTGCGGCTCCTCCGGCTTTCAAAAATTCGGTGAGGGGTGTTTCAATGACCTGGAAGTTTGCCTCTGCCAACCGCGCCTTCAAGCTATCGCTGGCTTTATTCATGATGATGAGGCGATCGATGTTTACCGCATTGCAGGCAAAGTTATCGGCATCCGGTTCATCAACAGCAATCCGCTTTTCGGGCGGAACGCGCATTTCAATCAGACGATTGGAATAGGAGTCGAAGGCAGGCGGATAGTAGAGCAGGTAGCCATCGGTAAGGGGACAGAAGCAGGTATCTAAATGGTAGAACCGCTCATCCATTAGCCGCAGCGACAGGACTTCGATATCCAGCCATTTGGCTAAATAGGGGTGCGAGTCTAGCTCAGAGCGGAAGCCATAGCCCGCCCACAGCCAACGCCCCTCGCGATCGAGCAGAGCATCCCCTGCCCCTTCAAAGGGCAAGTCCTTTGGCAAAAGATGTACCGTAAAGCCTTGTTCCTCAAACCACTGCTGGAAGAAGGGTTCTTCCCCTTGCCGTTCTTTGTGGAAAAATCGGCTTAAAACAACGGTATTTTCCAACACCAGTCCGGCGTTGGCCGAAAACACCATATCGGGAACCCCTTTGTGAGGTTCAACCAGATCCACCGTCGCGTGTTCTTTAATGACGTGATACAGCTTGTCCCACTGTTCCACAGCACGATCGCGGGATGATTTATGGACGTTTCCCTCCATCCAGGGATTAATCACATAATCCACATCGTAGAATTTGGGAGGGCACATGAGAAAGCGAATGGAAGAAGCACTCATACAGGAACCTAGATGAAATAATGTTGAGTTGAATGAGTTGAAGCAGTCAGTTGCGTTATCTTTTGCCTTGCGAATAGGCAGCCAAACCGGCCATTAGAAAGTACGATTGACACCCAATTCTGTAACCTGCACCACGTTTTGCGGCAGGCATCGCTTAACAAATCAGCCAATTTCCTATCTTATTACGCGATCGGGCGGGGAATGATTTCGAGAAGTCATGGGCTGAAGACAATTGGGAAAGGAGAACTCTAAAAATTGACAGGTTTTGCCATTGTTTTGATTTTGTTGTCGGCATTTTTCCATGCCAGTTGGAATTTACTTGCAAAGCGATCGAGCGGTGGAGTTGGTTTCGTCTGGCTGTTTTCGGCTCTGGCATCAGTGTTATATGCCCCGGTTGCATTCATCGTTTTGCTTTGGCAAAAGCCAGATTTAGGCGGTGTGGAATTGCTGTTGATGACCGGGAGTGGCTTGCTCCACTTTGTTTACTTTTTATTACTGCAACAGGGATACAAACTTGGGGATTTGTCGCTGGTCTATCCCTTAGCGCGGGGAACAGGCCCCCTGCTGTCTTCAATGGTAGCAATCTTATTTTTGGGAGAACGCCCCACTCCACTGGCGTTGCTGGGATTGTCATTAATTGCGATCGGTGCTTTTTTGCTAACGAGTCAATCTAGCCCGAACGGAAATGGAACGAATCATCGGGCAATCGGCTATGGGCTGCTGGTGGGCACTGTGATTGCCGCTTACACCCTTTGGGATAAGCAAGGAGTCAGCACATTCTTGGTTCCACCTGTCTTGATGGATTATGGCTCAAATCTCAGCCGCACGATCTTGCTTTCTCCGGTTGCGGTACACCATTGGCGATCGGTTTGTGCAGAGTGGAAAATGCATCGCTGGGAGGCGATCGGCGTTGCATGTCTTTCACCGTTTGCCTATATTCTGGTGTTGACGGCCCTGGCTTTTACCCCTGTCAGCTATGTGGCTCCACTGCGAGAAATCAGTATCTTAATTGGGGTGATGATGGGAGCCAAGTTATTAGCAGAAGGGAATACTCAACGCCGGTTGGCTGGAGCTGGGGTAATGGTTTGTGGAGCAGTTGCGTTGGCGATCGGATAAGAAAGTCTTTCACTTAAATATTTTTAATTTAGGTATCGGTGCAAAGGTGGACGCTGCCCATACTACTGGGATTTAAATCCATTTTTACAACCAAGTCGTATATACGATGGCGGCGGTTTTCTCAACTTCCGACCGCCCAATGTATCGCTTTGCAGAATTTGTAAACCGTTGAGTTGGCAGATATTTCTGTCCTGATTGTGATGCCTTTTAATCAGGCACTCATTCAACGATGTTCTCTCAAAATAGGATGTGCATTTGCTATGGCTAAGAACAGCTTCGGCACCCAGAGTAAAGAAAAAGGACTTAGTTACCGATCGATCGAAATATCTGATTTAGCCACGCACTACCATGCTTCTGGGATGTTGCATCACTCTGCGATCGGAGACGAAGCGGAACACTGTGATGTTCCAGAAATGGAGCCGAGCTTCATGCTTGATTTCATCTCCGAGTTGACGGGCGATCAGGAGGTTCCCCCAATTGAAACCGATGTGATGGGAATGGCGAATCTGAGTCTCAACAAAACTGGAGATGCGCTCAGCTACAGCCTCACGGTGAATGGGTTGGACTTCGGGCCACTGTTGGGTATGCATCCCCTCACGCCTGAAGAAGATGACGATGTGCTGTTTGTTCACATCCACGAAGGGCTGCGGGGTGAGAATGGCCCGGTTGTGTTTGACATCATTTCACCCGATTTGCAAGATGACGATTTGGTTGTCACCTTCAACGATGATGGTTCCACAACCCTAACAGGAGTTTGGGACTTTGATGATGTGCAATCCTTCATGGAGTTTGCCCCTGAGTTTCAGATGGCAGAACCCGGAGAGGAAATTGAGTACTACTTCAATGTTCATTCGGTTCGTAATCCCGGTGGTGAAGTCAGAGGACAGATCATCGCCACTGGAGCAGAAGAGGATACAGGGTATGTAGGAATGGATGAGATGGATGAGTTGAGCAGTCCGGGTGAACCATCTCTCATGGAACATACCCACAGCCATGCAACAGGAATGGAAATGGCTGAATCCTCATACGTTTCTGATAGCTCGGTTGGTTTGAACATGGACTCAATGGGTTCTGGTTATCAACCGATCGCAATGGAACCATTCATGAGCCAGTATCCGATCGGGATGCAGTCCAATGGGCTGGAAAACAGCTACGCCCTTGCTTAGGTAAAGATCGTCAAAATGCTGTGGGGGTGCCCAGTGTGCCCTTACAGCAATCCCAAATAAAAAACAAACCTTTGTTTACTGCTACATATCTAAATCTTTCTTAAAGAAAAGATGCTTTTTAACGAATCCATAACACGCCAGTTTGGATGAAATGTTCTGAATGGATGACATTAAAAAACGCTGGAAGTTTCCAATTTCAGGGAAATAAACGCAAGTTGAGTTTGCACAAGATTTGGAGGTGTTTGGGTAATACCTCCTTTTTCGTTGCGAATCGATTTTGTTCATCTCTCATACTGTGATTAAATTGGGTGATGATATACTGCCCAGATACCAAATTTCATGGGCAAACGATTAGATTGAATTGAGTTTGCATTGGCAGAAGGCGATCGTGCTTAAGGGGTGCGACTCGCGATGGATGCTGCCTTACCTTTGAAACAATGTGGGTGTATCCCACTTTTGCATTTCTATGACAAATCTCTCACTGGCAGGCAAGATGCCTGCGCTACGGAAATTGATCCATTTGCATCAATGGGATGCTCCCAAAAATGTAGATTTTTGACTAAAGTTATTGCTTCAGTGATTGCTTTTTATATCTGCATTCAGGCGGGTTCTAAAATTGTTTGCTCAACCGAGGGTATGAAAGGATACAGGTAGTGATGATGAAAGCTTTTATTCAAACTGGGACAGGAAAAGCAGTACAGAATTCCCTGCTAACGATCGCGTTTTCCGCACTCTTATTAACCGCCTGTGGTGGCAACCAAACTGCTGATACAACTGACCCAACTGCTCCCGCAGACACCCCTTCAGACACAGATACAACAACCGCACAGGATGGAGGAACGCTGGTTTGGGCCCGCTATGGTGATGCTGATTCGCTTGATCCCCACCGCACCACAACGACGCTATCCTGGCAAATTTTTGACCAACTTTACGATACGTTGTTAGCGTTTGATGACAATGGCGAGATTGTGCCCAACTTAGCGCGGGAATGGGAAGTGAATGAAGACGGAACTGCCGTTACCTTCACCTTAAATGAAGGGATTACTTGCCATGATGGAACGCCGTTTGATGCCAATGATGTGAAGTACACCGCCGATCGCGCGATTGATGATGCAAATCCTAGCGTCACAAGTGGAGCATGGGGGCCGATCGAATCGGTTGATGTGGTTGATCCGCAGACGGTTACTTTTCAGTTTGCTAGCCCGTTTGGGGCGTTTTTGTCGTTTATGGCAGACCCCTTTGCCAGTATGTTGTGTGACAGCAATGAGGAATTTGGGGATCAGTTTGGGGTGTCGCAGGCGATCGGGACGGGGCCGTGGCAGTTTGTCAGTTGGACGAGGGGTGATGAAATTGTTTTGGAGCGGAATGAGAATTACATTCGGTTTGGTCGTCCCGTTGAGAATGAAGGGGCACCCTATTTGGAACGGCTAATTGTACGGCAAATTCCAGAAGCCCAAACCCGTTTGGCAGGACTCCAGACCGGAGAAGTGCAGCTTATTGTGAATCCACCGCTTGATGATTTGGACGTGGTTCGTGATGACCCCAACATGGAATTGCACGTTGCTGAAAACACGGGACAAAACTTCTTTTTTGAATTCACGATCTCGCGTCCTCCCTTTGATGATATCCGTGCTCGTCAAGCTGTTGCGTATGCAGTTGATGTGGATGCGGCCATTCAAACGGCCTTTGGTGATGATTTGGTTCAGCGTGAGCAATGTCCGATCAGTCGCGGTGTCTTTGCGAATGATCAAGACTTTTGCGCTCAACATGGGTATGAACATGATCCAGACCGAGCAAGGGAACTGTTGGCAGAAATGGGTTATGGGCCCGATCGCCCCATGGAAGTGATTCTGATGACCTCCACTGGCGACAACCGCGAGCGCATGGTGCAGATTTTCCAAAGTCAGCTAGCACAAGTTGGAATTGATGCCCAACTGGAAACAATGGACATCGGGACGCTGAATGCTAGAGTGAAGCAAGAAAACGAACGCACAACCGGAACCAGCACCTTTGACATGATGGACTGGGCCTGGTTTGATCCAGATATTCTGCATCAGTTATGGCATTCCCCTGGAGCCTACAGCGGATACCAAAGCGATGAATTAGACGCACTCTTGGAAGAAACTCGAACGACGATCGATCCAGAGGAAAGACGGGAAGCCGTTGAGAATGCAATGGAGTATTTGTTAGCCAATGCGGTTCACATTCCGCTATACACACCGGGTTCGCTTTGGGTTTATGCCACACGGCAGGAGGTACAAGGGTATAAAGTTGGGCCGTTTAACCGTCCGGTTTTTAATGATGTGAGGTTGCAGTAGGAAGGGGAGTAGGGAGTGGGGAGTGGGGAGTAGGGTAAATACTTTTGCCTATAGCCTAGGC